>NZ_JBFBDW010000036.1:0-75625 GCF_040683455.1 Kitasatospora sp. NPDC093679
TTCAAGCGTCCCGGGACGACACCCGGGCACGGGTCAGCAGACCCGATCGGCCTGCGGTTCATGGGGTGAGCCGGCACCGAACCCGCCGGGCCCTGGGGCCTCGGCGGTGTGCCGCGCTGGATTCGAAGTTACGGACCCCCCGCACCCGACACAAGGTTCGACCACGAACCCGCAGCTCAGCGCCCGGTTACCACCGGTATCCACCGAAAGTCGACCCCCATTTCACGGGCCCGACCACCACCACCCGCCCCCCGATGTGACCCGCACCACCGCAAACCGTCCGTGAACCGGACCACATCGTCGACAGCGCGTGAGGGGCCGCGAACACCGTGCGCAGGCCGGACCCCCGCCCCGACCCCCCGCGGATGGCGTGGGTCACACCGCACACGGACGGTACCGCCGCGGCCTCGCTCGGCAACCGTTCGCGCAGGTCAGGGGGGCGATCGGAGCCACTGCTCCCGGGTCAGGGCGTACTCCACGTCCCCGTGCTCGGCGCCCTCGACGTACTCCGGCCACTCCTCGAAGAAGGTCCGGACGTGGCGCAGCCCCGCCTTCTCCAGCACCCGGCGGGAGGCGGTGTTGACGGTCATCGTGGTGGCCACCACCCGGTCGGCGCCGAGTTCGGCGAAGGCCAGCCGGACGAGCTCCCGCGCGCCCTCGGTGGCGAGTCCTCGCCCCCACACGGCGGGCCGCAGCCGGTAGCCGAGCTCCGTGCCGCCGTCCAGGCCCGGGCTGCTCGCCGGAGCCAGGGCGAACCAGCCCAGGAACTCCCCCGAGCCGCGGGCCACCGCGGCGAAGCACCCCTCCCCCGGCGGGAGCTCCGCATAGCCGCGGAGCAGCGCCGGGAGCGTCTCGCGCTCGACCACCGGACGCGGCACCGGTCGCCCGTCGTCGATCCGCCGCATCACCTCGGGGTCGCCGTGCAGGGCGGCGAGGTCGTCGAGGTCGTCCGCGGTGAAGCGGCGGAGCAGCATGCGGGCGGTGGCGGCACGGATCGACACGGCGCGATTCGACCACCGGCACGGGCCGCCGGGCAACCGGATTCGGAACCGCCCGGCGCCCGCTCAGCCCGGCACCGGCTCAGCCCGGCAGCCGCTCAGCCCGGGCCGGTGGCGGCCGGCCGGCCGGGCGCCGCGGCGGCGACCGGGAGCAGCAGGGCGGTGATGTTGTCCTGTCCGCCGGCGGCCAGGGCGTGGTCGACCAGTGCCCGCGCCCCGGCGAGCAGCGGCCGGCCGGCGGGTGCGGTCCCGTGCCGGGCGCCGCGGTCGGCGACCGTCCGGAGGGCTCCCGGGTCCGGCAGGTGGCGCCAGAGTCCGTCGGTGCAGAGCAGCAGGCGGCCGGGCACGGCCGGCCGGTAGCTGCGGATCCGCGGCGCGGGCTCGCCGGCGTCCGCGCCCAGCCAGGCCGCGAGGACGTCGAGTTCGCCGGTGTCGTCCTCGGTGAGGGCCGTCCCCGGGCCCTCGTCGGGGAGCCAGTAGACGCGGCTGTCGCCGACCCAGGCGCTCCAGATGCCCTCCGGTCCTGCGATGCCGGCGGCGTAGGTGCAGGCGGGTGCGGTGCCCGGGGAGGCGGCGAGGGCGGTCACCGCCCGGCCGGCCCGGAGAGCGGACTCGGCGAGGGCGGTCTCCGGCAGGACGCCTTCGGCCAGCCGTGCTGCCAGGGCCGCGGCGCCGACGTCCGCGGCGAGTTTGGCGGCACGCTCGCCCCGGGGAGCCGTGGAGACGCCGTCGCAGACCACTCCGACGGTCCACGGCCCGGCGGTGGCGAGGGCCATGGCGTCCGCGTTCACCCCGCGGTGCCGGCCGCGGTCGCTCACGCCCGCGGCCCCGCCCACCGCCCCGATCTCCACGTGCGCCCGGAAGCCGGGCCGGTCGGCCCCGCAGTCCCAGCACCGCCCGTCGGGGGCGACGGTGCCCCCGCATTCGGGGCACGCACTGTCGTCGATGTCGTCGATCCCGTTGTCGGTCATTCGGCGGACCATCCTGCCAGACACCCCCGCCGATGATCCATCAGGAAGACTCCTCCACCGGACGGTTCCGCCGACACTCCGGGTCGACGTGCTCAGGCGCATGCTGAAGCGGGACCGACTGTGCTCGACTGGCGTATGAGCTCGAGACCTTGAGTCGCGATGCCGCCTCCCCGTCTGTGGCAAGTACAAGGACACCGTGTTCGTCGAGGCCCGGGTCGAGCTGGTCATGAAGCCCTCGGACCCACTCGTGGCCCGGAGCGCACGCCACATCAAGGACGCCCGGAGCAACCCCGAGCGCACCTTTCCCTCTTTCGTCGGCACGACGGTGCCCGGCGAGAAGGAGCCGCTGCACCGTCTGATCGACCGTGCGAAGCAGGACACCAACCGGACAGCGGCAATCAAGACGTGCGACGACGTATGGGGCAACTACGCGGGCTCGGGCCTTGAATGCGACGAGTACCCCTTCTCATCCACTTACGAAGGCGCCGCAGCGGGTGGGGCCTCGCCGACCGGGCGGTACTCGTCCCGGCTGATCGATGCCGCCGACAACGGCGCGGGTGGCAACATGATCCTTGCCGTGTACACGCAGAACCGGGTCCTGGACGGCGACCCGTTCTACGTGAAGACAACCCCGTGACGCAGGAACAGGAGAACCCATGGCCGCGGTTCTTGAATTCCGAACCGAAGCGAAGCCGGACCATGGTCTGATCTTCGTCTACGACTCGGACGCCTACCTTCCGGACAACGACGCCGCGGAGAGGAGCCGGCAGACCGTCGTGGCGGGCATCGGCCCCCAGCTCTACATCCGAAGCCTCCAGGGCACCTCGCCCGCCGAGATCGTCCTGCGCGTGTGGGACGGGCCGGTGGCCGGCGCCGGCCTCGGGGAATGCGCCGCCTTCTGCCCGGCCGTCCTCGACTGCCCCACCGGGACAGTGGTCATTCGGGCGTTCTCCCCCGAGATCGCCGGAGACATCGAACTGCCCCGGCCCGGTGTGTATGCCGCCCTGGTCTCCTGGCGTGGCAGGGAGGCCGCCGCCGAGCAGGAGGCCTCCCTGCTGCGCAGCCTCGCGGAGCCGGAGGGCCAAGCCGACTCCGACAACGTCTTCGCCGCCCACGCCGAGGTGCTCGAGTCCTACCGGATCGACCTGTGGTGGCAGTACGAATCGGACACCGAGGTCGACTGACTCCGCCGGCCCGCGGATCAGCGGGCCGGGCGGGCGTTCTCGTGGGCGAGCAGGTGCTGCTTGGCGGGCAGGCCGCCGGCGTAGCCGGTCAGCGAGCCGTCGGCGCCGATCACGCGGTGGCAGGGCCGGACGATCAGCAGCGGGTTGGCCCCGATCGCGGCGCCGACCGCCCGTACGGCCCCCGGCGACCCGGCGGCCGCGGCGACGGCGGTGTACGTGGTGGTGGTGCCGTACGGGACGGCGTCCAGGGCGGCCCAGACCCGGCGCTGGAAGTCGGTGCCGCGCACGGTGCACTCCACGGCGAAGGCGGTCGGCTCCCCCGCGAAGTACGCCCGCAGCTGCTCGGCCACCACGCGGAAGGCCGCGTCGTCCTGCCGCCAGCCGTCCCGGACGACGGCGCCGCGCTTCTGCCCCGGCAGCGAGACCGAGGCGAGCGCGGTGCCGCCCGGCGCGGTCGCGGACTCCTCGCCGACCAGCAGCAGGGGGCCGACCGGGCTGTCGACGGTCGTGTACAGGGTCATGGTGGTGTGTCCTTTCCGCTGGTCCAGACGGTACCGCGCCCCGGGGCGCGGGCCCGCCGGTCTCCACTGTGCCGCCTGCACCCGGCGGTCGGCTAGCGGATTTCGGACACGACGTTGGCCCCGGGGGTCGCACCACCCGGAGCCGCCCCCGGCCGCCGGAGATGCACGTCTCGGCGGCCGGGTCTGTACTCCGGCGGGGCGCCCGCCCGCGCGGCGGACGGGGGACGGGGACATCACCACCCGGGCGGGGCACCCTGCCTGCGAGCCGTCTCACCCCTCCGCCGCCCGGCAAACCCCCGTCGCGGAGTCCGGGACGGATTCGGTCCGGGACGGTTCAGTCCAGCACGGGCAGCAGCACCGGCAGGTGGCCGTCCGAGGCGAGTGCGGCGGCGCGGCGCTCCGCGGGGACCTCGCCGTAGGTGGTGGTGCGCTGCCGGGCCGGGCGGCCGGCGGCCTCGGCGATCGCCTCCAGGTCGCGGACGGACTTGTAGCTGCCCCACGAGGAGCCGGCCATCCGGGAGATGGTCTCCTCCATCAGCGTGCCGCCGAGGTCGTTCGCGCCCGAGCGCAGCATCTCGGCGGCGCCGTCGGCGCCCAGCTTCACCCAGGAGGTCTGGATGTTGGGGATGTGCGGGTGCAGCAGCAGCCGTGCCATCGCGGTGACCGCCCGGTTGTCGCGGGCGGTCGGACCGGGCCGGGCGACGCCGGCGAGGTAGACCGGCGCGTTGGTGTGCACGAACGGCAGGGTGACGAACTCGGTGAACCCTCCGGTGCGCTGCTGGAGTTCGGCGAGCAGCCGGAGGTGGCCGAGCCAGTGCCGGGGGGTGTCGACGTGCCCGTACATCATGGTGGAGGAGGAGCGGAGGCCGAGCCCGTGGGCGGTGGTGACGACCTCGATCCAGGCGGAGGCGGGCAGTTTGCCCTTGGTGAGCACCCAGCGGACCTCGTCGTCGAGGATCTCGGCGGCCGTGCCGGGGATGCTGTCGAGGCCGGACTCCTTGGCCCGCTGCAGCCAGTCGCGGATCGACAGGCCGGTGCGGGTCGCGCCGTTGACGACCTCCATCGGCGAGAAGGCGTGCACGTGGATGCCGGGCACCCGCTCCTTCACCGCCCGGGCGATGTCGAAGTAGGCGGTGCCGGGCAGGTCGGGGTGGATGCCGCCCTGCATGCAGACCTCGGTCGCGCCGACCTCCCAGGCCTGGGCGGCCCGTTCGGCGACCTGCTCCAGCGAGAGGGTGTAGGCGTCGGCGTCGGTGCGGCGCTGTGCGAAGGCGCAGAACCGGCAGCCGGTGTAGCAGACGTTGGTGAAGTTGATGTTCCGGGTGACGCAGTAGGTGACGGTCTCGCCGACGGTGTCGCGGCGCACCGCGTCGGCGATCGAGCAGAGCGCGTCCAGGGCGGGGCCGTCGGCGCCGAACAGGGCGAGGGCCTGGTCGTCCGTCAGCCGGGTCGGGTCGGCGGCGGCGACGCCGAGCGCCTCCCGCACGTCGGCGGGCAGCCGTTCCGGGGCGCCCGCCGCTGCCCCGACGCCCGCACCCGCGCCCGACCCGACGCCCGCGGCGACCTGCTCGCGCAGCACCTGCCAGTCGCCGTACACCTCGTCGAAGTCGGCGCGGCGGTCGCCGGTGCGGCCCACGGTGTCGATCTCGTGGTGGAGTTCGGTGCGGCCGGAGCCGGTCTGCGGCTCCTCGGGTTCCTGCCAGGGCAGGCCGACGGGCCGGGCGTCCTCGCGGGCGAGGCCGGTGGCCGGGTCGGCGAGCGCGGTAACGTGCGGCAGGATCCGCGGGTCGAGCCAGGGTTCGCCGCGCTGCACGTACTCGGGGTACACGGTGAGCCGCTCGCGGAGGGTGAAGCCGGCGGCGGCGGTGCGGGCGGCGAGGTCGTCGATGTGCGGCCAGGGCCGCTCGGGGTTGACGTGGTCGGGCGTCAGCGGGGAGACGCCGCCCCAGTCGTCGATGCCGGCGCCGATCAGCAGGGCGAACTCGCCGTCCACCAGGTTCGGCGGTGCCTGGAGGCGGACGGACGGGCCGAGCACCAGCCGGGCGGTGGCGACCGCGGCGGCGAGCTCCTCGAGTTCGGCGTCCGGCATGCCGCGCATCGCGGTGTCGGGCTTGGCGCGGAAGTTCTGCACGATGACCTCCTGCACGCCCCGGTAGGCGCGGGAGACCCGGCGGATCGCGAACAGCGACTCGGCGCGCTCCCGGTACGACTCGCCGATGCCGATCAGGATTCCGGTGGTGAACGGCACCGAGGAGCGCCCGGCGTCCTCCAGCACCCGCAGCCGGACGCGCGGCTCCTTGTCCGGGGAGCCGTGGTGCGGCCCGGACGGGTCGGACCAGAGCCGTTCGGCGGTGGTCTCCAGCATCATGCCCATGGAGGGGGCGACCGGCTTGAGCCGCTGGAAGTCCGTCCAGGAGAGCACGCCGGGGTTGAGGTGGGGCAGCAGCCCGGTCTCCTCCAGGACGCGGACGGACATCGCCCGCACGTAGGCGAGGGTGTCGTCGTAGCCGTGCGCGTCCAGCCACGCGCGGGCCTCCGGCCAGCGGTCCTCGGGCCGGTCGCCGAGGGTGAACAGGGCCTCCTTGCAGCCCGTGGCGGCGCCGCGGCGGGCGATGTCCAGCACCTCGTCGGGCGAGAGGAACATGCCTTCGCCGGCCCGGCGCAGCTTGCCCGGCACGGTGACGAAGGTGCAGTAGTGGCAGCGGTCCCGGCAGAGCCGGGTGAGCGGGATGAAGACCTTCTTCGAGTAGGTGATCACCCCGGGGCGGCCGGCCTCGCCGAGTCCGGCGTCGCGGACGCGGGCGGCGGAGGCGCACAGGTCGGTGAGGTCGTCGCCGCGGGCCTGCAGCAGCACCTCGGCCTCGCCCGTGTCGAGCGCGACGCCGTCGCGGGCCCGGCGGAGCGCTCTGCGCATCGCGGACGCGGTCGGGGCGGCGGGCGGCACGGGGGCCGGGGCGGGGGTCTGCTCGGGCTCGGAGGCGTTCATGCGCCGACGATATCGGCCCCGGTCGGCGGCGTGAGCCGCGGTGCGGGCCACACGCCGGGAGGTGCCGGTCACACCTCGGGCAGGGTCTGTTCCGTCCAGATGGTCTTGCCGAAGGGGGTGTGGCGGGTGCCCCAGCCCTGGGTGAGCTGGGCGACGAGCAGCAGGCCGCGGCCGCCCTCGTCGAAGGTGCGGGCCCGGCGCAGGTGCGGGGCGGTGCTGCTGGTGTCGGAGACCTCGCAGATCAGGCTGGTGTCGTGGATCAGCCGCAGCTCGATCGGCGGCCGGCCGTAGCGGATCGCGTTGGTGACGAGCTCGCTGACGACCAGTTCGGTGACGAAGGCGTACTCGTCGAGGCCCCAGACGGCGAGCTGTTCGGCGGCGAGCTTGCGGGCGTGCGAGACGACGGCGGGGTCGGGCGGCACGTCCCAGGCGGCGACCTGGGAGGTGTCGAGGGCGCGGGTGCGGGCGAGCAGCAGGGCGATGTCGTCCTCGGGGGCCTCGGGCAGCAGCAGCCGGAGGATCTCGTCGCAGGTCTCCTCCAGGGAGATGCCGCCGGCGGCGAGGGCGCGGGCGAGGCGTTCGATGCCGTGGTCGACGTCGTGGTCGACGGCTTCGACCAGGCCGTCGGTGAACAGCGCGAGCACGCTGCCCTCGGGCAGGTCGAGTTCGGCGGACTCGAAGGGCAGGCCGCCGAGGCCGAGCGGCGGTCCGGCGGGCAGTTCGGGGAACTCGACGCGGCCGTCGGGGCGCACCACGGCGGGCCCGGGGTGTCCGGCCCGGGCGAGGGTGCAGCGGCGGGAGACGGGGTCGTACACGGCGTACAGGCAGGTGGCGCCGATGTCGGCGGCCTCCCGCCCGTCCTCGTCGGCGGTGCGCGGGTCGGCCTCCCGGTCGAGGCGCAGCACCAGGTCGTCGAGGTGGGTGAGGAGTTCGTCCGGCGGCACGTCGACGTCGGCGAGGGTGCGGACGGCGGTGCGCAGCCGGCCCATGGTGGCGGTGGCCTGGATGCCGTGGCCGACGACGTCGCCGACGACGAGGGCGACGCGGGCGCCGGAGAGCGGGATGACGTCGAACCAGTCGCCGCCGACGCCGGCCTGCGGGCCGGCCGGGAGGTAGCGGGAGGCGATCTCGACGGCGGCCTGGCGGGGGGCGCGGTGCGGCATCATGCTGCGCTGCAGGGCGAGGGCGGTGTTCCGTTCGAAGGTGTAGCGGCGGGCGTTGTCGATGCTGAGGGCGGCGCGGGCGGTGAGTTCCTCGGCGAGCAGGACGTCGTCTGCGTCGAAGTCCTCCTCGGTGCGGTGCCGGGCGAACAGCGTGATGCCGAGGGTGGTGCCGCGGGCGAGCAGCGGGGCGACGATCAGCGAGTGGGTGCCGGACTCGGCGATGCGCTGGGCGCGGACGGGGTCGACGGTGAGCCAGCGGCGGACGTCGGGGTCGTCGACGCGGTGCCGGGAGGGGCGCCCGGTGGCGAGGGCGCGGGTCATCGGGGAGTCGGCGGGCAGGTGGTCGGTCTGGCCGGGCGGAACGGCGGACTCGGGGCAGCCGATGAGGACGGACTGTTCGGCGGCGCGGCGGAAGACGGCGGGCCCGCCGGTGGGCCGGGTGGCGGCCTCGGTGCCGAGGAAGACGCTGTCGAGGAGGTCGACGCTGGTGAAGTCGGCGAAGTCCTCGGTGGCGACGTCGGCGAGTTCCTGGGCGGTGCGGGTGACGTCGAGGGTGGTGCCGATCCGCAGGCCGGCGGCGTTGACCATGGCGAGCCGGCGGCGGGCCCGGTACTCGTCGGTGGTGTCGAGTCCGCCGACGGCGACGCCGCGGACGCCGCCGTCGGGGCCCTTGAGCGGGTAGAGGACGGTCGTCCAGGCGTGCGCGCCGGCCTCGCCGGGGGTGCGGAAGAGGTGGTCGGCGCGGACGGTCTCGCCGCCGGCGAGCACCCGGTTCATCAGGGCGGCGAGCCGGGCGTGCGGCAGTCCGGCCCAGCGGTCGGCGGTCTCCGCCATGAGCAGGCCGACGGGTTCGCCGCCCTCGCCCATCATCCGCAGCACCTCGTCGTTGGCGCCGACCAGGCGGGTCTCCCGGTCGTACACGCCGACGGCGATCGGCAGCTGGCTGAAAGCCCATTCGCGCAGTTCCCGGTGGCCGGTGGTGGCGGGGTCGGCGGCGGCGTCCGGGTCGGGGGCGACGGCGGGTTCGGCGGTGACCGTCCAGGCGGTGCCGGTGGCGGTGTGCAGCGGGGTGGCGTGCAGGTCGGCGGTGACGGGGCGGCCGTCCCGGTGGAGCAGGGCGAGCCGGCCGTGCCACTCGGTGCCGCGGGCGAGTGCGCGCAGCGCCGCGGCGGGCGGCGGGGCGGCGAGCAGGTCTCCGGCGGGGAGGCCGAGGGCCTGTTCGGGGCGGTGACCGAGCAGGCGTCGGGCGCCGGGGCTCCAGGCGGTCAGCAGGCCGTCGGGGCCGACGACGGCCGCAGCGCTCCCCGGCGGGGAGCCGCGATCACTCTCCGCTGAGCCGCCTGTCTCGTCCATCGGTGCTCTTCTCGCCGTCGCCGGGGCCGCCGGCCTCGCCCGTGCGGGGCCCGGGCCCGCGCGTGCACCCTCCAGCATGGCCCGCGGGCGGGGCGGGCTCAAACGGTGCCGGGTGCCCGGCGCGGCGGGGCGGCTACTCGTTGACGAGCACGGGCAGTGACAGGACGGCGGCGGCGGGGGTGCCGGTGAGGTGGTCCGCGCCGACGGTGAGGTCGATGCCCTCGCGGCCGGCGTGCGGGCCGTCGTGCCGGCCGGAGGCCTCCTCCTCTTCCTGGTAGTGGAAGGCGCCGGTGCCGACCAGGGCGCCCTTGGCGTCGTAGAAGGCCGCGCGGAGTTCGAGGGCGAGGACGTCGCTGACGTCGGAGGTGACGGTGAGGTGGCCGGTGACGGCCCGGCCGCCGTCCAGCCGCAGGCCGGTGAGGCGGACGCGGTCGGTGAACGGGCCGTCCTCGACGCGGACCTCGCCGGGGGCGGGCGGTGCGGCGAGGACGGCGGCGGGCGCGGCGGCCTGCTTGGGCGCGGGCAGCGCGACGGAGGGCACCGGGGCCGGCTGCGGGTCGGCCGCGGGGGCTGCGGAGCAGCCGGCGAGCAGGCCGAGGGCGAGGGCGGCCAGGGCGGGGCGGGCGAGGGCGCCGGGGCGGGGGTGCATGGGGCTCCTGGGTGTGGGCGGGGCCGGGAGGGTCGTGCCTCCCGGCCCCGGTTCCGGCGAGGGGTGGTGCGGCAGGTCAGTGCCGCGGGGCCTTCCGGAAGAGCGCGCTGTACATCTTCCCGTACAGCGAGGTGTTGTCCTGGCTGGCGGCGAAGCGGTCGCCGCCCGGGCCGTAGGCGAAGATCGGCACGTCGGCGCCGGTGTGGTTGCCGGACAGGTAGGTCAGCCAGAGGCTGGCGTCGGCGGTGCCGTCCTTGACGCCGGCCGGGTCGTCGGGGGTGCGGAAGGTCGCCGGGGCGAAGTTCTTCGGGTCGCCGGCGCCCGCGCCGTTGACGATGCCGCCGGAACGGGCCGGGTCCTTGGCGCCGCTGGTGGGACGGCTGGGCAGACTGTTGTTGGCGGTGTTGCCGGCGTCGGCGTTGGCCGGCGGGGCGGCCGCCTCGGCGTTGGTGTAGGAGCCCTTCTCGATGATGTTGAAGCCGGCGCACTCGTGGTCGGCGGTGACGATCACGAGGGTGTGGCCGTCCTTCTTGGCGAAGTCCACGGCGGCGGCGACCGCGTCGTCGAAGGCCTTCACCTCGCCGAGGGTCTGGGCGGCGTCGTTGGCGTGCGAGCGCTTGTCGATCTGGGCGCCCTCGACCTGCAGGAAGAAGCCCTTGTGGTTGTTCTTGCCGAGCAGCGAGACGGCCTTGTTCGTCATCTCGGCGAGGGTGGGCTCCTGGCGCTGCGGGGCGTCGGCGGGCAGTCCGGCCTTGGCCTGCTCGACCGTCAGGTTGCCGCGGTTGAACAGGCCGACGACCTTGCGGCCCTTGGCGGCGGCGAGGTCGGTCCTGGTGGCGACCTTCTGGGTGGCGGCGGTCTGCGCGGGCAGCGCCGGGTCGCCGAAGCTGCCGAGCACCTGGTAGCCCTGGGCCTGGAGGGCCTTCTGGTCGTCCGGCTCGAAGCGGGCGAGGCCGCCGCCGAGGACGACGTCGGCGGTGCCGTTGCGGGCGATCTGCTCGGCGATCGGGGTGATCAGGGTGCGGTCCGCCGGGGCGGACTCGTAGGTGCCGTCGGCCTTCTTCGGCAGGCAGGCCGCGTCGGAGTACACCGGGCCCTGGCAGCCGCGCAGCAGGGCGTGGCTGAACTGGGCGGCCGGGGTGGCGTCGGTGATCTCCGCGGTGGAGACGTTGCCGGTGGCGAAGCCGGCCGCGTGGGCCTGCTCCATCAGGGTGGCGACCTTCTTCTCGTAGGCGTCCACGCCGATCGCCGCGTTGTAGGTCTTCACACCGGAGGACCAGGCGGTGGCGGAGCTGGCGGAGTCGGTGACCAGGGCGGGCCGGGTGCTGTCCTTCTCGACGGCGTGGGTCGCCACGGCGCCGGTGAAGGGCAGCTTCTCCATGTTCAGGCGGCCGGCGGCGCCGTAGTAGCGCTCACGGCCGGCGGTGACGTGCGTGCGGCCCATGCCGTCGCCGAGCAGGTAGATGACGTTGCGGATGTCCGCGCGGTGCTCGTTCCGCTCGGCCGGCTCGGAGTGGGCGGTGACCGCCGCACCGCCGACCAGGCTGCCCGAGAGTGCCAGCACGGTGGCGGCCTTCAAGGCCTTGCGCTGCATCAGGGTGTCTCCTCGACACATCGGCGCGCCCGGCAGGTCGGTGCCGCGGCGCACACCCGGGAACGACCCCGGGCGGTGTGAAGATAGGAGCACGAAGTGAACCGCGTACGCAGTGGACATGACGTACGGTCGAACACCTGACGCGCGGTCAAGATCCGCCCGGGTGAACCGGCGGCCCGCCGTGCTCGGGCGTCCGGGCGAAGACCTCCGGGGTGATCACCGGGACGGCGACGGCGGCGACCGGCGGCAGCACGGCGGTGAGCCGCGGCAGCCGTTCGGCGGTGACGGCGAGCACCGCCGTCGTCCCCGTCTCGTACCGGGTGGCCTGCATCGGCGGGGCGAAGCCGAGCGGGAACAGCACGATGCCGAGCAGCCGCAGCCACCGGGCGTACGGCTGCGGGCGGTGGCGATCGCCGCGAGCCGGCGGTCGGCCTCGGCGGCACCGGGCACGGCCCGTCCCCGTGCTGCCCGGACGGGGCCGCCGCCCGTACTGCGCGGCCGTCCGGGAAGGGCCGTCACACGGACGGGCCGAGCCGGATGCGCCGGCCGGGGCGGCCACGGAGGGTGAGGGAGCAGCCCGACGCCGTCGGAAGGAGGGTGCGCATGAGCACGATGGACGTCCCGGCCGACGAGGGCGGCCGGGAGGCCACCAGGGCGGCTCCCGCCGTCCAGCAGGCGGTGTCGGCGCCGCGGACGACCTGGCTGACGCCGGCCCTGATGACGACCAGTTCGGTGGCGAGCCTGCGGGCCGCGCCCACCATGGCGGGGTACGGCCTGGCCTGCGTGTTCCTCTACGTAGTCCCGGCGATCGTCTTCCTGCTGCCGACGGCGCTGGTCTCCGCGGAGCTCGCCTCCGGCTGGACGGGCGGGGTCTACAACCGGGTGGCCCAGGGGCTGTCGAAGCCGCTGGGCTTCCTCGCGGTCTGTGCCGGTTCGCGATGACGATCTTCTACTACCCGAGCCTGCTGGCCTACGCGGCCTCGACCATCGCGTACGTGATCGATCCGGCGCCGGCCGACAGCGGGCTCTACACCGCCGTCGTGATCACGGTGCTGTACTGGACCGGCGTCCGGGTGTCCTCCCGCGGGACGGGCGCGGTCGCCGGCCTCGCCTCCTGGGGCCCGGCGATCGGCACCCTGGTCCCCGGCACGCTGCCGGTCGTGCTCGGCCTGGTCTTCCTCGGCCAGGGCAACCCCCTCCGCGGCGCCGATGAACGCCGGTCACCTCTTCCCGGCCTGGACGGGCCTGGCCGGCCTGGTGCCGATCGTCAACAACTTCCTCGGCTACTCGGGCACGGAGATGAACGCCGTCCACGTCTCCTCGCCGAAGGACCCGCCCAAGGAGTTCCCGAAGTCGATGTTCACGGCGATGGGCCTGGTACTGCTGATCTTCATCCTGCCGGCGCCGGCGATCAGCTGGGTGGTGCCCGCCGACCGGCTCAGCCTGACGGCCGGCGTGATGCAGGCCTTCGACGCGTTCTTCCAGTACTTCGACATCGGCTGGCTGACCCCGGTGATCGCGGTCGGCCTGGTCGCCGCCTCGCTCGGCGGGATGCCCACCTGGCTGGCCGGCCCGTCCAAGGGCCTGCTGCCGATCTCCCGCCAGGAGGGCTACCTGCCGCCGTTCCTGCAGAAGCTCAACGCGCACGGTGTCCAGCAGAACATCCTCGTCACCCAGGGCGTGGTCACCACCGTGATCGCGCCGATGTACGCGTTCATCCCGAACGTCTCCAGCGCGTACTGGATCTTCTCGGTGATCACCACCCGGGTCTACCTGATCATGTACCTGCTGATGTTCCTGGCGGCGATCCGGCCGCGCCGCAACCGGCCCGACCACCCGCGCGGCTACCGCGCCCCGGCCCTGGTCACCCTCTGTGTGACCGGCCTGCTCGCCTCGGCGGCCGCCATGGTGATCGGCTTCGTGCCGTCCTCGCAGTTCAGCGGCGGCAGCGTCTGGTCGTACGTGCTGATCGTCGGCGGCGGCCTGCTGCTGCTCGGCCTGATCACCTACACCCGGCAGCACGCCACCAACGAGTCCTACCGCAAGGCGCAGCAGCTCTCCGACGAGCTGGTCGCGGCCGGCTACCGAGCCGTGCCGGACCAGGACCAGATCGCGAAGACGCTGGGCACCGACGGCGGCGCGGTCTGCAAGGACCCGGCCGGCACGCTGAACAACGCGCTGTGGAAGGTCAACCCGGCGAACGGCGCGGCCGGGCCCGGTCGTCGCCGATGCCAGCTCCGTCGAGGCCGAGGCGATCGTCCTGAACGTGTACTGCCCGGACAAGCCGGAGGACTTCCGCGACGAGCTCGACGACCTCGACACCGCCAAGACCGTCAACACCTGACCCGGCCGGCCGCGCCGCCCACCCCGGCGGCGCGGCCCGCCCGCGCCCCGGGAGCCGCCATGTCCGACCCCGCCGACGACCTCGCCGGGCGGATCTCCGCCCTGATGCCCCGCGCCCTGGCCGACCTCGCCGAGCTGGTCGCGATCCCCTCGGTCGCCGACCCCCGCCAGTACCCGCCGGAGCACTGCCGGCGGGCCGCCGAGTGGGTCGCCGCCGCCTTCACCGACGCGGGCCTGCACGACGTGCACCTCGCCGAGACGCCCGACGGCAGCCACGCCGTGATCGGCCACCGCCCGCCGCCGCCCGGCGCCCCGACCGTGCTGCTGTACTGCCACTACGACGTGCAGCCGCCGCTGGACGACGCCGCCTGGACCTCGCCGCCCTTCGAGCTGACCGAGCGCGACGGCCGGCTGTACGGGCGCGGCGCCGCCGACTGCAAGGGCAACGTCGTCATGCACCTCACCGCGCTGCGGGCGCTCGGCGAGGACGTCCCGGTCGGCATCAAGTTCGTCGCCGAGGGCTCCGAGGAGCAGGGCACCGGCGGCCTGGAGGCGTACGTGCGGCAGCACACCGACGAGCTGCACGCCGACGCCCTGCTGATCTGCGACACCGGCAACGCCGAGGTCGGGGTGCCCACCGCCACCATCAGCCTGCGCGGCCTCGCCAACGTGGTCGTCACCGTGCGGACGCTGGCCGGAGACCTGCACTCCGGCATGTTCGGCGGGCCCGCCCCGGACGCGCTCGCCGCGCTGATCCGCATCCTCGACTCGCTGCGCGACACCGGCGGCGGCACCCGGATCAAGGGCCTGGACGGCAACGGGACCTGGCCGGGCGTCGGCTACGACGAGCAGCAGTTCCGCCGCGACGCCGGGGTGCCGGAGGGCGTCGCGCTGACCGGCTCCGGCACGGTCGCCGACCGGCTGTGGGCCCGGCCCGCGGTCACCGTCCTCGGCATCGACTGCCCGCCGGTGGTCGGCTCGGCCGCCGCGGTGCCCGCCACCGCCCGCGCCCGGGTGAGCCTGCGGGTGCCGCCCGGCACCGACCCGCAGGCGGCCCGCGACGCGCTCGCCGCCCACCTCACCGACGCCGCGCCCTGGGGCGCCGCGGTCGAGGTCGAGACCGAGGGCACCGGCTCGCCGTTCCGCGCCGCCACGAACGGCCGGGCGTACGCGGCACTCGACCGGGCGATGCGGCGGGCCTACGGCAAGCCGATCTCCTTCCTCGGCCAGGGCGGCTCCATCCCGCTGTGCAACGTGCTCGCCGACACCTACCGGGAGGCGGAGATCGTCCTGATGGGCGTCGAGGAGCCGCGCTGCCTCATCCATGCGCCGAACGAGAGCGTCGATCCGTCCGAGATCGAGCGCATGGCCCTTGTCGAGGCCCTGTTCCTGCGGTACTACGCAGACCGTTCCTGACCGTCCCTCCGGAGAGGCCGCCGCCATGCCCGCACCGTTCACCACCGAGGACTTCACCCGCCGGATGGCGCTGGCGGTCGAGGCCGCCGCCCTGGCCGGACTCTCCGGACTGGTCGTCACCCCCGGCCCCGACCTCGTCTACCTGACGGGCTACCGGCCGACCGCCCCGACCGAGCGGCTGACCGCACTGCTGCTCACCCCCGACACCGAGCCCGTGCTGGTGGTGCCGCGGCTGGAACGGCCGGACGCCGAGGCCGCCCCCGGCGCCGCCGCCGTCCGGTTCACCGACTGGACGGACGGCACCGACCCCTACCGCGGGGCGGTCGCACCCGTCCTGGACCCGGCCGGGTGCTACGGCATCTCCGACTCGGCCTGGGCGCTGCACCTGCTGGCCCTCCAGGAGGCGCTGCCGGACAGCCGGTACGCCTCGCTGACGCAGGCGCTGCCGATGCTGCGGGCCGTCAAGGAACCGGACGAGCTGGAGCGGCTCGCCGCGGCCGGCGGCGCCGCGGACGCCACCTACCGGCGGATCCTGGAGGTGCCGTTCGCCGGCCGCACCGAGAACGAGGTCGCCGCCGACCTCGCCGCGCTGCTGCTCGAGTACGGGCACAGCCAGGTCGACTTCACCGTCGTCGGCTCCGGCCCGAACGGCGCCGACCCGCACCACGAGGCCGGCGACCGGGTGATCCAGGAGGGCGACACCGTCGTCCTCGACTTCGGCGGCCTCAGGGACGGCTACGGCTCCGACACCACCCGCACGGTGCACGTCGGGGAGGACGCGCCGGACGAGGTCACGGAGGTCCACGAGGTGGTGCGGCTCGCCCAGCAGGCCGCCTTCGAGGCCGTCCGGCCGGGTGTGGAGTGCCAGGAGATCGACCGGGTCGCCCGGGCCGTCATCACCGAGGCCGGGTACGGCGAGTACTTCATCCACCGCACCGGCCACGGCATCGGCCTCACCACGCACGAGCCGCCGTACATGGTCGAGGGCGAGAAGCAGCAGCTGGTGCCGGGCATGTGCTTCTCCATCGAGCCGGGCATCTACCTCCCCGGCCGGTTCGGCGTCCGTATCGAGGACATCGTCACCGTCACCCCGCACGGCGGCCGCCGCTTCAACAACACCCCGCACGACCTGGGCACCGTCGCCTGACGGCCCGGCTCCGGGACGCCTCGCGTGGGGCGCGTCCTCGGAGGTCGTCGACGCCCACGAGGAGCGCCCGTACGCCCCCGCGATCTGAGGCCTCAGGCCTCAGGCGGGATCCTGCGGGTCGCCCGGGAGGATGTCGTGGGCGAGGGCGAAACGGGTCAGGTCGACGCGGCGGCGGGAGCCGACCTTGTCGCGGAGGCGGTCCAGGTGGGAGTGGACGGTGTGCTCGCTGATGCCCAGCCGCCGGGCGATGCCGTGGTCGGTCTCGCCGCCGGCGAGCAGCGCGAGGATCTGCCGTTCCCGGTCGGTGACCCGGGTCTCGGCCTCCGGCCAGGGGCGGAGGGCGAGATCGGCGGAGACGTAGGAGCAGCCGGCGGCGACCAGGCGGATCGCGGCGAGCAGTTCGATCTCGCCCGCCTGCCGGCTGAGGCAGCCGCGGGCGCCGGCCTGCATCGGCGGCAGCACGTCGCGCTGCGAGTCGGAGCACAGCACCAGCACGGCCAGGCCGCGGCCGGCGAGCCGGTGGGCGGCCTCGGCGAGCTCGCCGGGCGGTAACTTCAGGTCGAGCAGGACGACGTCGCCCGCTTCGAGGTCGGCCTCGGCCTCGTGCACCGACGCCGCACCGACCGCGCAGACCAGGTCCTCCGCGGCGTCCACGGCCTGGGCCAGGCCGCGCCGGAAGAGCGGACAGTCACCGATGACGGCGACACGTCTCAGGTCTGTGCTCATGGGTGGTCCTCGGCCGGGGCGGCGCACGGTCACGCCGCGGCGCGGGGCCGCGGCTCGCCCGCACAGCTCCAGTGTTCGCCCTGACCGGCGGCCCGGCACCCGGAACCCGGAACCCGGCCCGGTGGTCCCGCGCAGGCCGGGCCGGGGCGGCATTGGATGCGCCCGGCTCCGGCCCGCGTGATCCTGGGCAGTGGGGTGCCGACACGGCCGAGGAGGCGCGTTGCACGCGGAGGCTTCGGGCCGGGACGCCGCCGCCGACGCCTCGATCGCCGCACGGGACTCGATCGACCGGGCGGCGGCCGCGCTGGCCACGGGCGGCGAGGAGCTGCTGCGGCACGTCCTGACGGACGCCCCGGTCGGCCTCGCGCTGGTCGGCCCGGACCTGCGCTGGCGCTGGGCGAACCCGGTGTTCTGCCGCACCGCGGCGGTCGGCCCGGAGCGGCTGCTCGGCCGGGCGGTGGCCGCCACCGCGCTCGCCGCCGCGGCGCCCGCGCTGGACGCGGTCCTCGTCGACGGCAGCCCGCGCGAGCCGTCCGCCGGGCACCCCGCGGTGCCCCGGCTGCGGCTGCGCGCCCGGCGGCTGGTGATCGGCGGCCGGACGGCCGGGCTGGTGGTCGCCGCGCTCGGCCCGGCCGAGGAGCCGCGGCCGCCGACGACCGGACCGGACCTGCCGCACGAGCTGGAACAGGCCCGGATCCGGCTGGCCGTGCTGGACGCCGCCGCCGGCCGGATCGGCACCACCCTGGACGTCGACACCACCTGCGTGGAGCTCGCCGACTTCACGGTGCCCGCACTGGCCGACCTGGCGACCGTCGAGCTGCTGGCGCCGGAGGCGGTCGAGCACGGGGCACCGGGCGGCACGCTGCGGCTGCACCGGGCCGCCGCGGTCTGCACGGCCGCCCTGAAGCCGTACCTGGCCCCGCTGGCCCGCCCCGGCGAATCGGTGCGCCACCCGGAGGGCTCGGCCGTCGCCCGGTGCCTGCGCACCGGCCGTCCGGTGGCCGCGCCGGTGCGGGAGGGCGCCTGGCCCGGTTCCGCGGAGGAGGCCGGCCCGGCCGCGTACCGGGCGGCCGGGCCGGCCTCGGTGCTGGCCGTCCCGCTGACCGCGCGCGGCCGCGTCCTCGGGGTGCTGTCGCTGGCCCGCGCCGGCGAGTCCGCGCGGGCCTTCACCGAGGACGACACGGTGCTGGTCGGCGACCTCGCGGGGCGGGCCGCCGTCGGGATCGACAACGCCCGCCGCTACACCCGTTCGCAGGGCATCGCCCTGCAGCTGCAGCGGGCGCTGCTCGCCGAGCCGGGCAACCCGCACCCGAACCTGGAGCTCGCCTCCCGCTACCTGCCCTCGGGCACCAGCTCGGTGGTGGGCGGCGACTGGTACGAGACCGTCCGGCTGCCGTTCGGGCGGACCCTGCTGGTGATG
The DNA here is from genome assembly GCF_040683455.1 of Kitasatospora sp. NPDC093679. NCBI lineage: Bacteria > Bacillati > Actinomycetota > Actinomycetes > Kitasatosporales > Streptomycetaceae > Kitasatospora > Kitasatospora sp. NPDC093679. The sequence continues at coordinate 18,472 of NZ_JBFBDW010000036.1, forward strand.
GGCGACGTCATGGGGCACGGCGTGGAGGCCGCGGTCGACATGAGCACCTACCGCTCGATGCTGCGGGACGTGGCCGGGATGGACCTGCCGCCGCACCGCATCCTGCGTCAGCTGGACGCGCTGATCTCGGAGAACGAGTCGTCGCGTCCGGCGACCTGCCTGCTCGCGCTCGCGGACCCGGGCCGCAACCGGTGGACGTTCTCCAGCGCCGGCCACCTGCCGCCCGCGCTCGTCCTCGCGGACCGGCCGACCGACCTGGTCGCGGTGCCGACCGGCCCGCCGCTCGGCACCGGCCTCGGCGGCTACGAGCAGCAGGCCCGCGAACTGCTGCCCGACCAGGTGCTGCTGCTGTACACCGACGGCCTGGTGGAGCGGCGCGGCGAGGACATCGACGCCTCGCTGGCCCGGCTCGCCGCGCTGCGGCTGCCCGCCGCCGGAGACCTGGACGACCTGCTGGACTCGGTGCTGCACGCGCTGACGCCGGAGGCCGCGGAGGACGACGTGGCGGTGCTCGCGGCCCGGGTACGCCGGCGCTGAACGGTGCGTCTCAGGGCAGGTTCTGCTCGGCCCAGATGACCTTGCCGGTGTCGGTGTAGCGGGTGCCCCAGCGCTCGGCGATCTGCGCGACCAGGAACAGGCCGCGACCGCCCTCGTCGGTCGAGGAGGCCTGCCGCAGCCGCGGCGAGGTGCTGCTGCCGTCGGAGACCTCGCAGATCAGCGACCGGTCGAAGAGCAGCCGCACCCGGATCGGGCCGGAGGCGTGCCGGATCGCATTGGTGACCAGCTCGCTGAGGACCAGCTCGGTGCCGGGCTCCAGCAGCTCCAGGTCCCAGCGGCGCAGCTGGGCGGTGGCCGCGGCCCTGCTCTCCGCGACGGCCGCCGGGTCGGGGGGCACCACCCACTCGGCGACCCGGTCGGCGGGCAGCGCACGGGTGCGGGCGACCAGCAGCGCCACGTCGTCCTCCGGGCGGTGCGGCAGGAGTTCCTCCAGCACGGCCCGGCAGGTCTCCTCCGGGCTGCGGTCGGCGTGCGAGAGCGCGGTGCGCAGCAGGTCGAGGCCGATGTCGATGTCCCTCGTCCGGGCCTCCACCAGCCCGTCGGTGTAGAGCACCAGCTGGGCGCCCTCGGGTACCTCCAGCTCGGCGGTGGTGAACGGCATGCCGCGCAGGCCGAGCGGCGGGCCGACGGGCGTGTCGGGGATCTCCACCGTGCCGTCCGGGTGGACGAGGACGGCCGGCAGGTGGCCGGCCCGGGCCAGTCGGCACCGCCGGGAGACCGGGTCGTAGATGGCGTACAGGCAGGTGGCGCCGATGATGGCGCCCTCCATGCCGCCGGCCGTCTCCTCCTGGTCGATCCGGCTGACCACGTCGTCGAGGTGGGTCAGCAGTTCGTCCGGGGCGAGGTCGAGTGCCGAGAAGTTGTGCACGGCGGTGCGCAGCCGGCCCATGGTGGCGGCGGCGTGCAGGCCGTGGCCGACGACGTCGCCGACGACCAGCGCGACCCGGGCGCCGGAGAGCGGGATCACGTCGAACCAGTCGCCGCCGACGCCCGCGTGCGCGGGCAGGTAGCGGTAGGCGGCGTCCACGGCGTCCTGCTCGGGCAGGCCGCGCGGCAGCAGGCTCTGCTGCAGGGTGACGGCCATCGGGTGGCTGCCGGTGATCGCGGCGGTGATCTGCTCCTGGGTGGTGTACTTCGCCTCGAACACGCCGTTGTTCCGGCCGAGCCGCAGCACCGCCACCCGGTCGGCCACGGCCTGCACGTCGTCGAGGTTGTGGCTGATGACGATGACCGCGTGGCCCTGATCGCGCAGCCGCCGGATCAGGTCGAGGGTCTGCGAGCTCTGCTCCAGGCCGAGGGCGGCGGTCGGCTCGTCGAGCAGCACCAGCTTGGGGTCGCCGATCAGGGACCGGGCGATGGCGACGGCCTGGCGCTGGCCGCCGGAGAGGGACAGCACGGGGATGCGCAGGCTGGGCAGCCGCACCGAGAGGCGCTGCAGCAGGGCGCGCGAGCGCCGCTCCATCTCGACCTCGCGCAGCGTCCCGAAGCGGCGCAGCTCGCGGCCGAGGTAGAGGTTGGCGACCACGTCGAGGCTCTCGCAGAGCGCGAGGTCCTGGTAGACGGTGGCGATGCCGAGCTGCTGGGCGTCGCGGGGCCGGCGCAGCTCGACCGGCCGGCCCTCCCACGCGATGACGCCGGAGTCCGGGGCGCTCACCCCGGCGATCGCCTTGATCAGGGTGGACTTGCCGGCGCCGTTGTCGCCGACGAGCGCGAGCACCTCGCCGTGGACGACCTCCAGGTCCACGTCGCTGAGGGCCTGCAGGGTGCCGTACCGCTTGGAGATCCCGCGCAGCGACAGCAGCGGCACGCGGGCCACCCGGCCACCTCCACTCTCCCCGATCCGTCTGCTGGTGCCACGAGTCTGCCGCCTGGCCGGGCCCGGGTGCGTCACCAACGCGCGGCGACCGCCCGAGCGGCCCCGCCCGGAGCCGCGGACGGGGTCCGTCCCGGCGACCGCGGAGGGCTGCCGCGTGCCCCGGGGCGGGCATCGGCGGCATCGGAGCCACCGGCTCGGCCAAGGCCCTCGCACAGCCGCCCGAACGCCTCCTACACTCCCTGCCGTGGAGAACCTGAAGTGCACGCAGTGCAGTGCCGTCGGGCTGGAGCCGGGCTTCGTCGAGGACACCGGCCAGTCGTCCTACGGCTACGCCCGGTGGATACCGGGCGTGCTGGAGCGCGGCATCTTCGGTGTGGCGAAGCGGATGGGCAAGCCGCGCTGGCAGGTCGACGCCTTCCGCTGCCCGGCCTGCGGCCACCTGGAGCTCTACGCGGTCAAGCCGGTCTGAGCCGCCGCCGGGGCCTGCGGTGCGCCGGAGGCCGCCGCGGCCTCCTGCTGGAGGCGGCAGGCCCGTTCGACGATGCCGGGGATCGCGGCGTACAGCGACTCGCCCGGGCAGAGGGTGCAGAAGGCGTCCCGGTGGCCGGAGACCGCGTTGAACGCGTGCCGGGCGCCGACCGGGAACCGGCTGCCGCTGTTGGTGGAGGTGAGTTCGGAGCGGCCGTCGGCGCGCACCCCGTGCAGGCCGAGCTTCCAGGCCGCCAGCCGGGCGATCGCGTCCAGCACGGCCTGCGGGACCTCCGTCCCGGCGTTGTACGTGCCGATCGCCGCGATGCCGACCGTGTCGCGGTTGAAGCCCATGGTGTGGGCGCCGACGACCGGGCGGTCGACGCCGCCGAGGCGGCCCTCCCAGATCCGGCCGAAACGGTCGACGAGGAAGTTGTAGCCGATGTCGTCCCAGCCGCGGAACTCCAGGTGGTCGCGGCGGATCGCCCGCAGGATGTCGGGCACCTCGTCCGCGGTGTAGGAGTTCGGGTCGTCGGTGTGGTGCACGAGCACCGCCCGCACCGCCCGGTCGTACTGCACCTTGGGCACCGGATCCGCGGACTGCCAGGTGGAGCGCAGCACGATCGGCGGCTCGGCCGGGACGGGGAGGGCCGCGGCGGCCGGCGGCACCGCCGCCGCGGGCGGGCCGTCGGCGGCGGCCGAACGGCGCGGGCGGGCCATGGCCGGCAGCGCGGTCACGGCCCCGGCGGCGACGGCCTGCAGGGCACGGCGCAGCACCAGACGACGGTTGATGTCCATGCCACGGAAGCTACGGTCCGCCCATCGGCCCCGCACCTTGTCGCCCGCGTGTCCGGTCCGTCCGCCGTACCCCCTACGCCGACCGGGTCCGTCAAGGCTCCTGACCGGCCGTCGGGCTGACCCTCCGTCGCCCGCGGCGGGTCCGGGCGTGTCGCGCGGGGCCTGCCGGCCGGCCGTGACGACCGGCGGAACCGTCCGGCCCCGTCCCCGCGTCTCCAGTCGACGTCGCCGCCCGGTGATCACCGCGGAGGCGGTGCCGGGCGGTGCGTCGGCGGTCGAGCGGCGCCCGGTGCGCGGGCGCGGGAGGCGGGAGTGTCGGATGGTCGGTGTTGTGACGGAGGTCGAGGCCCCTGCTGCGCCGCCGGCCGCGCCCGGGTGGCTGCGTGCGCTGCGGCTCGCCGTGCTGGCCTGCTGCGCGCTGGTGCTGCTGGTGCCGGCCGCGCTGATCGTGGTGCGGCTCGGCGGGCTGGACGACGGGACGGACCTGTCGCTGCCGGTCGCGGGCGTGCCGTACGTGGCGGTGCTGAGCGTGCTGGTGCTGTTCACCACGGCACTGCTGCGGTCCCGGGTGCTCACGGCGGTGGCCCTCGCGCTGACCGCGGTGCAGCTGTTCTGGCTGGTGCCGCGGTTCGTCGGGGACGGCGGCGGGGTGCCGACGTCCGCGCCGCGGCTGCGGCTCGCCACCAGCAACGCCTACCTGGGGCAGGTGGATCCGGCGGCGCTGGTCCGGCTGGCCCGTGAGGAGCGGGTGGACGTGCTCGCGGTCGAGGAGTCGAACCCGGGACTGGCGAACGCCCTGGAGCGCGCCGGGATGGCCGGGGTGCTGCCGTACAAGGTGGCGGGCCGGTACTCCGACACGGCGCTGTACTCGCGGCTGCCGCTCTCCGCGGCCCGGGTGGCGGACGCGCCGTTCTCCGACGAGCCGACCTCGGCCGAGGTGGCGGTGGAGGGCCGTACCGTGCGGGTGGTCGCCGTGCACACCTACTACCCGCTGGGCGATTCGCGGAAGTGGGCGGCCGGTTTCGACGCGCTCCGCTCGGACGTGGCGGGGCGGGCCCGCAACGCCGTCCTGCTCGGTGACTTCAACGCCACGCTGGACCACACGCCGATGCGGCGGTTGCTCGGCACCGGCCTGACCGACACCCACGCCGAGCTCGGCCGGGGCTTCGACGGCACCTGGCCCGCGGACCGCCCGGTGCTGCCGCCGATGCTGCAGCTCGACCACGTGCTGCACGGCGACGGGCTGAAGGCCGTCACCGTCGCCGAGCGCACCCTGCCGGGCACCGACCACCGGGCGGTGGTCGCCGAACTCGCCGTCACCGGCTGACGGCCGCCCGGGTACGCCTACGATCACCGGTACGACCCCGCGGGGCCCGGCCGGGCCCCGCGGACCACGAGGCGGGGAGTCGGCACGGTGGACGTGGGATTCGTCGGTCTGGGCACGATGGGCCGCGGGATGGTCCGTCAACTGCTGGCGGCCGGGCACCGGGTGACGGTGTGGAACCGGTCGCCGGAGCCGGTGCGGGAGCTCGTCGCGGAGGGCGCAGCGGCGGCCGACGGGCCGGACGGGGTGTGGCGGTGCCAGGCCGTGGTGTCGATGCTCGCGGACGACGCCGCGGTGGAGTCGGTGCTGCTCGACGAGGAGGCGCTGGCCTCGGCGGCGGCCGGCCTGCACGTCAACATGGCCACCGTCTCCCCCGCGCTGGCGCGCCGGGCGGCGGAGCTGCACGCCCGGCACGGGGTGGCCTACGTGGCGGCGCCGGTGCTGGGCCGCGGCGAGGTCGCCGCGGCGGGCAACCTGGCGATCCTGGCGGCCGGTCCGGCCGACGCGCTGGACCGGGCCGCCCCGCTGTTCGAGGCGATGGGGCGGCGGACCTGGCGGCTCGGCGACCGGCCGGAGATCGCCAACACGGCCAAGATCTGCGCCAACTTCGTGCTGGTCTCGGCGGTCGAGGCGGTGGCGGAGGCGACCGCGCTCGGCGAGGCGAGCGGGCTGGCCGCCGAGGACCTGCTGTCCGTGCTGACCGGCACGGTCTTCCCCGGCCCGGTGTACGAGGGGTACGGCGCGATGATCGCCGAACGGCGGTACGAGCCCGCCGGGTTCCGGCTCGACCTGGGGTTCAAGGACGTCGGCCTGGCGTTGGACACCGCGGCCGCCGCCCGGGTGCCGGTGCCGCTCGCCGGAGTGCTGCGCGACGCCCTGCTGGAGGGTGTGGCGCACGGCCGCGGCGGCCAGGACCTGGCGGCGCTGGGCGAGACCTCGCGGCGCCGCGCCGCCCTCCCCCGGGAGGACTCGGGCGCACCCGGCGAAGGCGGCGCGCCGGACCCCGATCCGCGAACATGACATTCCGTCAAAAGCCTTGTGGCCGGGCCGGGCCGCGCCTAGGTTGTGCGACGGGTTAAACGCACTTACACCGTCGCTTGACTTCGCCGCCCCGGGAGACCCCTGTTGCGCAGCCGTCTGTGGACCACCCTCGCGGCGGGCCTCGTGTCCGCCTGTCTGCTCCCCGCCCCCGCGTTCGCCGCGGACGGCCCGGCCCGCACCGGCGCGCCCGCCGCCGCGGCCGCGACCCGGGACACCGACCTCAAGGACCGGCTCGCCGCGATCCCCGGCATGACCGTCGTCCAGGAGAAGCCGGTCGACGGCTACCGCTTCTTCGTGCTGACCTACACCCAGCCCGTCGACCACGACCACCCCGGGCGCGGCAGCTTCCAGCAGCGGCTCACCGTGCTGCACCGCGGCGCCGACCGGCCGACCGTCCTCTCCGCGAGCGGCTACGGACTGCCGGCCGACCCCGGCCCGTCCCGCTCCGAGCCCACCCGGCTGCTCGACGCCAACCAGGTCTCCCTGGAGTACCGGTTCTTCCGCGGCTCGGAGCCCGCCACCGGCGGCGACTGGTCGACCCTGAACGTCCGTCAGGCCACCGCCGACCAGCACGCGGTCTTCACGGCGCTGAAGGCGTTCTACCCCGGCCGCTGGATCGCCACCGGCGGCAGCAAGGGCGGCATGAACGCCGCCCACTACGAGCGGTTCCACCCCGGCGACATGGACGGCACGGTCGCCTACGTCGCCCCGGACGACGCCGCCCGGCCCGGCGACCGCGCCTACGCGGACGTCATCCGCAGCAACGGCACCCCCGAGTGCCGGGCCGCGATCGCCGGCGCCCAGGTGGAGGCGCTGCGCCGCCGCACCGCGCTCACCGCCCGCTACGAGCAGTACGCCCGCGACAACGGCTACACCTTCTCCGCCGAGTACATGGGCAGCGCCGACAAGGCCCTGGAGGCCGTGGTCGTCGACACGCCGTGGGCGTTCTGGCAGTACGGCACCGAGGCCGACTGCGCGGCCGTCCCCGGCCGGGACGCCACCGACCAGCAGCTGTGGGACTGGTTCGACGCCGTCGACGGCTTCTCCTTCTACACCGACCAGACGCTCTCGTACTACGCGCCGTACTACTACCAGGCGGCCACCGAGCTCGGCGCGCCCGAGGTGGCGTACCCGCAGCTCAAGGGCCTGCTGAAGTACCGGATCTCGGTGTGGGACTACATCCCGGACAAGGTCGCCCGGCGCCCCTTCGACCCGGGCACGACCCGGGACGTCGACCGCTGGATCCGCCGGAACGCCCGCAACACCCTCTTCGTGTACGGCGGCCGGGACCCGTGGAGCGCCGAGCGCTTCTCCGTCTCCGCCCGGACCCGCGACAGCCACGTGCTGACGGTGGCCGACGGCAACCACGGCGCCTCGATCACCGCCCTCGCCCCGGCCGACCGCGCCCTGGCCACCGACGCCCTGCTCCGCTGGGCCGGCCTGCCCCCGGCCGGCGGCAGCGGCCTCACGGCGTCCCCGGCACCGGCCCCGTACGACGCCGTCCTCGACGCGCCCGACCCGGCCGAACGCCACCGCCTGCCCGGCCTGCCCGGCTGACCGCTCCGGCGGTGCCGGTCCGGTGCCTCACGGCCCGGCGCCGCCGTCCCGCCCGTCGGCCGGTCCGACCACCCGGCCCGTCACCGTCTCCGGGACGACGCGGATCCACAGCGCCCGGTGGCCGCCCGCCCAGGGCTCGCCGACGGCGAGCTCGACCAGCCGCCGTTCGGCCTCCGGGTCCTGCACCCGCTCCGCCCGGCCGCCGAGCAGGACGCTCCAGCCGCTGCTGCGGTGCTCGTCGATGCGGTCCACCTCGAAGGCGACGCCGTCACCGACCGCGGCCGCCGCGGCGCCGAAGTCGGCGGTGCGGTAGGCGACCGTGGTGCCGTCCACGGTGTAGTTGACCGGCAGCACCAGGGGGAACCGCTCCCCCGGGAGGGCGAGCCGGCCGACGCCGTGGGTGCCGAGCCGGTCCCAGCACTCCTGCTCGGTGAGCCTGAGCATCCGTGCCCGGGCCGCGGCCGGCGCACGGCCTGGCGGCGCGTCCGCGCGGCCCTCGACGAGGTCCGCCCGGCTCAGGCCGAGGACCCGGGCGAGGCGGAAGACCGCGCCCGGGTCGAAGCCCGGGCCGAAGTCCAGCAGCTGGCCGAGGTAGCGCGGCGACATGCCGGCCCGGGCCGCCGCCTCGTCCTGGCCGAGCCCGAGCTGCCGGCAGCGGCTGACGACCCGTCGGGCGATGTCGTCCGGGTGGCCTGCGGCCTGCTCGGCGGCGGCCGGGGTCCTGGTGGTCTCGTTCATGTCCGGTGCCCGTTCGTGCGGCGACGCTCCGGTGCCCCCTGCTGTCCAGCGTGGGGCCGCGGCACCCCGGACGCCAGGGCTGGAGGCCTCCCCGCCGGGGCCGAACGGCCCCATCGGCGCACCCCGCCGCCGTGGGCCGCCCGGTCGGCGGCCCTGCCGGCGACGGCCGTGCGCAACGGATGCGGCCGCCCGAACGGCGGCATAGCGTGGCTGCCCGGGGATGCCGATCCGGGTCCGGCTGCGCGGTTCCTGCTTCACCGTGCACCCCGGGCGAGCGCCGCGTCCTGTCGCTCTGAACCGGCCGGTCCTGCCCGGCGGGGGCCGGGGCGTCCTCAGCGCGGGCCGCGGCGGCGCGGGGTGGGTGGGCGCTGCAGGGCCTGACCGGCCAGGGCGCCCGCGTACACGCAGTAGCCGACGCCGATCAGCCAGGACTGCACCACCAGCACCGTGCCGATCGCCCCGTAGGACACCGCGTTGGAGACGATCATCGGGGCGAACGCCAGCCGGGAGAACACCCGCAGCCCGACCAGGGCGCACACGGTCAGCACCGCCCCCGGGAGCAGCGCGCGCCAGGACGCCCGGGAGCCGAGCAGCAGCCGCGGCAGCCACCAGAAGAAGAGCAGCCCGCCGATCAGGGTCGCCGCCACCCGCAGGGCCGGCTGGGCGCCGGAGCGGTGCCACGGCACCCCGCTCCAGGCCGCCAGCAGCACGTAGCCGATCAACCCGCCGAGGCCCACCACCTGGCGCCACACCGAGTGCCAGGCACCCGGCGGCAGTTGCCAGATCCGCTCGTAGGCGTTCTGCACCGCCGCCATCAGCGACACCCCGAAGACCGCCAGGGCGGCGAGGCTCAGCCCGGTCGTGGTGGTGACGACCTCGCGGCGGGAGGCGAAGAGCTCGTCCACCGCGGCGGCCGAGCGGCCGGACAGTCCGAGGCCGTCGATCATCCAGTCGGCGATCCCGCTGCCGCTGGTCGGCGAGGCGGCGGCGATCACGACCAGCAGCGGCACCACGGTGACGAAGCAGAGCGCGGCGAAGGCCATCGAGCGGTGCAGCAGTTCGATCTCCCGGCCGCGCCGCCAGGTCTCCCGGGCCGCCTCGGCCAGCCGCGCCCGCAGACCGCCCTGCCGCGGGCCGCCGGACCGCGGCAGCGGCCGCCCCTGGAGGTGCTGGCCGCCGGTCACCGCGGGGCTCCCCCGTCCGGGCGACGCCGTACGGCCGGACGGCGGCGCGCGGGCCGCCGCCCCGTCCCGCCGGGGTCGGTCCGGTGCGCCGCCATCGCTGGTTCCCCTCCGCTCAGGGGCCGCCACCGGAATCGGCGTCGTCCCAGGTCTCCGTGGAGCGCGGCTGGACGTAGGGCTCGTGCGTCCGCGGCAGGCCGCCCTGGACGGCGCGCGCCCGCGACAGCTCGGCGTCGAACTCCAGCCCCAACAGGATCGCCAGGTTCGTCAGCCACAGCCACACCAGGAAGACGATCACTCCCGCGAGGGTGCCGTAGGTCCGGTTGTAGGAGGAGAAGTTCGCCACGAAGGCGGCGAAGCCGGCGGACAGGCCGATCCAGAGCGCCACCGCGAGCACGCTGCCGGGCGACACCCAGCGGAAGCCGCGGCCGCGGACGTTGGGCGCGGCCCAGTACAGCAGCGCGATCATCAGCGTGACCAGGACGAGCAGCACCGGCCACTTGGCGATCGACCAGATCTGCACCCCGACGTCGCCGATCCCGAGCACCTCGCCGGCCCGCTGCGCGATCGGCCCGGTGAACACCACGATCACGGAGCTCCCGGCGAGCAGCAGCATCAGGACCACCGTCAGACCGAGTCGCAGCGGGGTCAGCTTCCAGGCCGGGCGACCCTCGCGGATGTCGTAGACCGCGTTGGCGGCGCGGATGAACGCGGCGATGTAGCCGGACGCGGACCAGAGCGCGCCGGCCAGGCCGAGGACGGCGAGGACGCCGCTGGTGCCGTGGCTGCGCTGCAGTCCCTCCACGCCGCCGCGGAGGATGTCCCGGGCCGGACCGGGCGTCCAGGTGCGCAGGTTGTCGAGCATCTGCTCGGTGGCGGACCGCCCGACCAGGCCGATCAGCGAGACGAGCAGCAGCAGGGTCGGGAAGATCGCGAGGACACCGTAGTAGGTGAGCGCGGCCGCCCGGTCGGAGAGGTCGTCGTCGAGGATCTCCCGTCCGGTACCGCGCAGTGCGTCCTTCCAGCCGCGGCGGCGCAGCCGGGTCGGCCGGTCGGGGGCGCGGCGGCGCACCCGGGCGCTGGGCCCGGGTCGGGCGACCGTCCGTCGCCGGGCCAGCGTGTGTCTGCGAAGTCGGTCCACGCCCGCGCGTCTGTCCGTCCGCGGCGGATCCAACCGCCCGGCGGCTCCCGCCGGACGCACGGGGGTCAGGCGGCCCCGGGGCCCGCGTCCGGACCGCGGCGGGCGCGGACGGCCCGGACCGCACGGGTGATGCCCCAGCCGAGCACCCAGGGCAGCACCGTGATGCCGAGGACGTAGCCGCCGAAGTACATGAGGTAGTCGCCGGGCTCCTTGCCCGGGCGGCAGGCGACGACGCCCAGCGTCACCACCGGCTCCAGCGGCAGCAGCACCGACCACAGCCGCGGCCACGGCCCCGGCTCGCGGGCGTTCCACACCCCGAGCGCGGCCATGACGAAGGGCCCGAGCGGGACCCAGAACACGACCGGGTAGAACAGCAGCACCCACCAGTCGTCCGACGCTCCACCCATCATGGGATCCCCCGGCACCCGTGGCCGCCGCGTCTCCCGCCCCGACGGCACCCCTGTGTGACGTACGGGGACCAGCATGCCGTACGGGTGCGACGGCGGGGTCCGGTCAGTGCAGGGCCTTCTCGGGCGGCGGCGGGCGGTGGCCGCGGATGTCGGCGGCGGCCACGGCGAGGGCCACCAGGACGAACGCGGCGGAGACGGCGATGCCGAGCTGGAAGGCGTCCGTCCAGGCGTCCGGGGCGCCGCCCGCGTGGCCCAGGAAGACCGAGCCGACCACCGCGATGCCGACGGCGGAGCCGATCCGCTGGGCGGTCTGCAGCACCCCGCCGGCGCTGCCCGCCCGGACGACCGGGACCTCCTGCAGGGTGACCGTCTGGTTGGGGGCGATGACCAGGCCGCTGCCGGCCCCGGCGAGCAGCAGCGGCGCGGCGGTGGCCCAGCCGGTGCTGTCGCCCGAGGTCAGGTGGGCCGCGAGCGCGGCGCCGCCCAGGCCGACCAGCACGGAGACCAGGCCGAGCGCGACCAGCCGCCGCCCGCGCCGGGCGACCAGCCGGCCGCCGACGGCCGCCGCCACCGCGGAGCCCACGGCGAACGGGGTGATCGCCAGTCCCGCGGCGAGCGCGGTGTAGTGCAGCCCGGCCTGCAGGTAGAGCGTGAAGACGAAGAAGACCGAGGTGAACCCGGCGAAGTACAGCAGCGAGAGCAGGGTGCCGGCGGCGTAGGAGCGGCGGGCGAAGAGGTCCATGCTGACCAGTGGTTCGCGGTGGCGCCCGTACCTGCTCTCCCAGGCGGCGAAGGCGGTGAGCAGCAGGACGGCGACGGGCAGCAGCAGCCAGCGGGCCCGGTCGTGCCACTGCTCCTGGACGAAGGGCAGCAGGAGGGCGGTGGTGCCGACGCCCAGCAGCAGGATGCCGACCGGGTCGAGGTCGCTGTGGCGGACGCGGCCGGCCGGGCGGGGCGGCGGGTCCGGCAGCAGGCGGCGGGCGACCGGCAGCGCGGCGACGCCGATCGGGACGTTGACCAGGAAGACCCAGCGCCAGCCGTGCTGCGGACCGGCGAGTTCGATGAGCAGTCCGCCGAGCAGCGGGCCGACGGCGGTGGAGATGCCGATGACGGCGCCGAGCATGCCGAAGGCCCGGCCGCGTTCGGGGCCGGGGAAGGAGGTCTGGATGAAGCCGGAGACCTGCGGCACGATGATGCCGCCGGCGAGGCCCTGGACCAGCCGGGCGGTGATCAGCCAGGCCTCGTTCTGGGCGGCGCCGCACAGGGCGCTGGCCGCGGTGAACAGGGCGAGGCCGGTCAGGAAGACGGCGCGGCGGTCGCGGGCGTCGCCGAGCCGTCCGGCGGGCACGAGGGCGAGGCCGAAGGCCAGGGCGTAGCCGCTGAGCACCCACTGCAGGCCGCTCTGCGACATGTGCAGGCCGGTGCGGACGGTCGGCAGGGCGACGTTGACGATGCTGACGTCGAGCAGGGTCATGAAGCCGGCGATCAGGCAGACCACCAGGGCGCGCCAGCGCTGGGGCACGGGCTCGGCGGACGTGTCGGGGAGGTCCGTGCGGGCGTCGGGTTGCGGGCCCCCGCTGCCGGGGCCGGCGCTGGCCACCTGGGGGCCTCCTTCCGGCTGCCGCGGCGGAGGCCGGGCCCCGGGTGTGCCGCGGGCCGACTCCGCCCCTCCGACCAGGGTGCACCCGGGCGGGGGCGGGCGCGTCGCCGTGCAGCGGTGGCGGTGCCGGGTCTCAGCGGACCAGGGCGGCCCGTTCGCGGGCGGCGCGGACCGCCTCCTTGAGGCTGGCGATGTCGTAGGCGCCGTAGTGCCGGCGCCCGTTGACGAAGAAGGTGGGGGTGCCGGAGACGCCGCTGAGGTCCGCCGAGTCGACGTCCTCGGAGACCCGGACGGCACCCGCCCGGGCCCGCAGGTCGACCTCGAACCGCTCGCCGTCCACCCCGACGGTCTCGGCGTACTTCAGCAGGTCGTGGATCTTCAGCGCCCCCTGGTGGGCCAGCAGCAGGTCGTGCATCTCCCAGTACGCGCCCTGCAGCCCGGCGGCCTCCGCCGCCTCGGCGGCCAGCTGGGCGTGCGGGTGGACGTCGTTCAGCGGCAGGTGGCGCCAGACGTAGCGGATGTCACCGGCACCGGCCAGCAGCTCGCGGACGACGGGTTCGGCCTGGCCGCAGTACGGGCACTCGAAGTCGCCGTACTCGACGACGGTCACCAGCGCGTCGAGCGGGCCGCGGACGTGGTCGCGTTCGACGTCCACGGAGGCCGCCAGGTCGATGATGGACTCGGAGGTACCGAGCAGCGCCCGCATCCGGCCGGTCCGCGGCATCAGCGCGATCAGCCGGGTGATCACCCAGGTCACGGCCGAGGCGCAGACCACCGCGGCCAGGATGCCGACCTTGGCCTCGTCCAGCAGCGGGCCCTCGAACGCCAGCGTGGCGATCAGCAGCGACACCGTGAACCCGACCCCGGCGATCGCGCCGCCCGCCGCCACCGCGCCCCAGCCGACCGGGGGCCGCAGCCGGCCGCGGCTGAACGCGGTGGTGAGCAGCGTCGAACCGAGGATGCCGACCGGCTTGCCGAGCACGTAGCCGAGGACGATGCCGAGCGTGACCGGCGAGTGCAGGGCCCGGGTCAGCTGCTCCCCGGAGAAGGTGATGCCCGCGTTGGCGAGCGCGAACAGCGGCACGATGACGTAGCTCGTCCACGGGTGGTAGACCTGCTGGAGCCGCTCGTTCGGGGAGATCGCGGTGGCCAGGCCGGCCCGCAGGGTGCGTTCCAGCTCCGGGGTGGGCTGCTCGCGGAACAGCCGGAACAGGTCGCTCGCCCGCTCCAGGTCGCCGCGGGACGCCGGGTAGGCGTACGTCAGCAGGCCCATCGCCAGACCGGTGACCACCGGGTCGACGCCCGACTTCAGCAGGGCGACCCAGAGCGCCACCGCGAGCAGCGCGTACACGCCGCCGCGGCGCAGGCCGGCGGCCCTGGCCAGCAGGATCACCGCGAGGATGCCGAGGCCCGCGAGCAGGGCCGGCACCTCGATGCTGCCGCTGTACGCGACGGCGATGACGCCCAGGGCGACGAAGTCGTCGACGACGGCGACGGTGAGGATGAAGGTGCGCAGCGACTCCGGCAGCCGGCTGCCGAACAGGGCGAGCATGCCGAGGGCGAAGGCGGTGTCGGTGGACATCGCGGTGCCCCAGCCGTGCAGTTCGCCGTCCCCGGCGTTGACCGCGAGGAAGATCGCGACGGGGACGACCATCCCGAACACCCCGGCGATCAGCGGCAGCGCGATCCGGCGGCGCTCGCGCAGCTCGCCCATGTCGAACTCGCGGCGGGCCTCCAGCCCGACCACGAAGAAGAACAGCGTCATCAGGCCGCTGTTCACCCATTCGCGCAGGTCGAGGGAGATGCCGGCGTCACCCAGCCGCACGGCGAGGACGGTCTCCCAGAAGGACTCGTACGACCCGGCGGCGACGTTCGCCCAGACCAGGGCGGCCAGGGTGGCGGCGAGCAGGACGGCGGCGCTGCCGGTCTCGGTGCGGAGGAAGTCCCGCAGCGGGGTGCGCATGTCGGCACCGCAGGACGTCTGGCCGGAGTAGCGCGGCAGTTCTGAGGGGGCGGACACCCGATCATTCTCGCGCCGCAGGGGGTGTCCGCGCGGCGCACCGCCGGGGTCGGCGTGGTGACGGGGGTCACAGCGGCGCCTCGGGTGCGTGGGACGGGTCGTTCATGGGACTGGTCGGGTGGAGCGGGCCGGTGGGCCGCGTACGGGTTTCCGGAGAGGGGTACGGGGGACGGCATGGGACTGCTGCGCAGGCGACGGCCGGAACCGCCGGATGACGGGACGGGGGCGGCGGGGGCGGAGATGGGTCCGGAGGCCGCGGCGGAGGCGCTGGCCTCGATGTCGCGCGAGATGGAGGAGGGCTCGGAGTCGAGCCGGCGGCGGGCCGCCCGGCGGGCCGGCGCGCTGGTGGCGTCGACGGTCCGGCTGCTGCTGCGCGGGGGTGCCGCGACCGCGCGGGTGACCTGGGTGGGCGGCCGGGCCCTGACCGAGCGGCTGCTGCAGACCGCGCCGCGGATCCCGGTGCGGGACCTGGCCACGTTGCGGGCGCAGTACCCGAAGGCCGGCGACGCCGAGGCCCTGGCGGACCTGCTGGTGGCGGGGGCGCTGCGGGCCTCGGCCTCGGTCGGCGCCGGGGTCGGGGCGGCGGCGATGCTGCCGGTGCCGACGGCGATGGCCGCCGAGGTCGCGGCGGAGACGCTGGTGGTCGCGGCGGTCGAGATCAAACTGATCGCCGAGCTGCACCAGGTGTACGGCGTGCCCGCGGGCGGCAGCCCCGCGCAGCGGTCGGCCGCGTACGTCACGGCGTGGGCGGACCGGCGCGGGCTCGCCTCGGTGACGCCGTCGCATCCGGTGGGCGTGGCGGCGGTGACGGGACTGGCGGTGGGCACCGAGGTGCGGCGCAAGGTGCGCAAGCGGCTGACCCGCAGCACGCTGCGCAAGCTGCCCACGCTCTTCCCGCTGCTGGTCGGGGCGGGGCTCGGTGCGGTGCTGAACCGCCGGGACACCCGGCGGCTGGCCGTCCGGGTCCGGGCCGACCTGCGGCGCCGGACGGATGCCGCACCCGGGTACTGGGCGGCCGCCGCACCGCAGTGAGCCGGTGCCGGGCGGCGCCGGGCGCCCTGGAGATGTGGATCTCGTCCGGGTCGGCGATGGTGGGTAGACCGGCAGCTCCGAAGGAGGAAGCCAGATGTCGATGCTGGACAAGCTCAAGAGCATGATGAAGGGCCACGAGTCCACTGCCCAGAAGGGTGTCGAGAAGGCCGGTGACGCCGTCGACGCCAAGACCCAGGGCAAGTACCAGGGCCAGGTGGACACCGCCCAGCAGAAGATCAACGAGCACCTCGGCGAGCAGCCGCCCGAACAGCGGTAGCCCGGCCCCGGCCGTGGACGGCCGCCGCCCCGGGTGACCGGGGCGGCGGCCGTCGGCCGTTGCGGTGGAGTCCACCCGGGGCTCGGCCGATCGGCGGCCCCGCGGCTCAGTGGATCATCGGCCCAGGACGAGTGCACGGGCGGCGGCGAGTTCGGCGCGGGCGGCCTCGTCGACGGCGGCGAGGAAGGCGTAGGCGTCCTCACCGACGGGCACCCGGACGGGCGTCTCCTCGGCGGCGACCAGGCGGAGCACGTGGCGGGCGAAGTCCTCGGGGCGGCCGAGCTGCGGGTTGTCCCGCATGGCGTGCATGCCGTCGCGCATCGGGTCGGTGCCGGCGGCGTAGGCGGGCAGGCGGGTCGCGGCCTGCGCGATGGCGTCGCCGTAGCCGGTGGAGAATCCGCCCGGTTCGACGGCGGTGACCCGGATGCCGAGCGGTCCGGCCTCGGCGGCGAGGGCCTGGGTCATCCCCTCCAGGGCGTACTTGCCGGCGACGTAGGCGGAGAGGCCGGGGAAGGCCATCCGGCCGGCCAGCGAGGAGACGTTCACGATGTGGCCGGCGCCCTGGGCGCGCATCACCGGGAGGACGAGCCGGGCGAGCCGCCAGGGGGCCACGACGAGGATCTCCAGCTGGTCGCGGAGCTCCTCGTCGGCGACCTCCTCGACGGTGCCGAACAGGCCGCTGGCGGCGTTGTTGACCAGGACGTCCAGGCCGCCGAAGCGGTCGACGGCGGTGGCGACGGCGGATTCGCACTGGCCCGGGTCGCGGATGTCCAGGGCGGCGGTGAGGACCCGGTCCGGGTGGCGGGCGGCCAGCTCGGCGAGGGTGTCCGGCTTGCGCGCGGTGGCCAGGACGTACTCGCCGGCCTCCGCCGCGGCGGTGGCGAGGGCGAGGCCGAGCCCCGACGAGCATCCGGTGACCAGCCAGCGACGTGCCATGTGGGAGGCCTTCCTGTCGGTGGATGGGCTCCGACCGAGCCCCGGCCACTGTGGCAGAGCGGTGGACCACGACGCGCCGGGCGCGGACCGTCGCGCGGGGTCGCCCGGGGGCTCGCGGGAGCGCAGCCGACCTGCACCGCACGCCCCTCCGCCGGGCCGCGTTCCGCCGCCGAACGGTGGCCCCGTTCCACCCGCGGACGGGCCGACCGCGGGGCCGCCCGGTGCGGCTCAGGTGAGCAGGCGGAGGCGTTCGGCGGCCACGCCGACGGTCAGGCGCTGGCCCCAGGCGAGTTGGAGGGCGTCGGACTCGACGCCGTCGCCGAAGACCACCAGGCGGTCGGACTCGACGACGACCTCCAGGCGTTCGCCGCCGGCCAGCAGCCCCTGGACCCGGTCGGTGCCGGTGGCCGGGGAGGGCCAGGCCTCGCGGACGAACCAGGCGACGGCGGCGCCGGTCGGCTCGGGCAGGCGCAGTTCGGAGCGGCGTTCGAGCCAGGCGGAGCGGCACCAGCCGGTCGCGCCCGTCCCGGTGCCGACGAGGATGCCGGAGGAGGCCTGGGCCTCGGCGGCGGCGCCCGGCGCGGTGAGCCGGTAGCGGGCGGTCTGGTGGCCGCTCTGGCCGAGGTAGACCTCGTTCAGGGCGAGGAGGCGCTGGCTGTCGTCGGCCACCGCCTCGACCATGGTGCGCTCCTCCAGCATTCCGGCGGCGCCCGGTCCGGCGGCGGCGCGCAGCAGCTCGGCGGCGTCGGCGGGCCGGTGCCGGACCAGGACTCCGGGGTTGCGGCCGGGGTCGGTGTCGATGCCGATGACGGGCTGCCCGGTCAGGTACTTGGCGGCGTTGGCGACCAGGCCGTCCTGGCCGACGACGACCACCAGGTCCTCCGGGGTGAAGAGGAACCGGTCGAGGTCGGCGCGTTCGACCCTGGTGCGCCGCCAGTCGCCGGGAATCGCCCCGGCGACGGCGGCGAGCGCCGTGCGGGTGCGGTCGTGGCGCTCCTCGGCCTCGGCGATCGAGCGGCCGCGGGAGTCCAGGAAGAACGCGGCCTGACCGCGGGAGCCGTGCCGGGCGAGCAGTTCCTCGTACTCGGTGCGGCGGTGGACGAGCACCACCCGCGGGGCGAGGGTCATCGGGCACCGCCGTCGCCGTTGCCGGCGCCGTTGCCGACGCCGACGCCGAGGCGGCCGAGCAGGCCGGTGAGGACGTCCGGGGTGAGGGTGACGCTGTCGATCCGCGGCAGGTGCTCGGCGAGGCGGATCACGGCGAGCGCCCGCAGCACCTCCGGGCCGGCCTGCTGGTGGGCGGCGAGCCAGGCCTGTTCGGCGGCGGCCTTGGCCTCGCCGAGGGCGCGTTCCGCCTCGGCACGGGCCGCGGCGGTCAGCCGGTCGGCCTCGGCCTCGGCGGCGGCGAGCCGGGTGCGGCGGGCCGATTCGGCCTCGGCGCGGACGGCGTCCGCCTCGGCGTCCTGCTCGGCGCGGCGGCGGGCGTTGGCGCCCTCCTGGGCGACCAGTTCCTCCTCGCGGCGGGCGAGTTCGATCCGGTTGGCCATCTCGTTCTCGGCGATGGCGCGCTCCCGCTCGACGGCGAGGGCGCGGCGCTCGTAGGTGGCCCGGTCGGCCTCCTGCTGGACCTGCTCGCGGGCCGGGGTGCGCAGCGCCCGCTCGGTCTCGGCCTCGGGGCGGAGCGCGGTGACGCGGACGGCGATCACGGCGAGGCCGATCTCGGCGAGCCGGGCGTCGCCGGTGAGGCCCTCGGCGATGCGGCGGCGCACGGCGGTGATGCCGTCGGTGAGGGTGCCGGCCAGCGGGGTCGCGGCGACGAGTTCGAGGGCGTGCTGCTGGGCGGTCTCGGTGAGCAGGGTGCCGATCTGTTCGAGCGGCTCGGCCCGCCAGGCGCCGGTGTCCGGGTCGATGCCGAAGTCGAGGCGTTCCGCGGCCACCGCCGGGTCGGTGATCCGGTAGGTGACGGTGGCCTGCACCGCGAGGTCCTGGTAGTCGGCCGTCCGGGCGTGGAAGAGCATCGCCAACTCGCGGTCTTCGACCGGGACTTCGGAGATGGCCGCGGTGAGCGGGCGGAACCAGAAGGCGAGGCCGGTGCCCTGGTGGACGGGCCGGCCGCCGCGCAGGTGGCGGATGTGGGCGGTGGGCGCGGCCCGCAGGTGCCGGAATCCGAGTCGCCTGGTGATGTCGGCCATGATGGTCCCTCCCGAATCGTTTTCGTCCAGATGACGATAACCAGGTCGAAGGGTTGTCGTCAATACGACGAAAAGAGGGTGGTCGGGAACCTCGACCCGGAACCCCCGCCCGGGGCCCCGGTCCGCGGCCGACGCCCTGACAGATGTCAGGTACCGGGCAGACCGCGGCTCGGCTTTCCTGGAGTCAGACGGGGACGGCCACCGGGCCGCCCACCGGTCGGAGCCCCCTCCGGGGCCACTCCCACGACGCAAGGAGCGTTCCATGTTCGCTGTGCGCAAGCTCGCCCTCGCCGGAGCCGCAGCCGCCGTCGGTCTCGCCCTGACGGGCCTCGTCCCGGCCTCCGCCGAGGCCGCGAGCGGCTGCTACGGCATCGGCGGCGGCAAGTACAACTGCAACGTCTGGAAGACCGCACCGTCCTACTTCGCCGGCAACGTCCGCGCCGGCACCCTCAACGCGGGCACCAACTACTTCTACTGCCAGGCCGTCGGCAGCGAGGTCGTCGACGGCCCGTACCGCAACCACTGGTGGGCCAAGACCGACGACGACAGCGGCAACAAGGGCGTCTGGGTGAACGTCGTCTACCTCTCCGGCGGCGACAACGACCAGCCGGTGCCCGGACTGCCGAGCTGCTGACGCAGGCTCACCCACCCGGCCCGGGCGGGCTCACCGGCCGTACTCGGCGAGGTACTGCTCCACCTTCGCCACGTGCGGCCGGACCCGCTCGGGCACCCCGCGGGCCTCCGCGACGGACTTGTCGCTGGTGCGGTAGCCCGCCGCCAGCAGCCCCGGCAGGTCGTCCGTGAGCCCCCGGCGCTTGAACTGCTGCGCCAGCCAGCAGACGTACGAGCCCATCGAGATGATGGCGTCCGGCGGCGACATGTAGTCCTTGCGGCCGTCCAGGTCGCCGTCCTGCGCCCAGGCGTTGAACACGGCCGGCGTCCACATCGCGATGCCGTACTCCCCGGTCTCCGGCCGGGCGGCCTTCGGGTCGAAGCCGCTCTCCGCCTTCAGCATCGCGGCCAGCAGCACCGGAGTCACCTCCGGCTCGGGGCAGCGCCGGGCGGCCCGGGCAATCGGCTCGCGCAGCGCCACGGGCACGTCGGCGTCCGCGGGCAGTGCACCGGGCAGCGCGCCGGACGGACTGCCGATCGGGCTGCCGGAGGGGACCGCCCGCGGACGGCCCGGGCCGGTACCGTCCGGCGACCCCGGGAGCACGGCCACCGCCGCGGCACAGACCAGCGCCCCCACCGCGGCGACGGCCACCGCCGGCGCCCCGCGCCGGCGCCGGGGCCGGCGGACCGGTGCCGACGCCGGCAACCGGGCGGCCAGGGCGGCCGCGTCCGCCGGACGTGCCGCCCGGTCCGCGGCCAGGCAGTCCGCGACCAGCGCCCGCCACTCCCCCGGCACCCGCTCGTCCAGCCGCAACCGCTCCCGGCCGCGGGCGTACGACTGCGCCGCCAGCGCCCTCGCCCTGGCCGCCGCGCCCGGGAAGGGGTGCGTGCCGCCCGCGAACACCTGGTGCGCCAGCACCCCGAACGCCCAGACGTCGGCGCTCGGCCGCAACGCCACCCCCCGCGCCCCGCTCCGCTCGGACCACCACTCCGGCGGCACGTGGTCGAGCGTGCCGAGCGGCGGGACGTAGGCGTGCGTGCCGTCGAGTTCGGCGGTCAGCCCGAAGTCCGCGAGCCGCACCGAACCGTCGGCCATCAGCAGGACGTTCGCCGGCTTGAGGTCGCCGTGCACCCAACCGTGCCGGTGCATGTGGGCCAGGCCCTCGCAGACCTCGGCGAGCAGCCGGGCACCCTCCGCGGGCGGCACCGCCCGGCCCTCGGCGAGCAGGTCCGCGAGGCTCCGCTCCGCCCGTTCCATCACCAGCACCACGGCGCCGTCCAGGCCCGGCCGTCCGGGGTCGCGGAGCACCGCGGTGGCGAACGTCCTGATCAGCCGCGGGTGTTCCGCCCGGGCACTGAACTCCGCCTCCCGCCGGGCGAGTTCGCTCGCCTGCCGGCACTGGCCGGGAGCGAGCCGGGCGGCCGGCAGGATCTTCACCGCCGCCGGCGCCCCGTCCCGCCGCCGGACCGCCGCGTAGACGGCGCCCCAGCCGCCCGCACCGATCGGGCCGGTGATCCGGTGCCCGGCCACCCGGTAGCCGGGCGGCACCTCGGGCACCGGCCCGTCCGGGAACCCCGTGCTCACCCCGCACGCACCCCCCGGCTCACCCGGCTCACCCGGCTCGTCCGGCTCACCCGGCACCCGCCGCACGGCGTTCCCGGCGGGAGGGCAGCAGCGCCAGGTGCTCCTCGCGCACCAGGTCGAAGCGGAGCGCCAGGTCGACCAGCTCCTCGCGCTTGCGCAGCGGCCCCGCCCCGTCCTCCGAACCCTCCGGCCGCAGCCGGAGTTTGGACTCCGCCAGGTAGTCGATGTGGTAGTTCACCGCCGACCGGCTCGGCCCGGCGGCGCCCGGACCGCCGCGCAGCCGCTCCACCACGTCGCCGACCCCGGGGACGGCCGCGGAGGTGCCGCGCAGCCGCGGCTCGCAGAGCGCCACCAGCACCAGGAAGTACTTCGCCGTGGCGTCCAGCGCGAACGGGCTGACGGTGTGTTCGCCCGGCGGTCCGACCTGCGCCCGGTCCAGGTAGGCGTGCTGCGGCGCGAAGACCTTGAAGTGGCAGCCGCCGCCCAGCGAGGGCAGCACCACCCGGGAGAACTCGAACGGCACCGGCGCCCCCAGCCGCCCCGGCGCCACCTTGAGGTGCTCCCCCGCGCCCTCCAGGTTCTCCACCACGTAGGTCGCCGACCGGCTGAAGTTCGACAGCCGCCAGTAGTCGGAGGCCGCCGTGAGCTCGCCGGCCCGGCGCGAGACGCCCTGGTCGGGCAGCGGGATCGCGACCGGCCGGCCCGGTGCGCCGCGGCCGAAGTCCGCGCAGTCGTCCGGGCCCATCCGCAGCAGCCGCGGCTCGGCCTGCGGTCCCCCGCCGGTGTCCGGCAGCTGCACGATGACGGTGTCCATCACGCCCCCTCGGCGAATTCCCGCTCCGCCGAAGGCCCTTGCGCACGACAGGACGGACCTGCGCACGCCACGGCGGAGCCCGGAGACACACCTCGTGTGCCCGTGGCGTGACTCAGTGTTCCAGAAAAGGCATGCTGCGTGTGCGATGCTTCGGCCCTCGCGCCGGGCGCCGGGCACGCTGCCGTGCCGGACGTCGCCGCAGGCCGACGTGTCAGCTGCCGCGCGGTCGGCGCCGCTGGGGCCGGTCGACCGTGGGAACCGGTCGGTCGTTGGAACCGGTCGGCCCTTGGAACCGGTCAGCCGCGGGGATGCCACTCCACCAGCACGATCGTGGCGTCGTCGTGCAGGCGGTGGTCCTGGTGCTCCAGCAGGGCGAGGACCAGCCGCCGCAGCGCCTCGGGGGCCGGCTCGCCGGCCGCGGCCGAGCGCACCACCAGGTCGACCAGCCGCTCCTCGCCGAACAGGTCACCGGCCCCCGACCTCGCCTCGGTCACCCCGTCGGTGTGGACGAGGATGCGGTCCCCCGGCTCCAGCTGCGCCCGGTGCACGGTGACCGGCCCGCGCGGATAGCCCTTGCCGAGGCCCAGCGGGAGGTGGGCCGGGCGCTCCAGCGCCCGGGGCACCACGTGCTGACGGCGGATCAGCAGCGGCGGCGGATGGCCGAAGTTCACCCAGCTGAGTCGGCCGGTGCCGGTGTCGAGCTCGGCGAAGACCGCGGTCAGCAGCCGGTCCGGGATCCACCGCGCCAGCGCCCCGTCCACCGCCTCGGCGATGTCCGCCAGACCGCCGCCGGCCCGCCGGGTGGACCGGCTGCCCGCCACCGCCACCGCCGACGCGCCGCCCGACGCCAGGTCGTGGCCCATCGCGTCCACCACCGTCAGATGCAGCCGGTCCCGGAGCAGGCTGTGGTCGAAGGCGTCGCCGCCGATCTCGTACGCGGGCTCCAGGGCGGCGGACGAGGTGACGTTGCGGGTGCCCAGCGTCCGCGGCGGCATGAACGCCCAGGCCAGCTCGGCCTGCAGGGTCATCGGCCGGCTCCGGACGGCCTCCGCCATCACATCGCTGAACGCCGACTTCGAAACCACCAGCAGGGCGGTCAGCGAGGCCAGCGTGCGGCACCGCTCGTGCACCGCCGGACCGGGAGCCGCGGCCGTCACCCGCAGCACCCCGATCCGCTCCACCCCGTCGACGAGCGGCAGCCACAGCTCGACCCGGCCGTCGGCGGACGACTCCTGCGGTTTCATCGTCCGGTACGCCCAGCCCGCGAGGGTGCCCTCCACGGGGACGCCCGCCTCGTCGGCGCCGGGCCCGCGCGGCCGGTCGTCGGGCAGCGGCACCAGGCGGACCTGCTGGACGTCGGCCAGGTAGACGGCTGCGCCGGCCATCCCGAGCGCCCGGGCGGTGTCGTCGACCAGGCCGGCGATGTCGCGCGGCCCCACCTCGTGGGACATCTCCAGGAACTCGCCGACCACCCGGCCGACCCCGGCTTCGTCCACCGCCGCCACCGCCTTCTCCTCGGACGGCACCCCTGCACCCCCGCCCGGTTGCATCGAACCACCGCCCCACCCCCACGGCGACCGGACGGCAGCGCGGGACGGACCCGGCGGGCGAGTGCCGCGACGGCGGGAGCGGGGCTGCCGGCTGCCGGCGCGGGCACTAAGGGGCTGTTGCGCTGAGGACAGGACTGCTCGGTGGGGAAAGTCGTGTTGGCGGGGGCGGCCGGGCGGGCGCTCAGCGGCGCAGGACGTTGACGCGCTCGGTGCCGAGGATCTGGGCGTCCTCGCAGCCGACGGGGGTCACCAGGTAGGGGCCGATCCAGCGGCGGGCCTTGCCTGTCGGGGCGGTCTTGTCCGGGTAGGTGCGGCGGTGCAGCCGGACCACCCATCGGTGTCGGTAGATCCGTTCGGCGTGCTCGGCGTCGCCCGGCTTGTGGTGCGCGGGTCGCAGGGACTGGCGCAAGGTGATCAGCCGGACCGTGCGGTCGGGGTCGAGGCCGGCCCGGCGCAGTCTCCTCTGGGGTGGTGCGGGGTGCCGGGATGTCGTCGGTCTGGTAGAGGGTGCGGTCGTCCGCGGGCTGGCGGATGAGGAGCCAGGTCGCGAGCAGAGTGCGGACGACGGCGTCGTCGTCGGCGAGGTCGAGCTGGTCCCAGGGGCGCTCGGGTTGGTCGATGGGCAGGGTTGCGGTCTGGCTGCGCATGATCAGGTGCCCGGCCTGGAGGGTGCGGGTTCCGGCGTCGGCCTGCGGTCCGAAGGCGTGGGCCCAGGCGGCGTAGGCCGTGGTGGAGACGAACATCGTGACGTTGAAGGTCGCGCCGTACGAGGCCCGCAGGACGGCGATCGGCGCGTAGTGCGGGGCGTCGTCGGTGAGGGGCTGCTCCCACACCAGGAAGCCGGAGCGGGACAGCAGGTCCTCGCCGGTCAGGGCGTAGACGTCGAGGCTCTGCCCGACGGTGCGGGCGAGCTGGGTCATGTCGGCGTTGACGTCGTACAGGTCGGCGCCGGCCGCGGCGTAGGTGAGGAAGTCGGCGGCACCGGGGCGCCGGCCGGTGGGGGATGCGGCCGGTGGATTCAACCGGTCGTCGCAACACCTCTGTGAGCTGGAGGTTTACGCATGGGCGTGGGGAATCGGCAGCGGGAGTATCGGGGGCAGATGCCATCGCCGGGTCGGCCGAGCGTTGCATGGCGTGAGGACAGGGTCCGGCTCTGGCAGGCGATCGCTCGGGGGCTGAGCTCCGTGGACGCCGCAGCCACGATCGGGGTCCCGCCGGCCGTGGGGTCGCGATGGTTCCGCCGTGCTGGCGGGGTGAATCCCCGCCTCGCCCCGAGCACCTCGGGTCGCTACCTGTCGTTCGCCGAGCGGGAAGAGATCGCCCTGCTGCGGGCCCGGGACCTCGGCGTGCGTGCGATCGCACAGTGTCTGGGGCGCTCGCCCTCGACGATCTCGCGGGAGCTTCGCCGCAACGCCTCGACCCGCACCTACCATCTGGACTACCGGGCCACGCTCGCGCAGTGGCACGCCGAGCGGCGCGCACAGCGGCCGAGGACGGCGAAGCTGGTGACCGACCAGCGCCTGCACGACTACGTGCAGGACCGACTGGCCGGCGACATCGTCCACGCCACGGACGGCCGGATCGTCGAGGGACCGCAGGTGCCGGACTGGAAGGGCAGGAACAAGCCGCGGCGGCAGGACCGCCGCCGGGCAACCGCGTGGAGCCCGGAACAGACATCGCAGCGCCTCAGGGTGGATTTCCCCGAGGATGAGTCCATGCGCATCTCCCCGGAAGCGATCTACCAGGCCCTCTACGCGCAAGGACGCGGAGCGCTCAAGCGAGAACTGGTCGCCTGCCTGCGCACCGGGCGGTCACTGCGCGTCCCGCGGGAACGCACCAGGCAGAGCCTCCGCGGGCACGTCACCGCCGACGTGCTGATCAGCGAGCGCCCCGTGGAGGCCGAGGACCGGGCGGTCCCGGGCCACTGGGAAGGCGGCCTCATCATCGGCACCGGCCGGTCCGCGATCGGCACCCCGGTCGAGCGCACGACACGGTTCACGATGCTGCTGCACCTGCCGCCGATGGAAGGCCTTGGTTCCGAGCCGCGGACCAAGAACGGGCCCGCGCTGGCCGGCCGCGGCGCCGAGGCCGTCAAGGACGCGATCACCTCAACGATCACCACGCTGCCCGGGCACCTACGCAAGTCGCTGACCTGGGACCGCGGCACGGAACTGGCCCAGCACGCCCAACTGAGCATCGACGCCGGGCTGCAGGTCTACTTCGCCGACCCGCACAGTCCGTGGCAACGCGGCCCGAACGAGAACACGAACGGCCTGCTGCGGCAGTACTTTCCCAAGGGCACGGACCTCTCCCGCTGGAACACCGACGAGCTCCAGGCCGTCGCCGCCACCCTCAACAGCAGACCCCGCACAACCCTCGGATGGAAGACACCCGCCGAAGCCCTCAACGAG
The DNA here is from genome assembly GCF_040683455.1 of Kitasatospora sp. NPDC093679. Taxonomy (NCBI): domain Bacteria; kingdom Bacillati; phylum Actinomycetota; class Actinomycetes; order Kitasatosporales; family Streptomycetaceae; genus Kitasatospora; species Kitasatospora sp. NPDC093679. The sequence goes on from NZ_JBFBDW010000036.1 coordinate 44,533, forward strand.
CACCTACTTCCTCTCCAGGAAGCCGGCGTTGCGAGGACCGCTTGAGTCCGAGCAATACACCTCTGCCGCGTTTGCCGACGCCTGCCGCGACCACGGGATACGCCGCTCGATGGGCCGGGTCGGGTCAAGCCATGACAACGCCATGGCGGAGTCGTTCTTCGCCGCGCTGAAGCGCGAACTGCTCTATGGCTCACGCTGGCTGCCCCAGGCCCAGGCCCGCAGCGAGATGTTCTCCCGGGGTCCGCGGGCCGACAGGCACTGATATCGGCGCGGGCCACCGCCGGACGCCGGGCGCTACTCGTAAATTGCCAGCCCTGATCACCGCGAGTACGTGCGTGACCTGCGGTCTTTCGCCGGTCGCCGCGAAGGGGGCATGGGGCGGGCGCTGTCATGTCCAAACAGGCATCTGCCAGAATCGACCGGTCGGTGACCGGAGACGAGGAGGCTCGCGTGGGCGGGGACGAGGTGCGGTCGCGGATTCCGCAGCTGCGGTTGGACGAGCTGCTGGAGGAACTGCAGGCCCGGATCGACGCCGCTCGCGGTACCCGGGACCGAGTGCACAGCCTGTTGGAGGCGGTGCTGTCGGTGGGCCGGGAGCTGGACCTGACGCAGGTGCTGCGGCGGATTGTGGAGGCCGCGGCGGTGCTGGTGGACGCCCGGTACGCGGCGCTGGGGGTGATCGGGCCGGACGGCGGTTCGCTGTCGCAGTTCCTGACGGTGGGGCTGGGCGATGAGGAGATCGCCCGGATCGGACCGTACCCGACCGGCAAGGGGATCCTGGGCGAGCTGATCCACCACCCGGAGGCGTTGCGGCTGAAAGACCTGGCCGCGCATCCGGCCTCGTACGGCTGCCCGGCGCACCACCCGGTGATGCGGACCTTTCTCGGGGTGCCAGTGCGGGTGCGAGAGGAGGTGTTCGGCAACCTCTACCTGACCGACAAGCGCAACGGGGAGGAGTTCGACGCCGACGACGAGTCGGTGATCTCGACACTGGCAGTGGCGGCGGGTGTGGCGATCGACAACGCGCGGCTCTACGAGGAGGCGCAGAGCCAACAGCGTTGGCTGAGTGCGAGCGCGGAGATCACCCGAGGCCTGCTGTCGGGGGCCACGCGCGGCGAGGTGATGGAGCTGATCGCGCGGCGGGCGCTTGAGATCACCGCTGCCGAGCTGGTCGACCTGTCGGTGCGTGAGGACAACGGCGAAGGGCTGCGCGTCGAGCTCGCTCTGGGGGGCGACCCGTCCGCCCGGTCGGGAATCCATCTGCCGCTGGTCGGCACGCTCTCGGGGGAGGCGTTCAGCCTGGGATCCCCGGTCACGACCCTGGACTTGGCGCAGGACCCCCGGCTGACCGGCGGGCCGCGCCGGTTCTCCGGTCTGGGGCCGGCGGTGGCCGTGCCGCTCGGCCTGGCGGACGGACAGACGGAAGGGGTGCTGCTGCTGGCCCGGCCGACGGGGGAGCAGGCCTTCACCGAGCGCGAGATCGGCCCGCTGCTCGGATTCGCCGATCAGGCCGCACTGGCACTGGAGCTGGCGGATCGACGCCGGGACGCCGAACAACTGGCGATGCTGGAGGACCGCGACAGGATCGCCCGCGACCTGCACGACCTGGCCATCCAGAGGCTGTTCGCGACCGGTATGACGTTGCAGAGCGCGGCCCGGTTCATCGAGCACCCCGGCGCCTCGGACCGGGTGCTGCGGGCAGTCGGGGATCTGGACGAGACGATCAAGATCATCCGTTCGACGATCTTCGGACTGCGGGCGCGCGAGGATTCAGCGGCCCAGGGGCTGCGCTCCCGGGTGGTTCGGGTGATCGAGGAGGCGCAGGCGGCACTGGGCTTCGCGCCACGGCTGAGCATGGAGGGTCTGCTGGACACGGACGTTCCGGGTCAGGTGGCCGATCACGTGGTGGCGGTTCTGGGTGAGGCGCTGAGCAACGCGGCCCGGCATGCGAAGGCCGGCCTGGTCGAGGTGGCGCTGCGGGCGACCGGAGGCCGGGTGCTGCTGACCGTGCAGGACGACGGCGTCGGCATCCCGGAGCAGGGCCGGCGCAGTGGGCTGCGCAACCTGGCGGAGCGTGCCGAGAGCCTGGGCGGGGCACTGGAGTTGTCCAATCCGCCGGAGGGCGGGGCTCGGCTCGTCTGGGCAGTCCCGTTGGAGGGCTGACCCTGGCAGGCAAGCGTGGACGGTGCGTTCCGGTGTCAGGACTGCGGGGCAACGGCGGTGGGCAGGAGACGGCCGGTCACCCACTCGGGGCGGATCCGGATGGTCACCTGGCCGATGGGCGGCGGCGCGGCAGGATCGGCCGCAGAGCCTTCCCCGCTGGCCTCGGCGGTGCCCAGCACCGTGACGCTCCAGCCGCTGCCGTCGGCCTCGCTGATCTCATCGGCCTGGAAGGCGACGAGTGATCCCGCGACCGCGCGCAGGAATTCGGAACCGGTGGTGGCTCGCAGCAGCACGCTGCCGTCGTCGTCGAGCCGGTAGCGGGTCGGCAGGACCGCCGGCAGGGCGCCGACGGTGTAAACAACACGCCCGACCGGCGCCCCGGCCAGCAGGCGCAGGCAGTGCCGCTCCTCGAGCGGCGCGGTGTCAGATGTCATGGCACCGATGCTCGTTCCATGCCGGCGGACGCGGGAGAGGCCGTTGGTCCCCCAGCCAGTGGCCGGGCGGTCCGACTGCCGGCGGCAGGTGTCAGTGGATGCGCCGGCCGGACGCCTGGTCGTGGGTGGCCAGAGCCTGGGTGGCGATGACGGCAGCCTGGACCCGGCGCTCCACGCCGAGCTTGGCCAGCAGCCGGGAGATGTGGTTCTTGACGGTCTTCTCGGCGAGGTAGAGGCGCTGACCGATCTGCCGGTTGGTCAGACCCTCGCCGATCAGGGTGAGAATCTCCCGCTCGCGGTCAGTGAGCTGCGGAAGGTCGGAGGCCTGCGGGGCGGTCTCGCCACGTAGGCGGGCCATCAGACGGGTGGTGGCGTCGGCGTCGAGCATGGACTGCCCGGAGGCGACCGTGCGCACCGCGGAGACCAGGTCGGTGCCGCTGATCTGCTTCAGCACGTATCCCGAGGCGCCGGCCATGATCGAGTCGAGCAGCGCCTCCTCGTCGTCGAAGGAGGTGAGGATGAGGCAGGCCAGCTCGGGCATGCGCGAGCGCAGCTCGCGGCAGACGGTCACACCGTCGCCGTCCGGAAGCCGCATGTCGAGGATCGCCACGTCAGGGCGGAGGGCCGGAACCCGAGCGAGTGCCTGCTCGACCGTTGCGGCCCCGCCGACCACGGTCAGGTCAGGTTCGGCGTCCAACAGGTCGTGCACGCCTCGGCGGACCACCTCGTGGTCGTCGAGCAGGAAGACCTTCACCGGGCCGGTACCGCTCGCCCGGTTCGCCGTGCTGTCCGCCATCCACTTCTCCGTACCTGCTGAACCCGCCACCGGAATCGGACGAGTGGGACCGTCGGGCAGTCTGCTGCCTGAACCGGCACGCGCGATAGGGGCCGGATGACCCCATTCTCCAAGGGCTCCAGCTCGGCCCAGGCGCGCTGCCAGGCCGTGTCGGCACGGCGGTCCAGCAATCGCAGACGCAGGCCCAGGCCACCGGCGATGAGGACGAACTGGAGGCCCACGGTGAGCAGGCCGACGATGACGGCGTCGGAAATGAGGTCGGCGTTGCCGGGTGGGGCGGTGACTCCTCCCCCGGCTGAAGCCGGGGATACCCACGCAAGATCAGGGATGGCCGGTGTCGGCGACCCAGATGCCGACGGTGGAGCCTGTCCGGGCCTGTCAGCGGAGGCCCACCGTGCCGGTCTGCTGTTGCCCGGCGGGGTACGTCCAGGCGGCCGTGGCCTGGTAACGGGGGGCCGTGGTGTCGGTTCCGTCGGTCGCGGTGCTGGTTGCGGTGAGCAGGACGGCGTCCAGGTGGTGCAGGTGGGATTTCGCCGCGGCGACGCGATGCTCGGCGGAGCCGAAATCGGTCCCCGCGGCGGTGGCATCGAGCAGGAGGGCCAGTCCGGTGGTGAAGGCGGCGAGGAGTCCGGCTCGGCTGCGGGCCCGGTCTTCGGCCGGGCCAGCTCGTTGCGCTCGGCGCCGAGTGCCCGCCGCAGGCCGCGGCGCCAGGGGCGGAGGGGACGGGTGCCGGTATCGCGGGTCGTGGTCGGACTGCCCGGCGAGCGGCTGGGAACGGACGGGGCGGGCTCAGTTGTGCGGGATCACCGCTACCGGGGCGGCGGCGTGGTGGAGCACGGCGTGAGTGACGGGACCGAGCCGAATGCCCAGGGGGTGGCGGCGGTCGCGGCGGCCGACGATGACCAGGTCGGCGCCTTCGGCGGCGGTGACGACGGCATGGGCCGCGCTGCCGCGCCGGACCTCGACGACGACCGGGACGTTCGGGTGAGCAGCTCGTGACGTGGCGAGCGATTCGGTGAGCGAGCGTTTCACGGCGGCCTCCCGCGCGGCGATCTCCGAACGTGGCGGCACCCAGCTGGTGGCGGCCCACAGCGGCACCGGATCCCAGCCGTGGACGGCCCGCAGGCGCGCGCCGCGCCGGGCGGCCTCGGCGAACGCGAAGTCGATGACCGGGTCGGCGGGCTGACGGGGGTCCACACCGACGACGACCTCGCCCCGCGGTGTCGTGCCGTTGTGGGGCGAGGCGAGCCGGTCGGCCCGGACCAGGACCGTTGGGGCGTTGACGCGAGCCGCCACCGCCAGTGCGACCGAGCCGGTCAGCAGGCCGGCGAAGCCGCCGAGGCCGCGTGAGCCGAGCACGAGGAGTTCCCGGCCTTCAGCTGCCTTGACCAACGCGTCGACGGGGTCGTCTCCGATCACCGCGGTCTCGATCACGAGCCCCGGGTGGTTTCGGCGGATGCTTGCGGCGATGTCGGCCAGTGCCCGCAGGGCGGCCGGGCGAAGGTCGCCGGGCCGGAAGTCGCCGGGGGCCTCGGTGTCCTCGGGGCTGAGCCAGGGCCAGGCGTGCAGCAGCCGAAGCGGAGCGCCACGGCGTTGGGCTTCCCCGGCGGCCCAGTGGGCCGCAGCCTCGCTGCTCGGGGATCCGTCGATTCCAGTCAGGACGCGGCGCGTCATCAGTGCTCTCCTCCAGGGTCGCTGGTTGGCCTGCGGTCAGGCTGCTTGCTCGGGTCCGGTGCCGAGAGAACTCTGTCGGTGGTGATCCGACCGGGCCCAGGGACCTATCGGGCCGAGGAGTGGGCCAGTGGTCCCTGGCAGCGCCGGATCCTGGGCAAGTGGGGCTGCGGGACCGGTGGGAGGTGCGGGAGGGGACCGGTGGCACCCGCGACAGGGCCCGACGGTCCCCTGGGACGAGCCCTGGTCGCGGCCCAGGATCGTCACCGTGAGTGATGGACGCACTGGTGTCCGTCTCTCCCCGGAGCGCACCACGGAGGAGCAGTCCATGTCCGCACACGATCGCGGAAGATCACAGCAGGGCAGTGCAGTCGACGGGCGGCGAGATGCCGCCGGCGGCTTCGGGCTACTGGCCGCGACTGCGCTGGTGGTCGGCAGCGTCATCGGCATCGGGGTGTTCGCGCTGCCCTCTGCGCTCGCGCCGTACGGGCCGATCGCGCTGGCGGCGTTCGTGCTGGTGACGATTGGCGCGCCGGCGCTCGCGATGGTGTTCGGGCGGCTCTCGGAGCGGGTGCCGGGAAGCGGCGGACCGTACGTCTACGCCCGTGAGGCGTTCGGGGAGTTCGCCGGGTTCCTGACCGCCTGGTCCTACTGGATCACCGCTTGGGCCCGGCACGCGGGCGGCCTTGGCCTGGAAGTTCGGGTCGCGGATGAAGATCCAGGACGGGTACTGCCAGGGCTTGATCGCGTCGGCCTTGAGCCGGCGGCGCACAGTGGAGGCCGCCATGGCCGGGGCGATAGCCCGGGCGACCACCTCGCGGGCCAGTTCCGGGCACAACCAGCGGGATAGCGGAGTACCGGTCTCGGCGGGCAGTTGGCAGGCCAGCGCCTTGATCTGGCGCTCTGCAGTGCGGGGAACGAGGGTGGGCGACCGGGGCGCCGGCGGTCGGCCAGCCCAGGCACGCCCTGCTCGGCGAACCGGCGCCGCCAGGTCCGCACGGTATCCACGTGCAGTCCCGTCTCGCGGGCGATGCGTGCGTTGGAGCAGCCCCTGGCCGTGTGGAGCACGATGTGCGCACGCATCCGGGCTTGGTGGGGAGTCTCGTGGCCGTAGGCCACCTTCTTCAGCCGGTACCTCTGTGAGACGGTGAGCGATATCGGGCGAGCAGCGACAACGGCAAGGTAGGCAGGCCGATCAGCAGAGGTGGCTTTTACCGCTGGAGCCTGCCGGACCACCTGACGCCACGACCAGGCAGGATGGCCCCATGCCCGCCGCGCCGGAGTCGACCGGGACTGTCAAGGGACAGTAGGAGTTGGCTCTGGCGCGAGTTCCGTGAAAGCTGCCCGTGGATCTCGAAAGTTATCGATCATGATGGGTGTCTGTCGATCTTCTGTCAGCCTTGTTCCCCCAGTTCGCGCTGCTGAGCGTGGACTTGGTCAGGCCGGTTGGCCGGTCGGTGCGGGTACACGCCCGAGGTCGGGCGCCGGAGGCAGAGTGCCGGAATGACCGAAACTGCCGCCGCGCCGGCCGACGCCGCGGCACCTCCGCCCTGTCCGCCGACCGACCGGCTGCACTCCTGGGACCTGTTCACCGGCGTCGACGACTCGGGCACGCGCTTCGTCGCCTTCCTCGCCGGCTGCCCTGCTTCTACTGCCACGACCCCGACGCCTGGCAGCTGTGCAACGGCCGAGGCACCACAGCCGACGAAATCGCCCAGGAGGCAACCAAGTGCACCGAGTTGGATTCGCCCGCTGGCTGGCCGGCCTCGGCACGGGGGTCTGGGTCCGCTTCGTCCTCGTCCCCGGACTCACCGACCTCGTCGAGAACATCGAGGGCGTTGCCGCATTCACCGCCTCGCTCGGCAACGTCACCCGGGTCGACGTCCTGCCCTTCCACAAGATCGGCGCTGTCAAATGACGGGCTCTCGGCAGGGAGTTCACCGTCGCCGTTACGCAGACACCGGCCCCCGGCCAGGTGGCTGCGGCCCGCGCGGTGTTCGGCGCCCAGGGGCTGCCCACCGTCTGATCGCGCCGGCCGCACCCGCTCCTCGACCGGTCGAGGCCCACAACTCTCGACCGGCCGGGGGCTTCGTCGTCCTCGCGGCGAGTGCCAGTGCTTGGCGACGGTGTCGATCCGGACATCGGGACGTTGAGCCGGCCGACGCCGCCGGTCATCGAGGACACGTTTTCCCGACCGTTCGGCGCTGATGAGGCGGGTCCGGAGGGTGTCGAGACGCCCGCCATGCAGAAACGCAGTGGCCGACCGCGGGACGATCACGGTCGGCCACTGCGCGCGGTGGGGCGCTCAGCGCAGCCAGGGGTGGTCGCGCACGACCGGGAGTGCGGCCCAGCGGCGGCCCAGCCCCCAGCGGTCACCGGCGGAGGTGGCGGCCAACACGATCAGCAGCAGGGCGTAGACCAGGTGGTAGTCGGCCACCGGGTTGCTGGAGCCGCTGGCGGCGCCGTTCGCCAGGTGGCGTGCGGGCGGCCACTCGGCGGCCCACATCATCGCCAGCAGCAGGGTCCCGCTCGCCGCGGCGATCCGCAGGCCGATCCCGCCGATCAGAGCGAGACCGAGGCCGAGCAGGCCGAGCATGAACAGCCAGTCGGCCCAGGCCTGTCCGGCCCAGGAGTGGAACGTGGACTGCAGCGGGCCGGCCGAGACGTGGCTGAGGAAGCCTTTGGTGGGCGAGCTGCCGTTGACCCAGGCAGCGGCGCTCTTGGTGGCGTACCCGAGGCCGAAAGCCTTGTCGAGGAACGCCCACAGGAACACGAAGCCGAGGGCGACTCGGGCGGCGGCCAACGCGGTGATCGCGGTCACCGTCGCCGTGCCGGCGCCGGCTCGGTCGGTCGGCCGGGCGGTGCGGTGGTGAAGCCTGGCCGCGAGGCGGCGGGGCATCCGGGAGGGGTGGGCGTGGTGGACGGCCATGATGGGCTGCTCTGCCGGTTCTGCTACTGGGACGGTGAGCTGGTGAGGTACGAGTTGCGTTCTGCCCTGGGCGCGAGCCCGCGGGCGGTTCGGTGAGGGCCGGGCCCAGGGTCGGCCCGACGTCACTTGCGGTGCATGGTGTGCAGAGCCTGAGCCAGGACGTGCGGGTCGTGGTGGCCCTTGTAGACGGCCGGGGGCTGCCGGTCGAGGCCGAGGAGCTGCGCCACGGCGGTCCAGGCGGTGCGCACGGAGTACTCGACGGTGAAGACGACGTCGTCGGGGACCTCGGCGAACTGGCCGATGAAGGCGAGGTTGGCGGAGCCGTTCGGGACGACCTGCGGCCGGTCGCCGTGGCTGCGGACCAGGAACTGGCTGGTGATGTAGGGCATCAGGCAGGGGATGACGGTGGATGTCTCGGCGACGCGCTCCGCGGTGGCGGCGTCCACGGCCAGGTGGTGCAGGACCTCCTGGAGGATCTCCTCCCCGCTGCACTCCCGCATGGGCTTGCGGACGTACGTCCCGGGCTTGTCGGGGAAGAGCCCGTAGCCCCACCAGACGGACACGCCCTCGGGCTGCTGCTGGTAGACCGGCTGGCGGTTGACCACGACGGTGAGCAGCCAGGGGGAGTCGGTGAGGGTGAGCAGACCGCCGCGGCCGGTGGCGCGTGCAGTGAACGTCTCCATCCAGTCCAGGAAGGCCGGGTCCTTGGCGGTGACGGTGAAGGACTCCCAGGTGGATTCCGCGACACTTCGGTCGAACACTTCCGGGCGGCCGAAGTCCTCGCGGCCGCGGGCGATGCGGTGCCAGAGCAGGAAGGAGGAGGGGCTGCGGTTGGTGTGCGGGCCTTCCGGCGCCGCGGTGTGCGAGCCCAGGGTGGAGTCGGCCGTCATCGAGCCGTTGGTGACGAACACCAGGTCCTCCGGGGCGACCGGCAGGTCGGCGTGGGCACCCGCGAAGTGGATGCGCTGGACGCTCGTACCGGGTCCGGCTCGGAAGGACAGGTCGGTCACCTGGTGGCCGGTGTGGATCCGCACTCCGCGATCCAGCAGCCAGGCGGTCAGTGGGCGGACGATCGAGTCGTACTGGTTGTACCGGGTCCGGTGGATCCCGGACATCGTCTCGAACTCCGGGAACAGGTGCACGAAGCGCCGCAGGTAGCGGCGGAACTCGATCGCGCTGTGCCAGGGCTCGAAAGCGAAGGTGGTGCACCACATGTACCAGAAGTCGGTGGTGAAGAAGTCCTCGCTGAAGCAGTCGGTGATCCGCTTGCCGTCAAGCATCCGCTCCGGTCCGGCCAGGCAGGCGACCAACTCCACGCGGTGGCGCTCGGAGAAGCCCATGGCGTGGCCGTCGCGGATCGCCCCTCCCGCACCCACCAGCCGGGTGGCGTCGTCCCACGGGGACTCCTGATGGGAGTCGAAGATGTCCTGGGTAGCGGACACGGACGGGTCGTCCAACGACGGGATGCCAGACAGTAGGTCGTAGGTGCAGCGGAACTGGGCCTCGAACATTCGCCCGCCTCGCATCGTGTAACCCGTCTCCGGGGTGCCGCCCGCATCCAGGCTGCCACCGACCTCCTCCTGTTCCTCGAAGACGTGGATGTCGCTGCCGGCGAAGCCGCCGTCGCGGATCAGGAACGTCGCCGCGGACAGGGCCGCTATGCCACTGCCGACAAGGTAGGCCTTTGCCATCAGAATTCTCCTCAACTCTGCTCTGCAGGAATGGCGTTCGTGGCTGCCCAGCCGCTCGTAGCTGGACGCTCCATCGTTCGGGGTGTGGCTAACAGCCTGGCCTGCGGTCGATCAGCCGAGCATTGGGCCATTGGTCACTGGCGGTGGAACAACGGTCCCGAGGGCACGACCCTCGATGCCCGAAGCGGATTCCGGGGGTCCTCGGCTGGGGTTGACGCCCGGGCAGGATGGGGGCGGCTCGGTGCTCAGGGGTCCAGGTCCCGGCGCAGCAGGAGCGGGGGCGCGGTGGCGATCCCGGCCAACCCGACGGCTACCAGGACGGCGAACGGGTCCCAGGTGATCGTTCCGTGGGAGAGCGCGTCGTCCGGCGTGTAGTAGTGGAACAGGCTCAGGTAGCACAGCGGTGCGGCCGGGTGCCAGGCCATGACGATGACGTTGAGGGCCTGGGCCCAGAACCCCCACTTTGGCTGCGTTGCCCGCTCCCCGCCAAGGCCCACCGGCGGCTCGCTAGGGCCGAACGGTGCAGCCCGGAGAGCCCGGCTTCGGCCCTGGAGACCTCGCCCAATGGGACCTTCGACCTCGATCCGAGACGTTGTCCGATTTGTTCCATCGTGGCGGTCCCGGCGCCTGATACACCGGTCCTGGCCTTCGAACAATCGGCCCCACCCGCTCCCTGTCCCGCCTTCCAAGGAGCTGCCGTGCTCTCGCCCGACTCCGCTGACATGATCCGCGCCACCCTGCCCGTGGTGGGCGCGTCCCTGGACGACATCACCACCCGCTTCTACGCCACGATGTTCGCTGACCGGCCCGAGCTGCTCGACGGGATGTTCAACCGCGGCAACCAGGCCAGCGGGGCCCAGCGGCAGGCCCTGGCCGGATCCATCGCCGCCTTCGCTGGCGCACTGCTGGCCCACCCGGACAGCCACCCCCAGGCCCTGCTGGGCCGCATCGCGCACAAGCACGCCGCGGTAGGCGTGACCGAGGACCATTACGCGATCGTCCACAAGTACCTTTTCGCGGCGATCGCCGACGTCCTCGGCGACGCCGTCACCCCCGAAGTCGCCACCGCCTGGGACGAGGTCTACTGGCTGATGGCCCAGGCCCTCATAGCCCGCGAGGCAAGCCTGTACCGCGAGGCCGGGGTACGCCCGGGCGACATCTGGCGCCAGTGGACCGTCGTGGCACGCACACAGGAGACCCCGGACACCGCCTCGTTCCTGCTGCGCCCGGCCGACGGCGGCCCGGCCCCGCTCGTACATGCGGGACAGTACGTGAGCGTTCGCGTACTCATGCCCGACGGCGTCCACCAGCTGCGGCAGTACAGCCTGTCCAGCGCGCCGGAAGCGGAGGAGCGCAGGATCACCGTCAAGCGCGTCCACACGCCGGGGGCACCGGACGGGGAGGTCTCCACCCTGCTGCACGACACCGTCCGACAGGGCGACCAACTCACCCTGTCCGCGCCATTCGGCGACGTGGTCCTCGACGACACCGACAACTCCCTGGTGCTGATCTCCGCCGGCATCGGATGCACCCCGATGGTCGGCATGCTGGAGCACCTGGCCGCCACCGGCTCCAGCCGGCCCGTCCTGCTGCTTCACGCCGACCGCTCTCCGGCCGACCACGCGTTGCGCACCCGCACCCGCGAGCTGGTCGCCCAGCTGCCCGGCGCCACCTCCCTCTTCTGGTACGAGCACCCGGGCGTCGACGAGCCCGGCGCCCGGCAAGGCCTGATGGACCTCACGGACGTGGAGATGCCCGTGGACGCCCAGGTGTACCTGTGCGGCTCCCTCCCCTTCATGCGTAACGTTCGAGGCCAGCTGATGCACGCGGGCGTCCCCGCCCGCCGGATCCGCTACGAGGTGTTCGGCTCCGACCTCTGGCTGGCCGATGCCTCCTGACTCTGAGCCGCATGAATGACTGGTGTCTGCGGGAACTCACCGAGACCTGCCCGAGGTGACCGATCTCGCTCGCCGTGCTGGCAATCCCCTGCAGCAGATTGCCCGCGACGAGCGGCGAGTCTCCACCGCGGCGAGCTCACGGGCCGCCTCGGCGAGGAGGGTCTTCGTCAGGGCTCGTCGTCGAGGCCGCGGAGGGCGCCCGCCGCATCCGGTAGACGCAGGTCCGGTAGGGCATCTCGACGCTGTCGCGGCCGGCCAGGGCCGGATCGGTGGCGGCCAACTCGCCGATCTTCCGGTCCAAGCGGGCCTGCTCGGCGGCGTCGGCGGTCAGGTAGGAGGAGCGGGACTGGACCAGGTCGATCAGCCGGTCGGTCGGGACGGTCACGGTGTGCTCGATCAGGCCCCGTTCGGGTTCGGTGAACCATGGCGTCACCGGCCCGTACTGCCAGGCGCTCTCCAGGCCGTATCCCTCGCTGCCGACGATGCCGGAAAGCGCGGCCACCCACGGGGTCCGGTCGTCACGGATGTTCCACAGCGCGGCGAAGACGCCGCCCTCGCGCAGCACCCGGTGGATCTGCGGCAGCGCGTCCTGCGGGGTGAACCAGTGGTAGGCCTGCCCGACCGCGACGGCGTCGACGGACCCGTCCGGCAACGGGATGTCCTCGGCGCTGCCGGCGAGCACCGGCGTGCCCGGGTGGCGTTCGGCGGCCACGGCGCGCATCCGCTCATCGGGCTCGACCGCGACCACCTCGTGATCCGGGCGGGTCCCGGGCGGAAGACGGCGTCGGGGCGCTCGGGAGCCCTCGGCGGTCTACTTCGATTGCCGCGGAAGCGGGTTACCGGCGCCGGCTTCGCGTGGGAGTGGCGGATCCCCCTCCTGCTCCCCGTCGCGAGCGCCAGGTCCGGCAGGATGCCCGTCGTCGCACCCGGACAGTGCCCGGGCCTCGGCCGGGGCCGCCGGGGACAGCGGGTGGGCAGATCCGCCTGCCGTGCAGCCCTGCGCCTTCCCGCCGGCGAGCCGTACGGGTCGTTCCAGGGTGATGCGGCCGCTGCGCACGGCGATCGTGCGGCCCGCTCCTCGCGGCGCCCTCGGGAAGCAGGCGATGACCGCTCCGTGGGGGGTCGTGACGGACAGGTACGGTTCGTCCAGCCTCCGGCGGATCCCGACCTCGCTGCCGGCGAGGCCTGCGGGAAGCAGGTAGTGGTTCCCCTCGAATGAAACGCTCCCGTGCGGACCGACCGTGCGCTGAACGCGGACGCGGGCGGGAAACGGCTTCGAGGGCAGCGGCAGCAGGGGCCGGACGTCCCCCTCCGCCCGCCGGCGCCAGCTGTCCGAACGCTCGGCGAGACGGTCGAGGCTGTCCTGGGCCTCCTGCATGCCGACATCGTCAGCTGCGGTGTCCCACCAGTGAAGGACGACGGCGCGGCGGGCACGGGCGGCGGGGACGGACGGTCCCGTCCGCGGACTGATCGCGATCGAGGCGCCGTAATAGGTGGCGATCTCGTGGAAGGTGGCGGCCACCTTGCCGGCCGGTGAGCAGACAGGTGGGGTCCGGTCGAACAGCCAGCGCCCCCCGGTGCCACCCAGCCGCCGCAGCACCTGGTCCACGGCTTCGACGTAGTGCGGAAGGTCGTCGGCGGCGGCCAGGGCCGCACGCCAGCGGCCGGACCGGGTGAGCGATCCCATGAGCACGTACGCGCGGGCCCCGCAGTCCCACTCGACCGGCGGGGCCGGGAGCTGTACCCAATCGAACTGCACGTCCTCGACGGTGCCGCAGACGGGGCGGTCCGTCCTGGGACGGCGGCATCCGCAGGCCGGGCGCGTCAGATGGGTGCGCAGGGCTCGGGTGAACGTCGAGTAGGCGCCGGTGTAGCCCAACTCGACGATCTCGCGGTGGAGTGCGTTTGCCTGCAGGTGCGGGTCCTCGTCGAGCCGCTGCCGGCAGTACGGGACGAACCGAAGGAACTCACTGGGGCGAACCGCCCGGACTCCTGCGGTCCGCTCCCCTCTCACGTAGGCCCTGACCGTCTTGCGGTCCCGGCCCAGCTGCCGGGCGATCGCCGAGACGGACCATCCCCGGCGACGCAGGGCGCGGATCTCCTTGTAATCCTCTGGGCTGATCACCCAAACCCCCTGGCTGTCGAATTTCGCCACTGCACACGGTCTTTGGTGAACGGCGACTGCACGAAAGGCGTCCGGCACATATGCCAGTGGCAATTCGGAGACCGCAGTCGCCCCGTTCGGAATGTGAGGTGGAGCTCTTTGGATGATTCGCATGGCAGCGCGCACGAACCGCAGAGGCGTGAGGACCGCCGGCGGAGCGATCGCGCGGCAGAGACCGGTGTCCGTTCGTCACCGATACCCGACTCGCCCGCTCTGCAGAGGGCCACCGGCCCTGTGCAGAGCCGGTGGCGGGCGGGCGGGGGCCCGCAGGGGCGGGGACACCCTCGTCTCACAACCTCAGTCGGCAGGAGATGGTCTTGGTTCCGTCGCGATGGAAACGGCAGGCCCAGGATCTGGCGACACTCTCGACCAGCAGCAGACCGCGCCCGCCTTCTTCGCAGGTGACCGCCCGGTGCACGCGGGGAGCGCTGTTGGAGCGGTCCCGCACACCGATCGACAGCCACCGCTGGTCGAGCGCGATCGTCACCCTGATGGGGTGCTCGCTGTCGGTGTGCCGGATCGCGTTCGTCAGAAGCTCGGTGGTCACGAGTTCTGCGTCCTCGGCGAGATGGGCCATGTCCCAGTGACCGAGGATTGCCTTCACGGCGCGGCGTGCGGGCCGCACCTGCTCGGGCTCAGGGAACACGAACATCGAGATGCGGCGGTTCTGCACCCGCTCGTAGGTGCCCGGCGACTGTGTGGAGGTCATGTCCGTCCCCTGGCTTCGCTCCCCGGCGGAGCCGGGACTACGTCCTTCGCGGGGTCGGCGGTCCGGCGCGCTCGCAGCCTGAAGCGGGTTCATGGGGTCGTCCTCGGCGGCCTGGTGCCGGCGGGCGTGGCGCCCGAGGATCGGGTCGACCGCGCCCGACGGGGCTCGATGAGGTCCGCGGCGGGGAATGCGGCGGCGTCGGGCGGAGCAGGGGAGGCGTCGCAGGCCAGGTCGACGCCGATGTGCTGGGCAAGGCCGTCGGCGAGAGCCGCCAGGGTGGGATGGGCCGAGACGAAGTCGCCCGCGAGTCCGACGCCGAACGCGTCCTCCAGGCGGGTGCGCAATTCGATGCGCAGCAGGGAGTCGAACCCGAGTGCCTGCAACGGGGTCTGCGGATCCAGGGTGCTGGCCCCCAGCCGGAGGACGGTACGGATGTGGTCGGCCAGGAAGTCCTCGAGCACCCTGCGCCGGGCAAGGCCGGGTTCCGCGGCCTCCAGCTCGCCCCGGATGTCGCACGTGGCGTGCTGGGCGGCCTTCTGCGCGGGGATGTCGGGCGCCTCGGGCGTGATGAGTGCGAACAGCGAGGACTTCCGGCCCGCCGGGGGAATCCAGGTGTCCGGCGGGCCGGGGACGACGCCCGTGCGTACGCGACCGTGGGTCAGGAGCGCGGCGAGGGCGTCGAGTCCGTCGGCGGTGGGGATCGTCCGGTAGCCGCGGGTCGCGAAGCCGGTGGCGACCCCGGTTTCACCCCAGGGCCCCCAGTTGACGGCCAGTGTGGGCAGGCCGCGGGCGCTGCGCCACCCGGCGAAGGCGTCGAGCCACGCGTTGGCGGCCGAGTAGGCGCCCTGGCCCGGATTGCCGAACAGGGAGGCCATGGAGGAGTACAGGACGAACCAGTCCAGCGGCAGCGACGCGGTGGCCTGGTGCAGCCGCCAGGCGCCGGTGGTCTTGGGGTGCCAGACGCGTTCGAGCTGGTCGTCGGTGATGTTGGACACGGCGGCGTCGTCGAGGACCATCGCGGCGTGGAGGACGCCGTTCACCGTCCCGCCCTCGGCGGTGGCTTCGGTCACCAGCTTCTCGGCGACGCCGGGCCGGGCGATGTCACCCAGCACCACGCTGACGCGGGTTCCCAGTTCGCGCAGCCCGGCGAGGACCCGTTCGGTGTCGGCCGAGGGCGGTGTGCGTCCGTTGAGGACGAGGTGGGCGGCGCCGTGCTCTGCCAGCCAGCGCGCTGTGGCGAGGCCGACGCCGCGCAGGCCTCCGGTGATGAGGTAGGTCCCGTCCGGTCGTACCGGTGAGGGCGCTTCACGCAGGACGGCGGTGGTGGTGCCGTCGCCGGGTATCGTCAGGACCAGCTTGCCGATGTGGCCCGCGCCGGCCATGAGGCGGAAGGCGTCGGCGGCCCGCGCGAGCGGACGGGTCCGGCAGGGCAGCGGGGCGAGGGTGCCCCGGGCGAATTCTGCCAGGACCTCGCGCATCACCTCGGCGAACACGTCCGCGCGGGTGTGCTGGAGCTCGACGAGGTCGACCGTGCTCACCGTGATGTTGTGCCGCAGGAGTCCAAGACCCAACGGGGTGTCGGCGAGGATGTCGCGGACACCCAGTTCGACGAATCTGCCGAAGGGCCGCAGCGTTTCCAGTCCGGCCCTGATGGCGGGCCCGGAAAGGGAGTTGAGGACCACGTCGACCCCCTCTCCCCCGGTGGCGGCGCGGGTCTGCTCGGCGAAGTCCAGGGAGCGGGAGTCCATGATGTGCCGGATGCCCATGGCGCGCAGGTGCCTCCGCTTGTCCTCGCTGCCTGCGGTGGCGAACACCTCGGCGCCCAGGCGCTGCGCGACCGCGATCGCGGCCAGTCCCGTCCCACCGGTGGCACTGTGGATCAGGACACGCTCACCGCTGGTGAGCCTGGCCACGTGCCGCAGTGCGTACCAGGCGGTGAGGTAGGCGATGGGCAGCCCTGCGGCCGTCTCTGCGGTCAGGCCCGCCGGGATGGGCGCGACGGTGGTTGCGGGCACGGTGGTGAAGGTGGTGAAGAGACCGCCCCGCACGTCGACGACGAGAACGCTGTCGCCGGCGCACAGATGCCTGACACCCGGACCGACGGCGGTGATCACGCCGGTGGCCTCGAAACCGATGCGGTAGCCCGCTTCGTCGTCGGTCGCCAGCATGCCCATGGCGGTGAGCACGTCGCGGAAGTTCATGCCTGCGGCGTGGAGGCGCAGTTCCACCTCACCGGGGCCGGGGGCGCGCCGAGCCGTGGCGGTCAGGCGCAGGGCGTCGAGGTCGCCGAGCCGCTCCGCGTGCAGCTGGAAACGGTCGGTGCCGTAGCGCACGGTGCGGGTGAGGGCGGTGGCGCGTTCGGTCTCGGACAGGGGGGTGTAGGCCAGCCGGGCGATGTGGCGGGTGTCGCCGCGCAGGGCGATCTCGTCCTCGGGAGGGTCGGTGAGGAGTTCGGCCGCAAGCCGGTGCAGGCCGTCGTCGGCGATGTCGGCGTCGATGAGGGTCGCTCGCAGCTCCGGGTGTTCGTGGGTGAGCACCCGGACGAGTCCGCGCACGCTGCTCTGGGCCGGGTCGACGGGCCGGCCGGGCTGCAGATCGTAGGCGGCTCGGGTGACGGCGTACAGGCGTGTCGGCGCGCTGCGCGCGATCGCGCTCTGGGCGGCGGCGAGCAGACGGCGGGTGCGGCACAGTGCGGTCGCTCCGGCGTCGTCCTCGGGCGCGGCGGGTGCGGACAGGACGACCACGGCCCGCGGCGTGGGCGATGCGTCCCCGTGCCTGGTGATCGCCTGCTTGAGCTGCGAGAGGGTGGCGGTGTCGACGGGAAGGTCGAGGGCGTCGGCGCGTGCCCCGGCGCGGTGGAGGGCATCCGCCAGGGTGCGGGCGGAGCCGTCCGCTTCGCCGATGACGAGCCAGGACCCCGGCTCGGCGGGTTCGGGACGCTCGCGGTGCGGCTCGGGCTGCCATCGCGTTTCGAGGAACCACCGGTCGACGGTCTCGTCGGATTCCCGGCCGCGGCGCAGGAAGCGCAGTGCGTCGATCTCGACGAGGGGATTTCCCGCCTCGTCCAGCAGCCGCACGTCTCCGACGATGCTGTCGGCCGCGGTGTGGGTGAGCCAGGCGTGCGCGTAGTAGGCCTTCCCCGGATCCGCGAGGATCCGCACGGCCTGCACGTGGACGGGCAGCACCAGGCCGTGGCCGGATTCGTGGACCAGGCCGGCGACGACGAGCTGAGCGCACAGGTCCAGGAGGACCGGGTGGATCCGTAGGCCGTGGGGCGCGCTCTGTGCCGGGGCCGGCAGTGTCACGCGGGCCCAAAAGCTGTCGCCCTGCGCGGAACTGCGCAGTTCGGTGATGCCGCTGAAAGCCGGGCCGTGTTCCAGGCCCCGTGCGCGCAGGCTCTCGTAGAGCGCGCCCGGATCGAGCACGACGTCATGTCCGGCGGACAGGGCGTCCACGGACAGCACCGGTTTGCGGGGGGACGGGTCGATCCGACGTAGGTCGGCAGTCGCCTGCCGCACCCACGCACCGTCGTTGCCGCGACCGAAGATCGCGCAGTCGGCGCGGTCCGTGCCGGTCGGGGTGACGACCGTTCCGAGGGGCGTGTGCGCGTCGAGGTGCAGCATCTCGCGGAAGTGGATGTCGGTCGCTTCGACACCGTGCGCAGCACCGGGCAGGACCTCGGCGGCGGCGGTCAGGGCCAGGGCGCAGTAGGCGGCGCCGGGCAGGACCGGCCGGCCGTGGACGCGGTGGTCGGACATCCAGGGCAGGACGTCGGTACCGGTGTCGGCGTGCCAGGTGTGGCGCGGCCGGTCGCCGGGCACCTCCGTGTGCGTTCCCGGCAGGGTGGCGGGTGTGCGTTCGGTGGACCGGAGGACTGCTCGCGGCGGGGCGGTGTCGGTCCAGTGGGGTCGGCGGTCGAAGGTGAGTGCGGGCACGTCGGTGAGGTGGCCGTCGGCGTAGACCCGGGACCAGTCGACGCTCACACCCGCGCAGTGCAGGGCGGCGAGCTGGGTGCGGAAGGTGGTGCGCTCGTCTTCCCTCTTGCGCAGTGTCGGCAGGATCACGGGCTCGTGAACCAGTCCGGTCAGGCTTCCGGCGAGCGAGTGGGTGACGACGGGTTGCGGCGAGACCTCCAGGTACACCTGGTGTCGGTCGGCGGCAGCGGCTGCCGCGGCGGCGTGGAAGCGCACGGGCCGGCGCAGGTTGGCGCACCAGTAGGCGGCGTCGAAGAGGGGCGTCGCGCGGGGGTCGTCGAGGACGGTGGTGTAGAAGGGGACGGCCGGTTGGCTCGGAGTCAGATCTGCGAGGGCGGTCGCGAGGTCGGCGAGCAGCGGGTCGACCTGGGGGCAGTGCGAGGCGACGTCGACGTCGATCATGTGTGTGACGACTCCGCGGGCCCGCCAGGCGGCGGTGAGGTCCCGGACGGCGGCGACGGTGCCGGCGACGACGGTCGATCCGGGTGCGGCGATGACGGCCACCGACACCTTGTCGGCGCCGGCGGCGGCGAGTTCGGTCTCGACGGTCGCCCTGTCGAGGCCGACGCTCGCCATGGCGCCGGCTCCGGCGATGCGCGTGAGGAGAGCGGATCGTCGGCAGATGACCCGCACGCCGTCCGCCAGGGTGAGTGCTCCGGCGGTGACGGCGGCCGCGATCTCGCCCATGGAATGGCCTATGACGGCGGCCGGCTCCACCCCGTGGTCGCGCCAGGTGGCGGCGAGGGCGACCTGCAGGGCGAACAGCGCGGGCTGCACGCGGCCGCAGCCGCTGATGTGTTCGCGGTCGTGAACGGCTCGCAGGACGGAGAATCCGGTTTCCGCGGTGATCAGCGCGTCGGCTTCGGCCAGTGCCTCGGTGAACGCACGATCGGTGCCGAGCAGGCCGTATCCCATGCCCGGCCACTGCGAGCCCTGGCCGGAGAACACCCAGACGGCGTGACGGCTCACGCCCGCGCCCACGTGGCCGCGTACGACGCCGGGATGGGCTCGTCCGGCTTCGAAGGAACGCAGGGCATGGGTCAGCTCACCGTGGGAGCCGCCCACCACCCCGAGCCGACCGTGCCCCGGGGAGCGGCGCAGGGCGAGGGTGTGGGCGACGTCGTGCAGCGGCGCGGCGGCTCCCTCGGTCTCCAGCCAGTCCGCCAGGCGTGCCGCGGCGGCGGGCAGGGCGTCCCGGGAGCCGGCGGCCACGAGGAGGACGTGAGGCGGCGTGGTCTGCTCCTGCGACGGCGCGGTGTCGGCGGGGACGCGGTCCGGTCCGATGGCGGTAGCGGTGGTGGCGGCGCCGGGAAGGACGGTGGTGCGGCCGCGGGTGGGGGCCTGTTCGAGGATGACGTGGGCGTTGGTCCCGGAGAAGCCGAAGGACGAGACGGCGGCCAGCCGCGACGCCGTGAGGACGGGCCAGGCGGCCAGGTCGGTGGGAACGAACAGCCGGGTGCCCTCGGCGTCGATGGCCCGGTTCCAGCGGGTGAAGTGGAGATTGGGCGGGACGAGCCCGCGCTGGAGGCAGAGAACCGCCTTGATCAGGCCGATGACTCCGGCCGCCGGCTCCAGGTGGCCCACGTTCGTCTTCACCGAACCCAAGGCGCAGCGCCCCTGGCCCACACCGTAGACGGCGGCCAGGCTGGAGAACTCGACGGGGTCTCCGACGGGTGTGCCGGTGCCGTGCGTCTCCACCAGGCCCACTTCGCGCGGGTCGGTTCCGGCTCGGGCGAGGGCCTGACGGTACAGGGCCTGCTGGGCCTCGGCGGAGGGCGCGGCCAGGACGTCGGAGCGGCCGTCCTGGTTGACGGCCGAGCCGCGGATCAGGGCCAGGATGCGGTCGTGGTCACGGAGCGCGTCCTCCAAGCGTTTGAGAACGACCACGCCGCATCCCTCGCCGCGCACGAAGCCGTCCGCGGCGGCGTCGAACGTGCGGCACCGGCCGGTGGGCGAGAGCATCCCCATGCGGGCGAAGGACATGGTCGTTCTTGCGCCGAGCATCAGGGTGACGCCGCCGGCCAGCGCGAGATCGCACTCGTCGTTGCGCAGGGCCTGGCAGGCCAGGTGGACCGCCACGAGCGAGGACGAGCACGCGGTGTCCAGTGCGACGCAGGGGCCCTGCAGGCCCAGCAGGTAGGAGATGCGCCCGGGGGCGACACAGTGCCCGTTGGTGAGGATCGCTCCCTCGAGTTCCCGGGGCTGGCCGGCGAGGGACTCCATGTAGTCGGTGTAGCTCAGGCCCGAGAACAGTCCCGTGGACGTTCCCGCCAGTCGCTCGGGGGGGAGGCCGGCGTGTTCGAGGGCTTCCCACGTCACCTCCAGGAGCAGCCGGTGCTGGGGGTCCAGGACATCGGCCTCCTTGCCCGAGACCCCGAAGAAGTCGGCGTCGAAGCCGGCGACGTCGCGAAGGTAACCTCCCCATCGCGGCATCTGCCCGGCGTTGCCGACCGGAACGGCGGGAATCTGTCCGGCGCGGGTGACCGGCGGTTCGCCGACGGCGTCGCGGCCGGCTTCGAGCAACCGCCACAGGGCGGCGGGCGAGTCGGTGTCGAGGGGAAGGCGGCATCCCATGCCGATGACGGCGATGTGCGTGTCGGCAACTCTCGGGTTCTCCGCGTGGCCCATCACAGGGTCTCCTTGCGCTTGCACGAACGGACGGGGAGCGCTCGCCGTGCGGCGGCGCGGGTGGCGGCGGCCGCGGTCAGTCGGCGTCCGGGCTGCCCAGCAGGATGGCGCTCTTGACCCCACCGATCTGGTAGTTGCAGGTCAGCGCGTAGTCGAACTCCAGGCGCCGGGTGTGGACGCCGGGAACGGGGTCGAAGCGGATGTTGTCGGCGGGCTCCTCGCAGTTGGCGGTGGGGCACACCTCGCCCTGCTCCAGCATCAGGAGGGTCAGGGCGACGCCCAGAGCCCCCGCGGGGGCGCCGTTGTGGCCGAAGCAGGCTTCCTGGGAGGTCATCAGGAGGTCTTCCACGCCGTCGCCGTACAGCTGCTGGACCGCGTTCGTCTCGAAGGCGGTCACGACGACGTCACCGTCGCTGCCGCCGTGGATGTAGGGCACCTGACCGATGTCCCACCGGTCCCCGAGGCACTTGCGGACGGCGGTGACCAGGGAGGCGCCGCTCTCGTCGCTTGCCAGGGGGTTGGACAGGCCGTCCCGGGTCATGCCGTGCGACAGGACCTGCCCGTAGACGTAGGCTCCGCGGCGCTCGGCGCGGTCACGGCTCTCCAGTACCAGGGTCGCCGATCCCTCCCCGTGGTTCACGCAGTCGGCCCGCCGGTCGTAGGGCCTCATGACCCGGTCGAAGGACGGGAGGAGCTCGGGCATGCCGTCGACGCGGATGGACTCGTATGCGCCTTGGGCTCCGTGCAGCAGGCGCTGGACGTTCTGGATCACGTCCACGCCGAAGACGTCGACGCCGGTGATGACGGCGAGGTCGATGTCGCCGGCGGCGATCATGCGACGGGCGTTGCCGATCTGGACGGCGGACGAGGCGCAGCCGCACGAAACGGTGAAGCATGGCCCGGTCGTGCGCAGCAGCGCCCCCTGGACCAGTGCCACGTCGGAGGGGGTGAGTCCCTGCTGGGCCCTGACGAACAGCTCCATCGCCTGGTGGGGGGTGGTGGTGCGCGCGTCGGCGTGCAGGACTTCGAGGTAGCTGGCGATGTTGGCGTCGATGCCCCCACGGCCGACCAGGACCGCAGCGTCGGTGAGGTCTCCGTTTCGGATGCTCAACTGGGCGTCGGCACAGGCTTCGACGAGGGAGACCAGTCCGTAGCGGTGGGCGTTGGTGTAGTGCCGGGAGAAGATGCCCGGCACGTCGGGCAGGCGTTCCGCGAAGGCCGTCTCCGGCAGTTCGACGGAACCGTAGTAGACGCCGTGGTGCTTCAGGCACGAGCGGCCGTGGGAGGCCACGTCCCAGACCTCGCCCACGGTGAACAGCGGTTGCTCTTCGCCCGGCAGACAGAACCCCATGCCGGTGACGACGGTGTCCGTGCCCCGGGAGCGCCCGGAGGAGGGCCGGCTCACGACGCACGTCCCAGGGGCGCGGGGCGGAAGCTTCGTACGCATGCAGGAAGGTCACTGATCACTGTTCACCTCGGGTTGTGGGGTGGGGTGTTGAGGGAGGGGCTGCGCCGGCGGCTACGGGTGTTCCCGGGGCCAGGCATCGGTGTCGATGTCGGGTGCCGGGGAGGCGGTGACGAGTCGTACTACTCGGCCACGGCGGTCCGGTACGACCACCGGTAGACGGGGATCAGCACGTCCCCGACGTCCTGGAAGCGCCTCGTGAACTCGAAGTGCTCGTAGCCGTTCCCGCGGGGGATCTTCAACCGGTCCTCGATGACGTCGGTCTCTACTTCGTGGATCTCAGGAATGTCACTCGGCCCTCCTCTGAGGAGGACCATCAGGCGGCTGGACGTGGCACTCACCCCATCGATTGGAGACGATCTAGATTCCACGCAGAAGAGTCGGGCCAAGTGCTGATTGCACACGCTCCAAATACCCGCCCCCAAGAGGGTTAATCCAGGAAAACAAACGGCGCACGAGGCGCACCAGGGGGCGCATACGTTCCGGACCCCCACGGGCCACGGAAAACGGGGGCACCAACCTCTCATGATTCGCACCAGGCGCCCCAGAACTGCAGGTTGAGCAAATATGAATACTGCAGCACGCTCACATCGAATGTCCACCACGGACAGCAAAACACCAGCTCAAGGCGGCACATCGACCTGGGTTCGTGCATGTTCTCTGCTCAGGAGGGGGCCATGTTCAGGAATCGCGCCGAGGATTTCGAAGGGCGCCCGACCGAACCTTTGGTCAGCGCTCACCAAAAACGGCCACAAGCAAGCCGCCTAATCGTCACAGAGTCCCCGGGTCGGAGTTCCGAAGAGGAGGCGCGCCCCAAAAAGAACCAAATGCCGCATTCATCGGCAAGCGACCCATTGCTGAACGCAACGCCCATTCTGTCGTGAGCAATAACTCTCCGACCTGGCCGAAATTGGCCTTGTCCGGCCCTGCGGAGCGGGAAAGAGGACCCATGTCGTCGCCGGTTCTCCGCGCCGTCGTCCCTTCGCAGTGGCCCGCGACCCGGTCGTGGAGACCGCACAGCCGGGGCCCGGACCGGCCGGCGCCGACCGGGCGTGGGAGTGCGAGGCGTGGCAGGAATGGTTGACTGCGCGCATTGACCCGGCATGGCGGCCGGGGGGTGGCAGATGGAGTACTGGCTGTTCACCGCCGGCCCCGACCACCCCCGATCGTCGGTGTCCCCGTGTCGCACCGCGGCGTGCGATGTGGTGGTGTCTCCAAGGAACGCCTCCTGCGCCATGTGTGCGCAGGTCCGCAGCGACAGCGGCCGCACCCCGCAGGAGTTCGCCGCCACCTACATCCCGGTGCGCACCAAGGCCCAGCCCGGGCAGGACGGCGGACCCTGCACCGTCACCACGGGCGAGCCCGCTGTGTGCGGCCCGCGCACTCCAAGGGCCTGCGCCTGACCCACTACGTTGAAGGCTCCCCCGGCGTCAGCGCAGCGAGGACATCGAACGCTGGGCGCGGACCACCCCGATCCCGTCCACCGACATCCCGCCCTGCGCGGTGCCCGCCTGCCTGCGGGCCGGCCTGGACGCCCACGGCCTGTGCCACTACCACGTGCGCGTCCTACGCCGACATCGCCGCCGGGCCGGCGACGACCGCATCGACCCTCGAGCCTGGCCCCACCACCCAGACCCCCTACCTCGCCACGCACCAGTTCAGCCTCACCCCCTGCCGCAGCCGCTGCGCAACGAGGTGCTCTACGGCCTCCAGCAGGCCGAGGAGTGGATGCACTCGCTCCAACCCGAATACGTGCGGCGCCTGGTCGACACCATCACCGTCGACACCCTCCTGGCCGGGACACCCGCCCACGCCATCCGCCCCGCAACGCAGAAAGACGTGCTGCGCCTCGTGGACCGATTGTGCTCGGCTGTGCAGGCGGGATTCGCCGAGTTCACCGGGGTTCCCCACCTGGCCGGGGACGTGATTGACCTCAGGGCCCTCGGACAGCGCTCACTCAAGGGCCACCCCCTGAAGGCGGCCAAGACCGTCGACCTCGGCGTCGTCGGGCAGCAGTGGCTCAGGGCCCTGCTCCGCGACTGGAGCCTCGCCCAAAGCCCGAACGCCGGCTCCTTCGCCCGGACCCTGCACGCCTGTACTCTCGCCACCCGCGTGCTCGCCCGCCGCCCCGACGGCGGGCACGACCCTTCAGCCCGCGGCTACGGCGACATCACCGCCATCGTGGAGGCGTTCCGCACCGCACTGAACGGGGTCACGGTCACGGCCGATGCCCTGCACACCCAGCGCGGCCATGTGCGCTTCCTGGTGGAGGAGAAGTTGTCGAGCACCAACAGTCCCTGACGGTTCATCAGGGCGGCGAGCAGCGCATCGTCGAGGGTGCCGCCGGGCTGCTCGGCCACGCCCAGGACGGCCGCGACCGCCGCGCCCACCCGCCCGGGGTCGGCGACGGGGACGAGGTCGACGAACCACACCCCGTCGGCGAAGTCACCGGCCGCCTCCGCCGCCACGGCCAGGGCGAGCCGGGTCTTGCCCACACCGCCCGGGCCGACCGCGGTGACCTGGCGGTGCTGCTTCACCGCCTCGGCCAACTCCCCGCGCTCCCGCACCCGGCCGACGAACGCCGTCAGCGGCGCCGGCAGGGCGCCGGCAGGGCGGGGGCGGGGACAGGGGCGCGCGGTGCCGGCGTCGGCGTCGGCGGGGCGGGCTCGGGGTGCGGCCGGCCGGTGCGAGTGGGTGCGGCCCGCCGGGCGAGTGCCCTCCAATCCGGCAGGTCCAGCTTGCGCAGCAGGGAGGAGACGTGCGACTCGACCGTGCGGACGGAGATGAACAGCCGCGCGGCGATCTCCGCGTTGCTGAGGTGCTCGCCGAGCAGGGCGAGCACGTCGGCTTCACGGGCCGAGACCTCTGGAGTGGACACCGGGTCATTATCCGTACCGCTCCGCACGGTTCGGGACGCCCGGTCTCAGTCGTCGGTGTGCAGGGCGCTGTCGGCGGGCCCGAAGGTGAACGCCGTGAAGAGGACCCGGAGGCCGTCGCGCTGCGGGGAGCAGCAGTACGGGCCGGCCGTGGCGTGTGCCTCCGGGGCCAGCGGGGCGTACCGGACGAGCCGCCAGGGGCCGTCCTCGCAGCGGGCCCGGACGGTGAGGGCGTCGCCGCTGCGGCTGGCCCGGACGGTGACCTCGCGGCCGTGCCACTCGGGAACGGGTGACAGCGACCAGTCGGAGACTCCGCGGGTGACGACGGCGCCGAGGTGGGCCACGCCGTCGGACATCTCGACCCCGGCCTTGGTCCATGTCGATTCGTCGACCCTGACCATCACCCCGGCCTGGTCGTAGAGGGTGTCGAAGTCGGCGACGAAGGACACCTCGACCGCGGTGCCGTCCGGCAGCGGGGCGAGCAGGGCGTGCCCGTCGTCGCGGACGAAGCCGTACCCCGTGGTGCGCCAGAAGTCGCTGCGGTCGCGGGTGGTGACGACCAGGACCCGGCCGTCCGGTACGGCGGACGCGGGCGGGTTGAGCCAGTGGGCGTCGGGGATGTCGACCGGCTGCGGGGTGTCCATGCCTCTCCTCGGGCCTGCCGCCGCACGGACCGCGACGGGACGGACCAGCCTGTCACGCCGCGGCCGGTGAGGTGCCCGCGGGGTGGCGGAGCGATGACGCCAGGACCGGCCGACGGCCCCTCAGAAGACGGCGATCCGGTCAGAAGGCGGCGATCCGGGCCACGGCGAAGCCGGCACAGGCGATCACCAGCACGGCGATCAGCGCGATCGGGATCCAGCCGGGCCAGGCGTCGTGGAGTTCGACGGGCTCCGGCAGGGAGATCCCGTGGCAGGTGGACGCCTCGCACTCGGGGGTCTCGGTCGGCGGCACGGAGGGCACCGGCGCCTCCGGACGGGCGGTGCCGGCCTCGGGTCCGGCGGCCGCGGGTGCGGCGGGCCCGGTCGGGGCGGCTGCGCGGGCCCCGGCCGGGGCGGATGTGCGAGGGAGGGTGGTCGACATGACGGCCTCCGGTGTGTCGGGGATGACCGTTCCACGGTCACGCCCCGGCACACCGGAGGCCGGTCGCATCGTTGCCGCACCGGATCCCGGCAGTCGGCTGTGGGTCACCGCGATCCGTTGCGGATCGCGGGAGTCCGGTGCTGGTCCTGCGGGTCACCGCGGACGTCCGCGGACCTCGGGCGGGCCCGGAGGTGCGCGGTCCGCAGGCGGCGTCACTCGTGCGGGTAGGTCCGGAAGACGTTGCCCTTGGTGTCCGACGAGAGGTAGCCGCTGCCGTACGCGTCCGAGAGGTAGACCCGGATGGTCGGCGTCCCGTCGAACATGTCCGGGCCGATGATCAGGTAACGGCTCGTGGGGTTGGGGACCTTGAGCGTGTCCTTGGCCTTCTGCAGGAGGTCCGGGATGATGCTCCAGTCGTAGCCGTTCAGGTCCACCGGCTTGTCGTCGCCGATGACGCTGCCGCCCGGGGTCTTGCTGGTGTGGCCGTTCCGGTAGTCGATCCGGTCGTACAGCTTGGGGTTGTCGGTCTTCGGGGTCTCGGCGATCGCGTACTCGGGGTAGACCGTCAGCTCGTTGATCATCGAGGTGCCGGCGACCGGCTTGATCGCGTCGACCACCGCCTTGACGCCGTCCGTGGAGAGCAGGTCCTTGGGCGCGGCGTTCTTGCCGCCGGCCTTGGTGGCGGTGGCCGCCGGCGTGCCGCTGCCGGTGGTACCGGTGCCAGTGGTGCCGGTGGTGCCGGTGGTGCCGGTGGTGCCGGCCGCGGTGCTGCTGCCGGTACTCGTGCCGGTCACGTGGGAGCCGGTGCCGCCGTTGTCGTCCTGGACGTTGTTCCAGACCAGCACGCCGGCGAGCACGGCGCCGGCCACCGAGGCGGTGAGCAGCACGGTGCGGCCGCGCGACGCGTTGGCCGGGGGGTGGTTCGGGTGGCCGTTCTGCGGCGTCCAGGCGTTGGTCGGGCCGGTGGACGACTGCGGGTGGCCGTAGCCGCTCATGCCGCCGGTCGGGGACTGCGGGAACCCGTACCCGCCGCCGTTCGGGCCGGACGGCACCGGCGGCTGCGCCTGCGGGAAGCCGTAGCCTCCGGCGGACTGCTGCGGGTGGCCGTACCCGGCGACGGAGCCGGTCGAGGGCTGCGGGTAGCCGTACCCGGCGGCGGGTGCGCCGAACGCCCCGGGGACTGCCGGGACGCCGTAGCCCGCAGGCGCACCGGTGGACCCACCGGCGGGGGTGCCCGTGGGCGCGCCGAACACCGGCTGGGGGGTGGAGCCCGAGCTCGACTCCGGCGGGCCGGGCTGCTTGAAGGTCTCCTTGACGGTGGGCGCCCAGTGGGCGGGACCGGCGGCCGGTTCGCCCTGCTCGGCCGCGGCGAGCAGCCGGTCGAGCATCTCGGCGTCGGGCCGCAGCGCAGGGTCCCGGGAGAGCAGGGCGCCCAGCAGCGGGCCGAGCTGCGCACCGCGTACCGGTGGCGGCAGCGGCTCGTCGAGGACGGCCGCCAGGGTGGCCAGCGTGGTGCTGCGGCGCAGCGGGTGGTGGCCCTCGATCGCGACGTAGAGCATCATGCCGAGCGACCACAGGTCGGAGGAGGCGTCGCCGCTGCCGCCGCGGATGCGCTCCGGGGCGATGTACTCGGGCGAGCCGATGAGCGAGCCGGTGGCGGTGAGCGCCGTCGCGTCCTGCATGGCGGCGATGCCGAAGTCGGTGAGGACGGGCGTGCCGTCGGTGCGCAGCAGCACGTTGCCGGGCTTGACGTCGCGGTGCTGGATGCCTGCGGCGTGCGCGGCCCGCAGGGCGGCGAGCACGCCGCGGCCGATCCTCGCGGCCTCGGGCACCGACAGCGGGCCCTGGACGAGGCGGTCGGCCAGGCTGCCGCCGCTGACCAGCTCCATCACCAGCCACGGGTGCGGCTGGTCGGGGGTGTCGACGATGTGGTGGATGATCACCACGTTGGGGTGCTGGAGGCGGGCCAGGGCACGCGCCTCGCGCAGGACGCGCTCGCGCAGCTCCTGCGCGGCGACCGGGTCGCCGGCGAGCATCGCCGGGTCCGGCGGGCGGACCTCCTTGAGCGCGACCTCGCGCTCCAGGGCGTTGTCGCGGGCGCGCCAGACGAGGCCCATGCCTCCGCCGCCGAGGCGCTGCAGCAGTTCGAAACGGCCGTCGATGAGCCGTCTCTCCGGCCCCCCAGTGTTCATGCCCGTCATCGTAGGGGGCGGGACGGACTGCCCGTGCCGCCGGGAGATCACGATCGGGCCGCACGGCCCGGGCCCGCCGGCGGTGGCCGGCGGGCCCGTGGAACCGGATCTGGACGAACCGTCCGGGCGGCCGTAGGCGGGGTGGTGCCGCGGTGGTGGCCTCTGGTGGTTCGGTGGCGGTCCGGGGTGATCCGGGAGCCGTCCCTGGGGGATCCGGCGGCAATCCCGGGAGCCGCCCCGGGGTGGTCCGACGGCGGTCCGGCGGCGTCCCGCTGTGCGGCCGGGCCATCGGTTCAGGAGCGCGGGGTGTGGGCGGACAGCAGGTCCCGGTACCAGTCGAGGGTCTCGTCGAGGGTCCGCTCCAGCGGGATCGGGGCCGCGCCGAAGGCCCTCTCGAAGTCGCCGGAGTCCACCACCTGGGGCTCGGTGTGCTGGTAGAACATCTCGGCGTACTCGGCCATGAACACCTCGTCGAAGGGGCCGAAGGGCCGCGGCGCGTCCAGCACGAGGACGTTCAACGGTCGGCCGGTCCGCTCCTCGATCATGGCGTGGATCTGGCGGGGCGTCCGGGCGGGCGCGGTCGGCAGGTGCCAGACCCGGCCGTCTGCCTCGGGGTGCTCGCCGAGGGTGGCGAGCCCGGCGGCGACGTCCCGGATGTCGGTGTGGCTGTGCGGCAGGTCGATGTCGCCCAGGCCCAGCACCTCGCCGCCGGTGAGCGCGGCCGGGAAGACGGCGCCGCCGAGGGTGGAGTTGAGCACACCGGGGCCGACGAAGTCCGCCGCGCGGCCGAGCACCACCCGGGCCCGGCCCTCGCGGTGCGCGGTCAGGTACGCCTCGTCGAGCTCGGCCCGCATCCGCCCCTTGCGGCTGACGGCGTTCCACGGCGTGCGCTCGGTCATCGGCGCGCCGCCGGTCGGGCCGTACGGGTACAGGGTGTCGAGCACGACCAGGCGGGCGCCGGTCTCCTCGACCGCGCCGAGCACGGCCCGCTGGATCAGCGGCATCAGCTCGACCTGCAGGTGGTAGCCGACGTTGACGCAGTGGTAGACGACGTCGGCGCCCTGCACGGCGGCCAGCGCACCGGCGGGGGTGGAGACGTCGGCGGCGCGGCGCTCGACGCCCAGCGGCGCGGGGCCCTCCCCCGAGCGGTCGATCAGGCGGACAACGTGGCCGCGGCGGGCGAGCTCCGCCGCGAGGGTCGTACCGGCCGGGCCTGCGCCGAGCACGACGTGCAGCTGCTGCTCCTGGGTGTTCATGGTGTCCCCTCTCTCCTTCGGTCCGTTCGGTACGGACCATTCCTTTAGCGAGCACCCCTCGCCTCTGTTAGAGACTGTAACTGTTGCGATGGCTCGTCGCAAGGGCGATGAAGCGTCAGCGAGATGGAGGCGCAGCCGTGAGAGACTCTCGCTGGAGCGACAACCAATAACGAACGAGACGACACGGAGAGGAGCAGCCGAGATGGCGGACTCCCGCACCACCGGCCCGCGCGCCCGCTACCGCGAGCAGACCCGCGCCGAGATCAAGGACGCCGCACTGCGGCAGCTGGCCGAGGGCGGCAGCGCAGCACTCGCCCTGGTGAAGATCGCCAAGGAGCTCGGCATGTCCGGGCCCGCGCTGTACCGCTACTTCGCCAGCCGGGACGACCTGCTCGGCTCCCTCATCTCGGACGCCTACGAGGACGCCGCCACAGCCGTCGCCGCGGCCGAGGACCCGCGCGGCGGCCCGCGCGCCCGTCTGCACGCCCTGGCCACCGCCTACCGCGGCTGGGCCGTCGCGCAGCCCCACCGCTACCTGCTGATCCAGGGCACCCCGACCCCCGGCTACACCGCACCGCCGGAGACCCTCGCGAGCGCCCGGGCGGTCCTCACGCCCTTCCTGCCGGTCTTCGCCGCCGGCACCCCGGCCCCGGCCACCGCCCCCGTGCTCGCCCAGATGCGGGCCTGGCTGGCGGCGGACACGGCCGTCGCCGCCTGGGTGGCCGCCAGCGCCCCGGACGGCCCCGAAGCCGTCGCCACCGCCCTCACCGGGACGGTCCTCGCCTGGAGCACCCTGCACGGCACCATCGGCCTGGAGGTCTCCGGCCACTTCTCCGGAATGGGCCACACCGGGGACACCCTGCTCGCGACGCAGGTCGAACTGCTCGCCGAGGCCTTCTCACTGAAGTGATGCACTGTCGCAGGCGCTTTGCGGGCCTCGGAGAACTCAAGGGGCCGTCACAGACCGGCACACCCGTAGCGGATGCGACGCCTCCGAGCGGCCAGGACGCCCCCTCCGTCAACAGCCGGAGGGGGCAGCGCGGCTGAATCACACCGTCACCTGCGGGCCCTAGGCCGTGTCTCATAATTGATCTTGTGGTGGGTCGAGGAGAGATAACGGATGCTGCGTGGGCTCGGATCGAGCCGTTGCTGCCGCAGCGGGAC
>NZ_JBFBDW010000037.1:0-73120 GCF_040683455.1 Kitasatospora sp. NPDC093679
GGCTCCGGGGCCGGTGCCCGGGCCGGCTCCGGGCGGGGGGCCGGCGGGGCGGGCGGGCCGTCAGCCGGTGCGGCGCCGTCAGCCGGTGCGGCGCCGGCGGGCAGGGCGCCGGCGGGTGCGGCCTCGGCGTCGGGGGCGCCGGCCAGCACGTTGTAGAAGGAGGTCTTGGCGGCGACGATCCGTTCGTGGATCCGGGCGTCCCGGCGTTCGGCGCGGGCCATCCGCTTGGGCCGGGTGCGGTAGCGCCAGCGCGCCCAGGGGCTCTGCGGCCGGGCCAGCCGGACGGCGCCGACCATGGCCAGCGGCGGCAGCATCACCCCGAGCAGGCCCGTCCAGATCTTGCCCTTGAAGAGACTGATCCCGACCAGCAGCAGCAGGATTCCTGCGCCGACGAACTGTCCGGCCGTCAGCCGGGAGCTGAAGCCGCCGAGCGGCAGCTCGCCGACCAGCAGCAGGGCGATGAAGGCGACCGCCAGGATCACCGCGTCCACGGACTTGCGGCCCTGCTCGCTCCAGTAGACGTCCTGGAGGTGCAGGACGAGCGCGAACTCGTCGAGCACCAGGCCGGCGCCGATGCCGAAGCCGAATGCGAGGACGTTCCACAGCTGGCCGCCGTTGCCGCGGACGGTGAAGGCCCCCACGCCGCAGATCAGCACCAGGGCCTGGCCGAACACCACGTGGTGGATGTGCAGGCCGCCGGGGGTGACGTTGCCGGGCCACCAGCTGGTGCCGCGCCGGATCATCCGGACGCTGAAGCGGATGAAGAGGAAGGAGGCCAGCAGTCCCACCAGCAGCAGGAACAGCGGCTCGCGTCCGGTGTCGACGATCCGCTCCCGGTACGCGTCGAGCAGCGACTGCCACATGGCGTACGGGACCTCCGGGAGGCGGCGCGGGGGACGGTTCCCACCATCTGACGACGGCTCAGCCGGGCTCCGCCACTCGATGACGCGTGCGATGGTCCGAACGGGCGAGCGTTTCGGGCGACCCAGCCGGGTTCACTCCGCGTTCCCCGGCGGGGGCCCTCCGGCGTGCCATGCTGTGGGCCGCACCCACCCCGGACCGTCCATCCGACTGTCGGACTGTCAGCCCGTGCGGTCCCGCTGCGAACAGACCCCACCCGAACGGAGACGACCATGGACGCTCTCTCCCGCAGGACCTTGCTGGCCGGCGGCGCCGCCACCGCGGCCGCGCTCGCCGCCGGCTGCGCGAGCAGCGGCGGCCGGGGCGGCGAGCAGGCCGGCCCGCCCGTCCGGGCCTCGGGAGCGGCCGGCGGCGGCTCGGGCATCCCCAAGCCGCCCGCCTCGCTGATCGGCGACGGGTCGACCTCCGACTCCGGGCCGCAGCCGCACCAGCCCGAGGCGGTGCCGCTGGAGCTGGGCGAGCGCCCCCCGCAGTTCGTGGTGTTCTCCTGGGACGGCGCCGGCGAACTCGACAACGGGCTGTTCTCGCGGTTCCGGCAGCTCGCCAAGGACCACGACGCCAAGATGACGTTCTTCCTCAGCGGCATCTACACGCTGCCCGAGTCCAAGCGGGACCTGTACCGGCCGCCGCAGCACCCGGTCGGCGCCTCCGACATCGGCTACCTGAGCGACGAGCACATCCGCGAGACCATCCGCCAGGTCGGCGACGCCTGGCTGGAGGGCCACGAGATCGGCACCCACTTCAACGGGCACTTCTGCGGCCCCACCGGCGGCGGCCGGTGGTCCCCCGAGGACTGGGACAGCGAGATCCAGCAGGCCATGGACTTCGTCATGAACTGGCGGACCAACACCGGCCTCACCGACCTCCCGCCGCTGCCCTTCGACTACCGCAAGGAGCTGATCGGCGGCCGCACCCCCTGCCTGGAGGGCCAGCGCGGCCTGCTGCCGACCGCCGCGAAGCGGGGCTGGAAGTACGACAGCAGCGGCCCCGGCGGGCTCCAGGTGTGGCCGCAGAAGTTCCAGGGCGGGGCGCTGTGGGACATGCCGCTGCAGTCCATCCCCTTCCCGGGGCACAGCTTCCAGGTGCTCTCGATGGACTACAACATCATGTACAACCAGTCCGGCAACAGCACCAAGGGCGACACCGCGCGGTACGGCGCCTGGCAGACCCAGGCCCGCGACTCCTACCTGGCGGGCTTCGAGCGCGCGTACAACACCAACCGGGCACCGATGATCATCGGCAACCACTTCGAGCAGTGGAACGGCGGCATCTACATGAACGCCGTCGAGGAGGCCCTCAAGGGCATCGCCGGCCGCCCGGAGGTCCGGCTGGTGTCCTTCCGGCAGCTGGTCGAGTGGCTGGAGGTGCAGGACCCGGCGGTGCTGCGCAAGCTGCAGTCGCTGGCGCCCGGCGAGTCCCCGGCCGGCGGCTGGAAGTCCTTCCTCGGCGGGGCCGCCCAGGCGGCGCCCTCGACCTGAGGGGCGGGGCGGTTGCGGCCGGGGCCGGCGCGGAGGGTCCGCACCGGCCCCGCCGCCGTCAGCCCTCCGCGAGTGCCGGAGTCTCGGCCACCGCCACCGGCTCGCGCCCCGCACCGGTGCGGCCCGACACCAGGGCGCCCAGCAGGGCCACCCCGGTCATCACCAGGAAGATCACCGCGAACGGGCCGGCCGGCGCCGTCGCCTCCTCGGCGGCCGCCACCGAACCGCCGCCGAGCCCGGCGAACAGCACACCCGCCAGACCGATCAGCAGCACGTTGCCGAGCGCGTCGCTCAGCTGGATCGCCGCCGAGTTGGCGCCGGTGTCCTCCGGCGCCGACAGCTTCATCATCAGGACGCTGATGCTGGCCACCGCCAGGCCCATCCCGACACCGCCGACCGCCCAGAACACCGCCGCCGCCCAGGCCGGCACCGCGGGCACCAGCACCAGCGCGGCCCCGGCGATCGCCACCGCGGTCAGCACGAAGCCCGCCCGGATCAGCGCCTCCCGGTGCCGGTCCGCCCACGGCCGCCCCTGCAGCCAGGAGCCGAGCGCCCACGACAGGCCGCCGCTGGTCAGCGTCAGGCCCGCCAGGGTCGGCGACAGGTCCCGCTGGGTCACCATCATCAGCGGGACGAAGGCCTCCGCCGCGAAGAACGCACCCGCCGCGACGCCGCGCAGCAGGATCACCGTCGGCAGCCCGCGGGCCGCCCGCAGCGTGCCCGGCGGCAGCAGCCGCACCACGGCCGGCACCAGCAGCGCCGCGCCCAGCGCGGCCGGCAGCAGACCCAGCAGGTCCAGGCGCTGGCCCGCGTACTGCAGCAGCCCTGCGCCCAGCGCCGCCAGCGCCGCGCACCAGGTGCGGCGCCGGTCGAACGGCGTGGGCCGCAGCGGCGGCTGCGCCCGCTCGGCCCGGCGCAGCGCCGGGCCCATCACGGCGAGCGGCAGCAGGATCAGCACCGGCACGGCCAGGAACACCCAGCGCCAGCCGAGGTGCTGGGTCACCGCGCCGGAGACCAGCGGCCCGACGATCGACGGCAGCACCCAGGCCGCCGAGAACGCCGCGAACACCGACGGCCGCAGCCGCTCCGGGAAGGCCCGGCCCACCACGACGTACAGCGCGACGATCACCAGTCCGCCGCCGAGCCCCTGGATCGCCCGGCCGGCCACGAAGGGCCACATGCCGACCGCCGTGCCGGCCACCACCAGGCCCGCCCCGAACACCGCGATGCCGGTGAACAGCGGTGCCAGCGGGCCCCGCCGGTCGCACCACTGGCCGGAGACCACCAGGGCGAACAGCGTCGTCGTGAAGTAGCCGGAGAAGGCGAAGGCGTACAGGCCGAGCCCGTCGAGCTGCCTGGCGGCGACCGGCATCGCCGTGTTCACCGCCGTCGCCTCGAAGGCGAGCAGCAGCACCACCGAGACGATCCCCAGCGTCAGCGCCCGGTACGGCCCGCTCATCACTCCCCCGGTGTCGGGTGCGGTGTCGGGCACGGGCTCGGCGCGGTCGACCGGGGTCGAGGAGGAGGTGGTGGCCATGCCTGCCATCGTAAGGCGCTCGGGCGCCGGTGACTCCTGACCATCGGTCGGTGATCGCCCGGGACCTCCGACCCGGGCCTCCGGTGACCTACGGCTCAGTGCAGCACCTTGAGTCCGATCACACCGCCGAGGATCAGCAACAGGCAGCTCACCCGGGCCGCGGTCAGCGCGTCGCCCAGCGCCGCCATCCCGTACAGCGCCGTCCCGACCGCGCCGATGCCCACCCAGACCACGTAGCCGGTGCCCAGCGGGATGCTCCGCAGCGCGTACGCCAGCCCGCCCGTCGACAGCACCAGCGCCACCGCGAACACCGCGCTCGGCAGCGGGCGCGAGAACCCCTTGGCCGCCTCCAGCGACACCGCCCAGACGGTCTCCAGCACGCCCGCCACGATCAACACCAGCCACGCCACGACGGCACCTCCGCAGTAGAGGGCGGCAGCTCCGTCGCTGCCGCCGCAGTACCGCGCCGTCTTGTCCTGCCGGGTACGACGCACCTCGTCCGGGGCGCTCGATCACGCCACCCCTCGAACGTAACACACGACGACACGCGGAATTCATAATCGGATATTGACGCACCCCTCCCCGCTCCCCCTAAGATGAATTCACCAGCACGGCGGAGACCGAATACCGGGTCCGCCGCCCACGACAGTGACGACAGGGGTCGGCCATGAACAGGAAGACGGCGGCGGTCGCAGCGCCCCGCACCTGTGCCGCCTGTTGTCCCGGCTGTCGCTGTTCCCGCCGCGCCTGACGCGCGCCACGCTCCACCCCCTCACGACGGGCCCGCACGGGCGTCTCCGTCGTCCCCGGCCGTGTGCCCGAGTGGTTCAGGGAGCCGCCTGCAAAGCGGTTTACGTGGGTTCAATTCCCGCCACGGCCTCCATTTCCGCGCCACCGGACGGCGAATTCCGCCACCCGGTGGCGCGGCATTTCCTTTCCATCCGGCGGGGATTTCCCCGATTTTCTCCGCACATGCGGAACGGCGCGGACCGCCCCGTCGTCCGGGGTGGTCCGCGCCGTTCGGGATGCGGGACGGTCAGTCGATCACCGGCGGGTTGGCGGAGCCTCCGCGCCAGGTCTCCTCGTCCTCGACCAGGTAGTCGGGACGCTGGCCGTTGTTGTTCTTGTCCTTCTTCTTGCCCGCCGCACCGGGGCCGCCGTGCATGCCGCCGCCACCGGGGGCACCGTTCTGCCCGGCCCGGCCCTTGCCGATCCCGGAACCGCCCTCGGTGAACGACCGGCCGCCGGTACCGCCCTTGGCACCGCCGATCACCCCGCCACCGCGGCGGACCAGGCCGCTGCCGCCCTTGCCACCGGCCCCGGCACCCTTGCCGCCCGCACCGCCCAGGCCGGGCATGCCGCCCGTGCCGGGCGTCCCCTGGCGGCCGGCGCCACCGGCACCCGTACCGCCGGCGCCGCTGCCCCCGGTACGACCGCCGGCACCGCCGCCGGGCCCGGTGGCCCCGCCGCGGCCCGCGCCGGACGTCCCGCCGCGGCCGGGCAGCGAACCGCCGCCGAGACCACCGGGGATGTACCCGCCGCCCCCACCGAGGCCACCGCCACCGCCCAGGCCACCGCCACCACCGAGACCGCCGCCCCCACCGGGGCCGGTCGGCAGCGTGCCGGTGCCACCGCCGCCGGGGGTCGGGTGCGTCCCGATCGGCGGCAGGCTGTCGATCCCCGTGCTCGGCGGAACGACCGGGTGGCCCGGGGTCGGCATCGACCCCGGCGGGACGTCGCCCGGCAGCGGGGTCGGCACGTGCGGCGAACCCGGGATCGTCTGCTTCGGCCCCTGCGGGTCCGTCTGCCCCGGCTTGCCCGACGGGTCGTCCGGCACGCCGTTCGGGTACTTCGGCGAGGGCGGCGGCGGGGCGACGGTCGCGGGCGGAACGGGGTTCTCGGGCTCCGGCGGGAACGCCTTGGACGGGTCGTGCCGGTTCTCCTTCGCCGGCGGCTTCAGGTACCCGGCGGCCTGGTCGTACTGCGGTGCGAGGTGCTCCATGACGCCGATGGCGTACTGGTGGGAGATCTCGGTCGCCGAGAGCTCGCTGTAGTTCTTGTTGACCGCGCTGATCCGGTCCATGCCGCCGGCCACGTCGGCCTTGAACTGGGCGTCGGAGCGGTCGAAACCGTCACCGAGCAGCTTCACACCACGGTCGAAGGTGCTGGGCACCTGGATCTGCGCCATGGTGGCCTTGCTCTGCTGCAGGGCGTCCCCGGCGAACTTCATCGCCGAGGAGGTGTTCTGCGCGTGGGCGGCCGTGTTGGTCATGCTGGTCTGCAGGGTCGCCGCCCGCTTGGTGAAGCCGTCGGCGGCCGCACCCTCCCAGTTGGCGGTGGCGTGCTGCACCGCCCGCTGCAGGTCCGCGACGGCCTGCTCCAGCTCCTGGTGGACGTTGGTCCAGTGCTGGCTGACCTCGTGGAGTCGCTCGGGCCGCGAGTGCTCCAGCATCCGCTTGAGCGGGATCAGGTCCTCGTGTTCGAACTGGCTCATCTCACGCCCTTCCGGTCTGCATGGCCTTCGTCGAGGCGACGAACTCGTCCTCGCGCGTCCGGTAGGCGGTGTTGACCGCGTGCGTCTTGTCGCCGAAGTCGTTGATCAGCGAGTCGAGTTCCTGGATGTGCTGACTCAGGAACTGCTGCATCTGCGCGTGTGCGGCGAAGAGCTGCTTCGCCTCCGCGAAGTTGGCACCGAAGTCGTCGCTGACGAGGACGGTGTTGTACTTCGCCTTGTTGCCGCACTCGCTGAGGCCCTGCTGGAGGGCCCGCAGTCGCTTCACGACCGCTTCCAGCTCGTCCGTGTTGACGCGGTATCCGTCGGCCATCTCACTCCTCCCCCTGGAGTCCGTACTTCCCCGTTGTTGCTGCACCCCGTGCGCAACGGGCATGACGCCCTGACAGGGCGTTCGATCGTATCGCCTCTAGGCCGTGTACTGACACACCGTCATCGCGGCGGGTTACCGCCCTGGTAGGGGTTCTGGTACGGCTGCTGCTGGGGGTACCCGGGAGGCGGCGGCTGGGTGCCGTAGGGCTGCTGCGCGGGCGGCCAGCCGGGGGCCGCGCCGTACGGGGCCTGGCCCTGCGGGGGCACCGGGGCGGCCTGCGGCCGGCGGCGGTTTCGGGTCGCCGCGGCGATCACCACGACGAGCAGCACCACCACGACGGCGAGGGCGCCGAGCACCATCAGCGGCGTGATGCCGCCGAAGACGGAGGTCTTGGTCACGGGCTGCGACACCGGGGTGTCCGAGGCGGCATTCGGTGCGGCCGCACCCCCCGGCGCGGTCAGCGGGCCGTCCTTGCTGCCCGCCGGGATGTCCATGGTCAGCGCCTCGTAGGGCCGGATCACGCCGTACCCGAAGTGCGGGTCGGGCAGCTTGGCGCCACTGGCCGACGCCGGGACGGCAGCCGACTTGGCCAGGCGGTTCGCCACCTGACCGGCGGTGAGCTGCGGGTACTTGGCGCGGACGAGCGCCGCGGCACCGGACACGTAGGCGGCCGCGTCCGAGCTGCCGCTGCCGATGCAGTACTGGCTGGAGCCGCACTTGCCCGCGGTGACGACGTCCACGCCGGGCGCGGCGAGCCGGACCTCCGGTCCGAAGCTGGAGTCGGCCCACACCTCGCCGTCCTTGCCCGCGGCCGCGACCGCGAGCACGCCCGGCAGGTTGGCCGGGTTATCGACCGCCGAGCCGTTGTTGCCCGCGGCGGCGACCACCAGGACGTCGTGCTGGTAGGCGTACGCGATCGCGGCCGGCATGTCGGGGTTCGCGAAGGACGAGCCCTGCGAGATGTTGATCACCTTGGCGCCGTGGTCCACGGCCCACTTGACGCCCTGCGGGATGGCGTCCGAGTCCTGCGCGTCGGCCTTGTAGACGGGGAGGATCTTGGCGCCCGGGGCCAGGCCGACCACTCCGGCGTTGCTGCCGTGGCCGCGGCCCGCGATCTCCGCCGCCATCCCCGTGCCGTGCGAGTCCGTCGGCCTGGTGTTGAGGTTCTTCCCGCTCTGGTCGTAGCCGGGCAGGACCTGGCCGGTGAGGTCGGGGTGGGTGGCGTCGACGCCGCTGTCGATGACGGCGACGATCACGTTGTCGCCCTTGCTGACGGACCAGACCTTGTCGAGCTTGAAGTACTGGTTGGCCCACTGCCCGTCCCGGACCTGGTCCGCGGACGCCCCGGGGGCGGCCGCCAGCAGGAGTGCACCTGCCAATGTCGTGGCGCCGAGCACCCGCATGGCCCTGGTCAGCGTCATCACTACCCCGTCAGTCGTCTGCTGCTGCCCGTACGTTGTCGCAACGCCCCCGCGTGCACAGGGCGCTTCGATCGTATCGTCTGTCCGGGCGCGGACTGACGCGGCATCGGCCGGCCGGTCTGCCGGAACGTCACCCGGACGGCGTGTCAGACGGCGGCGATGGCGTCCTCGGGGAGGATCGGCAGGCGGCCGACCGGCATGCCGGTGGCGGCGCGGACGGCGGCGGCGACCGCCGCGGGCGCGACGACCGCGGGCACCGCGCTGACCGCCTTGGCGCCGAAGGTGGCGACCACGTCGCGCTCCTCGAGCAGGGCGGCGATCCGGATGTCGGGGGTGTCGAGGG
Organism: Kitasatospora sp. NPDC093679; assembly: GCF_040683455.1. Classification (NCBI taxonomy): domain Bacteria; kingdom Bacillati; phylum Actinomycetota; class Actinomycetes; order Kitasatosporales; family Streptomycetaceae; genus Kitasatospora; species Kitasatospora sp. NPDC093679. The sequence goes on from NZ_JBFBDW010000037.1 coordinate 8,526, forward strand.
CGGTCGGCAGCCGGTAGCCGGTGAGCGAGGCGTTGACCGGACGGCCGCCCTCGGTGCGCAGGTTCTCCATCAGGGCGAGGCCGACGCCCTGGGCGACGGCGCCCTCGATGCGGTCCTCGATCTGGCGGGGGTTCAGGGCGCGGCCGACGTCCTGGGCGACGGTGACGTCCACCACCCGGACGGCGCCGAGTTCGATGTCGACGTCGACGACCGCCCGCATGGCGCAGAAGGCGATGGAGACGAAGGCGTCGCCCTGCGCGTTCTCGTCCAGCGGCTCGGTGGGGTGCGGACGGCACTGGGCGGTGGCCCAGAGCTCCTTGCCCTCCAGTGCCTCGGCGACCGGCATGCCGAGCACGCCGTCGTAGGAGGTGATCTTGCCGTCGGCGATCGAGAGCAGTTCGACGGACATGCCGAAGTTGGCCGCGATCGGCTGCAGCAGCTGGTGGCGGACCATCAGCGCGGCCTTCTCGACGGCGCCGCCGGACACCCAGGTGTGCCGGCCGCGGGCGGAGGGGCCGGCCGCGGGCTGGTCGCTGTCGACGGGGGCGACGTACACCTCGGAGACGCCGAGGGTGGTCTGCACGATCTGCCGGGCGAGGGTGGCGAAGCCCTGGCCGGCGTCGACGGCGGCGCAGATGACGGTGGCGTGGTCGCCGCTGACCCGCACGGTGGCGGTGGAGACCTCGTCCTCGCCCTCGGCGCCGAGCATGTGCACCATGCCGACGGCGTAGCCGATGCCGCGGCGGACGGCCGCCGGGTCGCCGGCGCCGCCGGGCCCGCCGGGGAGCAGCCAGTCGGCCTCGGGGTCGTCGACCGGGAGGGCGGGCAGCGGGAGTTCGGTGACCGCGTCGAGCAGCGCCTCGACCGGGGCCGGGCAGGTGACGGCCTGGCCGGTGGGCAGCGGGTCGCCGGTGGCCATGGCGTTGCGGCGGCGGATCTCCAGCGGGTCGATGCCGACCTGCTTGGCCAGCTGGTCGAGCTGGGACTCGTGGGCGAAGCAGGTCTGCAGGGCGCCCTCGCCGCGCATCCGGCCGGCCGGCGGGTTGTTGGTGCGCACCGCCCAGGCGTCGACGAAGACGTTGGGGCAGGTGTACGGGCCGACGGAGAAGGCGGTGGCGGCGGCGAGCGCCTCGGCGGAGACGTCCGCGTAGGCGCCGCCGTCGAGCAGGATCTGCGCCTCGACCTTGACCAGCTTGCCCTCGGCGTCGGCGTGGTGGCGGTAGCGCAGCAGGGCGGGGTGCCGGGAGGTGTGGGTGTGGAAGGACTCCTCGCGGGTGAGGGTCATCTTCACCGGGCGGCCGGTGCGCAGGGCCAGCAGGGCGAGGAGCACCTGGAAGGAGAGCGCCTCGCGGTCGGTGGCGGCGCCGGGGACGCCGGTGACGACGGTGCGCACCCGGTCGGGGTCGAGGCCGAGGCAGGCGGCGGTGCGGTCGCGGTCGCCGTGCGGGTCGGTGGTGGAGAGGTGGAGTTCGACGCCGCCGTCGGGGCGGGGCACGGCGAGGCCGGCCTCGGCGCCGATGGGGGCCGGGTCCTGCCGGCCGACCTGGTAGAGGCCCTCGACGACGAACTCGCCGACCGCCTCCGGGTCGCCGGTGCGCAGCGGGAGGTGACGGAAGAGGTTGCCGTCGGGGTGCAGCGGCGCGGCGTTGAAGGCGGCCTCGGGGTCGGTGACGGCCTCCAGCACCTCGTACTCGACGGCGACGAGGGAGGCGGCCAGCCGGGCGGTGTCCGGGGTCTCGGCGGCGACGGCGGCGATCGGCTCGCCGTGGTGGCGGACGACCTCGGAGGCGAGGACCGGCCGGTCGCCGGGGACGGGGCAGGAGGCCAGGTCGGCGGCGGTGACGACGGCGTGCACGCCGGGCAGGGCGAGCGCGGCGGAGGTGTCGACGGAGACGATCCGGGCGTGGGCGTGCGGCGAGCGCAGCACGGCGCCCCAGAGCAGGCCCTCGGCCCAGAGGTCGGCGGCGTAGGGGTAGATGCCGAGCGCCTTGGGGAGGGCGTCGGTGCGCAGCGGGGAGCTGCCGAGGCCGAACGGTTCGGGCGCCGGGGTGTCCTGCTCGGTGGGCGCGGTCATGCGTTCTCGTCCTCGGGGAGCCTGATGCCGTGGGCGGGGGTGGTGCCGTCGTAGCCGGCCGGGCCGGTGTGGCCCGGGTGGCCGTGGTGGCCGGTTGCGGTGTCGTAGCCGGTCTCGTAGACCGGGCTGTCGTAGCCGGCCGGGGTGACGTACACCTGGCCGGTGTCGTAGCCGCCTTCGTAGACGGGGGCGCCGTCGTAGTGGGCCTGGTCCGGCAGCGGGATGCCGTGCGGCGGGGTGGCGCCGTAGGGGGCGGCCTCGTAGGAGGTGCCGTGCGCGGGCGTGGGGATGTACGGGGTGCCGTGCGCGGGCGTGGTGTCGTGGGCCGGGCCGTCGTGGGCGGTGCCGTGGGCGGGGGTGGCCTCGTAGAGCCCGGTGTCGTACGGGGCCGCCTCGTGTCCGGGGACCTGGGCGGGTGCCGGGACGTAGCCGAGGTAGCCCTCGGCGGGCTGCGGCGGCTGGTAGTACCCCTCGGGGCCCGGGACGGCGGCGGGCTGCTCGGGGGCCTGGGGCCGGTGGGCGGCGGCGTACTGGTCGGCCTCGACCCAGAGTTCGGAGTCGGCGTAGAGCGGGAGTTCGCCGGTGAGCGGGAGGTCGGCGGCGGACTGCTGGCCGGCCGCCGCGGGCGGCGCGGCGGTGGCGCCGTCGGCGGGTGCGGCCGCGTCGGCGTCGGCCTGTTCGGCGGCGGCCTCGGCGGCCTCCAGCTCGGCCTCCAGTTCGGCCTCGCGGGCCTGGGCGACGGTCTGCACGGCGGCGAGGACGCCGCGGTAGCCGGTGCAGCGGCAGAGGTTGCCGCACAGGGCCTGGCGGGCCTCGACGTCGGTGGGGCGGTGGTTGCGCTGGAGCAGGTCGTGGACGGCCATGGCGAGGCCGGGGGTGCAGTAGCCGCACTGGACGGCGCCGGACTCGGCGAGCGCCTGCTGGACGTCGCTGGCGGTGCCGGCGCCGGAGAGGCCCTCGACGGTGGCGATCTCGCTGTCGGCGGCGAGCGCGGCGGGCACCAGGCAGCCGGCGACCAGCTGGCCGTCGACCTGGACGGTGCAGGCACCGCACTCGCCCTGCTCGCAGCCGTCCTTGGCGCCGGCCAGGCCGAGCCGCTCGCGGAGCACGTAGAGCAGGCTCTCGCCGATCCAGGCGTCGTTGACTGGCCGTTCGAAGCCGTTGACCCGCAGCGTGTACGAGGCGCAGGGGCGCACGTCGCCGAGGCCGTTGAGTTCGTCCGTCACTTCAGCGCCCTTCCCAGTGCCCGGCGGGCCAGCACCGCCACGGTACGCCGCTGGCGGACGAGGGTGGCCGCCGCCCCCTCGCCGGCGCCCTCCAGGGCGGCGTCGGGGATGCAGGCGGCGGCGACGTACTCGCCGAAGGCGGCGAGCGCGGCGGGGTCGATGGGCTGGGCGCCGTCCTCGCCGCGGACGTCCCAGTCGATGCAGCCGGCCACCCAGGCCTCGGCCTCGTGCGGGCGCAGCGGCACGGGGGCGACGGCGCCGACGGCGCAGCGCACGGCGCGCCGGGCGGGGTCGAGGACGAGGGCCACGGAGGCGGCGGCGCGGGCGGGGCCGCTGCGGCCGCCGGCCTTGAGGAAGACCTGCGGGGCGTGCAGCAGCGGGACGCGCACCCAGGTGAGGAGCTCGCCGGGGCGCAGCGGGTCGAGGCCGGTGAGCAGGTGGGTGACCGGGACGTCGCGGGTGGCGCCGGACCGGGCGAGGGTGGCGGTGGCCTCCAGCGCGGCGAGCACCGGCAGGGTGTCGCCGGCGGCCGCGGCGGTGGCGATGTTGCCGCCGAGGGTGCCGACGTTGCGGACCTGCGGGGGGCCCGCGGTGCGGGCGGCGTCGGCGAGGGCGGGGATGAGGGCGGCGAAGTCGGGGCGGTCCATCCGGGCGTGGGTGAGTCCGGCGCCGAGCACGGCGGTGCCGCCGTCCTCGTAGCGCCAGCCGCGCAGCTCGGTGATCCGGCCGAGGCCGATCAGTGCGGCGGGGCGCAGCCGGCCCGCGTTGACCGCCTCCATGAGGTCGGTCGCGCCGGCCACCGGGACGGCTCCCGGGGTCGCGGCCAGCGCGTCGACGGCCTCGTCGACCGAGGCCGGCAGCATGATCGTCCGGTTCACCAGGATTCCACCGTGCTCCACTTGCTCATCAACTGCCCTGCCCTCCCCACCGGCAGTGCGGCCTGGCCCGTAGGGTACGGGCGATCGGGCCGGGTTGGGCAACTCTGGCACACAATGCCGGATGATCACTTGCCGGGCGGTCCGGCGGTGAGGGCAATACCGGACGAATCAGGCCACAAAACCGAGCGAACCGGAAGGGCTCCGCCCGGATGTTCATCGGATATTGACCTGACGCGGCAGCAGGTCCGGCGGGGTCCGCCAGGTGCGGACGCCCCCGCGCACGCGGTTGACGCGCGCGGGGGCGCGGCGGCCTCAGGGGCCCTCCGCGGGCCGCCCGGCGACCCCGGGGCGGCGCTGCCAGGGGTGCGGGCCACCGGGCGGCCGGTACTCGACCCCGAGGGCGTCCAGGCGCGGGTAGTGGCCGGCCATCCGGCGCTCGAACCCGGCCCAGTCCCGCTCGGCCGGGTCGCGCGGCAGGTCGGACCAGGCGACCTCGGCGAACGCGGCGAGCCGCGGGAAGGCCCGGTAGTCGACGTCGCGGGCGCTCGTCATGAACTCGGTCCACAGGTTGGCCTGGGTGCCGATCACCCGGGCGGCCGCGGCGCCGTCCAGCTCCGGCGGCACGGGCTCGAAGCGGTAGACGTCCTCCAGGGTGCGGACGTAGCCGACCGGGATCGGCTCGTCCCCGCCCGGGGCCTGCCGGTGGTCGAGGTAGACGTGCTGCTCCGGGCACATCACCACGTCGTGGCCGGCCCGGGCGGCGGCGATGCCGCCCTCGTAGCCGCGCCAGGAGGAGACGGCGGCGCCCGGGGCGAGGCCGCCCTCCAGGATCTCGTCCCAGCCGATCAGGCGGCGGCCGCGGTCGGCCAGCCAGCGGTCGAAGTGGCGGATGAACCAGCTCTGCAGCCCGTCCTCGCCGTCGACGCCGAGTTCGGCGATCCGGGCCTGCGCGGCGGGGCTGGCCCGCCACTGGTCCTTGGGGCACTCGTCGCCGCCGAGGTGGACGAACTCGGACGGGAAGACCTCCAGGACCTCCTCCAGCACCTCCTCGAAGAACCGCAGGGTGCCGTCGGTGACGTTCAGCACGTTGGGGTTGATCCCCCAGTCCGTCCAGACGCCGAGCGCCGAGGTGTCCACCGCGTCGGTGTTGCCGAGCTCGGGGTACGCGGCGATCGCCGCCTGGGAGTGTCCGGGCAGGTCGATCTCCGGGACGACGGTGATGTGCCGGTCGGCGGCGTACGCGACGATCTCGCGCAGGTCGTCCTGGGTGTAGTGGCCGCCGTGCGGGCGGTCGTCGCGGCGGTCCGCGGAGCGGTAGCCGACCATGGACCGCTCCCGCCAGGCGCCGACCGAGGTGAGCCGCGGGTGGCGCCGGATCTCGATCCGCCAGCCCTGGTCGTCGGTGAGGTGCAGGTGCAGGACGTTCAGCTTGTGCGCCGCCATCAGGTCGAGGAAGCGCAGGACGTCGGCCTTGGGCAGGAAGTGCCGGGCGACGTCCAGCAGCACGCCGCGCCAGCCGAAGCGGGGCGCGTCCTCGATCCGCACCGGGGGCAGCACCCAGTCGGTGCCGGGCAGCGGGGCGCGGCGGTAGATCCGCGGGTCGAACAGCTGGCGCAGCGTCTGCGCGGCGTGGGACAGGCCGGGGCCGGCGCCGCCGCGCAGCACGGCGCCGTACTCGTGCACCGCCAGCGCGTACGCCTCGGGACCGCCCGCGGCCAGCAGCTCCGGGTCCGTCCGCAGGGTGATCGTCTGCCGCAGCAGGCGGCCCTGCTCCTCGGTGCACGCGTCGAGGGCGAAGCCGGTCGCGGCGGAGAGCTCGGCGCGCAGCCGGCGGGCGACGGCCTGCGCCGCCGGGTCGTCGGCGGCGATCCTGGTCCCGGGGTGCAGCCGGAAGCTCCAGGGGCCGGGCGCCCCGTCGTCGGCCTTCAGGTGCCGGGGGGCGGGGATGAGGTCCATGCGGGCCATCCTGCCCCGTCGCCCGGCAGTGGTACAGACCACTGCCGGACCGACTCGGTGCTACTTGTCGCCGCCGCCGTCGCCGCCCTGGCCGAGACCGTCGAAGATCTCCTTGCACATCGGGCAGACCGGGTACTTCTTCGGGTCGCGGCCCGGGACCCAGACCTTGCCGCACAGCGCCACCACGGGGGACCCGGAGAGGGCGCTCTCCATGATCTTGTCCTTCTGGACGTAGTGCGCGAAGCGCTCGTGGTCGCCGTCCCCGTGGGACACCTGGGGAACGGGCTCGACCAGGGTGCCGGTGCCGAGTCCGCGCTCGGGCTCAAGAGTGCTCATGGGTGCCAAGTCTATGGGCGCCGCTCCGAAGCGGGCCAGTAGCGCACCGGACGACCGGCCGCGGCCGCCGGGCTCAGTTCATGGTGGGGTCGTCCGGGTAGGTGGCGAGCATCGCCAGCGGGCCGCGCTGGCGGCGCAGCACCGACCGCCAGAGCCGTTCGGGCTCGGGGCTGGAGACGTCGCCGGGCTCGCAGTCGACCAGGTACCAGGCGCCCTCGGCGATCTCCGCCTCCAGCTGCCCGGGCGACCAGCCGGAGTAGCCGGCGAAGACCCGCATCGCGCCGAGCTCCCCGGCCAGCACCTCGGGCGGCGCCTCCAGGTCGACCAGGCCGATCGCGCCGTGCACCCGCCGCCAGCCGATCGGCTCGCCGTGGCCGGGCTCGCCGGGCACCACCGCGAGGGCGAGCGCCGAGTCCAGCGCCACCGGGCCGCCCTGGAAGACGACCGCGGGCCGACCGGTCAGGTCGGCCCAGCCGTCCAGGACGGTCGACACCTCCACCGGGGTCGGCCGGTTCAGCACCACCCCGAGGGCCCCCTGGTCGTCGTGGTCGAGCAGCAGCACCACCGCTCGCGCGAAGTTCGGATCGGTGAGCACGGGCGTCGCGACGAGCAGTCGGCCGGTGTGGGAGGGGGCCGCGGTCATGCCCACATGATCCCGCAGGACGGCCCGGGAGGGGCGCCCCAACACGAAACCTCCTCGCTCCGTCCCCGCAGGCCCGCCGGGACGCACCCGCACCACCCGGACGGCCCTGCCCACCGGGCGCCGGGGGGCCTCCGCAGCCCCCGCGGAGCATGATCACCAAAGGGGCACACGGGAACCAATCGCCCACCCTCTACCATCTATGGATGGTGGAAGGGCTTTCGCCGACGGTGGAAGGACCTTCCACTCGCGTCTCCCCCTGCCCCGCAGCCGTAAGAACCCCCTGCGCACCCCGGATTGCGAGAACGATGACCGACGACCTCCTGCTGGTCCACGGCGGTAACCCGCTCGAAGGCGAGATCCAGATCCGCGGTGCCAAGAACCTGGTGCCCAAGGCCATGGTCGCCGCACTGCTCGGCCAGGGCCCCAGCCGGCTGCGCAACGTGCCGGACATCCGCGACGTCAAGGTCGTGCGGGGCCTCCTGCAACTGCACGGCGTGACCGTCCGCACCGGCGACGAGGACGGCGAGCTGATCCTCGACCCCTCGCACGTCGAGAGCGCCAACGTGGCGGACATCGACGCGCACGCCGGCTCCTCGCGCATCCCGATCCTGTTCTGCGGCCCGCTGCTGCACCGGCTCGGCCACGCGTTCATCCCGGGCCTGGGCGGCTGCGACATCGGCGGCCGGCCGGTCGACTTCCACTTCGAGGTGCTGCGCCAGTTCGGCGCCACCATCGAGAAGCACCCGCAGGGGACCTACCTGGTCGCCCCGCAGCGCCTGCACGGCACCAAGATCGAGCTGCCCTACCCGTCGGTCGGCGCGACCGAGCAGGTGCTGCTGACGGCGGTGCTCGCCGAGGGCGTCACCGAGCTGCGCAACGCGGCCGTCGAGCCGGAGATCGTCGACCTCATCTGCGTGCTGCAGAAGATGGGCGCGATCATCTCGATGGGCACCGACCGCACCATCCTGATCACCGGTGTGGACGAGCTGGGCGGCTACAACCACAAGGCGCTGCCGGACCGCCTGGAGGCGGCGTCCTGGGCGTGCGCCGCGCTGGCCACCAAGGGCGACATCTACGTCCGCGGCGCCCGCCAGATCGAGATGATGACCTTCCTGAACACCTTCCGGAAGGTCGGCGGCGCCTTCGAGGTCGACGACGAGGGCATCCGCTTCTGGCACCCGGGCGGCGAGCTCAAGGCGATCGCCCTGGAGACCGACGTGCACCCCGGCTTCCAGACCGACTGGCAGCAGCCGCTGGTCGTCGCGCTGACCCAGGCCAACGGCCTGTCCATCGTCCACGAGACGGTGTACGAGTCGCGGCTCGGCTTCACCGGCGCGCTCAACCAGATGGGCGCGCACATCCAGCTCTACCGCGAGTGCCTCGGCGGCACCCCCTGCCGCTTCGGCGCCCGCAACTTCCGGCACTCCGCGGTGGTCTCCGGCCCGTCCAAGCTGATCGGCTCCGAGCTGGTCATCCCGGACCTGCGCGGCGGCTTCTCGTACCTGATCGCGGCGCTGGCGGCCGAGGGCACCTCGACCGTGCACGGCATCGACCTGATCAACCGCGGCTACGAGAACTTCATGTCCAAGCTGCGGGACCTCGGCGCGCACGTCGAGCTGCCCGCCGAGCAGCCCGTGACCGTCTGACGGGCCCGCGCGGGCACCTGAACGCCGATGGCCGGCCTCCCCTCGGGGAGGCCGGCCATCGGCGTCGTCCGGGCTGCTGCCGGGGCTCAGGCGCCCTTGGCGGCTTCCTTCAGCTTGGAACCGGCGCTGACCTTGGCGCTGTAGCCGGCCGGGATCTGGATCGGGTCACCGGTCTGCGGGTTGCGGGCGGTGCGCGCGGCGCGGTGGGTCCGCTCGAAGGTCAGGAAGCCGGGGATGGTGACCTTCTCGTCACCCTTGGCGACGACCTCGCCGACGACCTCGGCGAAGGCGGCCAGCACGGCGTCGGCGTCCTTGCGGGTCACCTCGGCGCGCTCGGCCAGCGCGGCCACCAGCTCACTGCGGTTCATGTGTACTCCTGTGGTCTGTTGCTTGCGGTGTACGGGGGCCCCATCGGTCGCCCCCTCCGGGGGAACCCGGATGGGCCGCTGGTCCGCACACTGGTGCTCGTTCAGGCGAGGGGTGGTCAGAGGCCGGGCTCCGGCCCCGAAGCGCCGCAAACCGCCCGCCCGGGTACGAATCCTGCCCCGACCGGCACTGAGAAAGCCAATCGGCCACCGGCGGTGTTGACCCGAACAGATCCCGCCCGGCGGAGGTGTGACGCTCCGTCGGCCCCGGAGGGCCGGACCGGGCGGCGGTCGGGACGACACGCCGGAAAGCCCGGAGGGACGTTCCGTACTTGTCGGACACGCCACCCCCGTGCAGGGCTACCGTACGCCCTGGCACCGACAAGCCCAAACACGCCCCTTCCCCTTGTGTCGCAAGGGGAAGGGGCGATCCGGCGCCCGGCGCGTCGTTCGCACACCTGAGCGATCAAGAACGACACTCCGGTCAGATGCCGACGACCGGGAAGGAGGAGGTGTCGAGGGTGCCCACGATGCCCGCGGTCGGGCGCACCGGAACGGGCTCCTGACCCTCCCGTGCGGCCAGCGCGACCTCGCGCACGGCCGCCGCCACGGTCTTCGCGACGTCCGGGTGGAAGACGCTCGGGATGATGTAGTTGGCGTTGAGCTGGTCGTCCGCGACCGTGGTGGCCAGCGCCCGGGCCGCGGCGATCATCATCGCGGTGTCGACCGTCCGGCTCTGCGCGTCCAGCAGGCCGCGGAAGACGCCCGGGAAGACCAGCACGTTGTTGATCTGGTTCGGGAAGTCGCTGCGGCCGGTGGCGACCACCGCGGCGGTCTGCCGGGCCACCGCCGGGTCGACCTCCGGGTCCGGGTTGGCCAGCGCGAAGACGACCGCGTCCTCGGCCATGGTGGCCAGGTCGTCGCCGTCCAGCACGTTCGGGGCCGAGACGCCGATGAACACGTCGGCGCCGGCCACCGCCTCCTTGAGGCTGCCGGTGCGGCCGGAGCGGTTGGTGTGCTCGGCGATCCAGCGCAGGCTGTCGTTGAGGTCCTCGCGGCCGCTGTGGACGACGCCGTGCACGTCGGCCACGGTGGCGTGCTCCACGCCGGCGGCCAGCAGCAGCTTGAGGATCGCGGTGCCCGCGGCGCCGGCGCCCGACATCACCACCCGGATGTCGGCGATGTCCTTGCCGACCACCTTGAGCGCGTTGGTCAGCGCCGCGAGGACGACGATGGCGGTGCCGTGCTGGTCGTCGTGGAAGACCGGGATGTCCAGGGCCTCGCGCAGCCGGGCCTCGATCTCGAAGCAGCGCGGCGCGGAGATGTCCTCCAGGTTGATGCCGGCGAAGCCGGGGGCGATCGCCTTCACGATCGCGACGATCTCGTCGGCGTCCTGGGTGTCCAGGCAGATCGGCCAGGCGTCGATGCCCGCGAAGCGCTTGAAGAGGGCCGCCTTGCCCTCCATGACCGGCAGCGCGGCCTTCGGGCCGATGTTGCCCAGGCCCAGCACCGCGGAGCCGTCGGTGACCACCGCGACGCTGTTGCGCTTGATGGTGAGGCGGCGGGCGTCCTCGGGATTCTCGGCGATCGCCATGCAGACCCGGGCGACGCCCGGGGTGTAGATCATCGAGAGGTCGTCGCGGTTGCGGATCGGCAGCTTCGAGGACATCTCGATCTTGCCGCCGAGGTGCATCAGGAAGGTGCGGTCCGAGACCTTGCCGATGCTGACGCCGTCGATCGTCCGCAGCTTCTCGACGATCTCCTCGCCGTGGGCCACCGACGACGCGGCGACGGTCACGTCGATGCGCAGCGACTCCAGGCCGGAGGCGGTGACGTCGAGACCGGTGACCGAACCCCCGGAGGACTCGACGGCCGTGGTGATCGCGCTGACGGCGTTGCCCCGGGCCGGGACCTCCAGCCGCACCGTGATCGAGTTGGAGACACTGGGCACCGTCGCCATCGACGTCCTTCTTCCGTCCGCTCTTGAGGGTCGTTCCGGTCTCGATCGTCGCACTTACCGGTCGGTAGCCAGAAATAAAGTTCATTGAGTGTGCAGAACCCACAAACGGCACGGGCCGCCGCACTGGGCCGGTCGTGTGCTCCGCCGAAAATCTCCCGACGCGGCCTTGGCGTCCCGAGCCGATGCGTTACATTGGACGGGACACCGGCTCGATCCAAGCCCCCGGGCCCAACCTTCGTCGCTTCGAGCGACCACTTGCCGCGAGGCGAGCATGGCGGGTCGGTGTCATTGACGTGAGAAGGCCCCCACCTCCGGGTGGGGGCCTTCGTCGTACCGCGGCGCCGGGCACCGCCGTGCCGCGGTGCGCCGGCCGGGCGGGCGGCCCGGCCGGCGCCCGCGTCAGCCGTGCAGCAGGGCGGGCACGCCGTCCGCGTCCGGCAGGTCGTCCGGGCCGGAGAGCACCGTGAGCCGCTGGGTGGCCCGGGTGAGCGCCACGTACAGCACCCGCAGGCCCGCCTCCGACTCCCCCGCGATGCCGGTCGGGTCGGCGACCACCGTCGCGTCGTACTCCAGGCCCTTGGCCTCCAGGCTGCCCAGCGCCACCACGCGGTCGCCCAGGCCCTCCGCCCAGCCGGCCGCCTCCGCCCGGCGGTCCATCGGCACGACCACCGCCACGGTGCCGTCGACCTCGCCCAGCAGCCGCTCCAGCTCGACCCGGGCGGCCCGGCCGAAGGCCTCCGCCCCGGCCTCCCGGACGGCCGCGAACCGCGGCACGACGCCCGTCGACCGCACCGCGCTCGGCGAGGGCGTGCCCGGCGCCGCCAGCGCCAGCACCTTCGCCGCCACCTCGGCGATCTCGGCGGGGTTCCGGTAGTTCACGGTCAGCGTGTGACGGCGGCGCGGCTTGCCGGCGAGCACCTCGTCCATCGCGGACTGCGCCTCCTGCGGGAACGGCCAGGAGGACTGCGCCGGGTCGCCGACGATCGTCCAGGTCGCCATCCGCGCCCGGCGGCCGATCATCCGCCACTGCATCGGGGTGAGGTCCTGCGCCTCGTCCACGATCACGTGCGCGTACTCGGTGCGCTCCACCGGGACGCGCTCGCGCCGGCCGTAGGAGCGCTCCGCGTACGTGGTGAGCTCGTCCAGCCCGGACAGCATGTCGACGGCGTCCACCTCGCGCACCTTCGGCCGGGCCGGCTCGCCGAGCAGCACCTGCAGCTCGTCCACCAGCGCCACGTCGTGCGCCGACAGGGCGCCCCCGCCGCGGGCGTCCAGGTGCCGCCAGGAAGCGGCCAGCAGCCGGGCCTCCTCCGGGGTCACCGCACGCCGGGCGATCCGGTTGGTGTGCCGCGGGTGGCGCAGGGTCGCCAGCACCCGGCGCGGGGTCACCGGCGCCCACCAGGCGTCCAGGAAGTCCAAGAACGCCGACTCGTCCGAGACGTACTCGTCGAAGGCCTCCCGCTCGTCCTGGCGCTGCTCCCGCTCCGAGTGGGTGGTCGGCTTCGGCAGGTGCCGGGTGAGGTCCTGCCACAGGGCGTCCAGCAGCAGCCGGCGGGCCCTCGGGCGCAGCAGGTTCAGCGGGGTGCCGCCACCGCCGACGACGGTCGCGCGCAGCGCCTTCAGCCGGCCGGCGTCCAGCCGCAGCGACTCACCGCGGGCGAAGACCCGCAGCTCGGTCGGCGCGTCCAGCTCCAGGGCCGCCCGGGCCGCCCGGCGCAGCAGCTGGACCATCCGGCCCGACCCCTTGATCCGGGCCGTCTCCGGGGTGTCGTAGCGCTCCGCCTCGATGCCGTCGACCAGGCTGCCGACCGCCCGGATCGCCACCTGCCCCTCCTCGCCCAGCGAGGGCAGCACGCCCTCGGTGTACGAGACCAGCAGCGGGGTGGGGCTGACCACGAGGATGCCGCCCGCGTACCGGCGGCGGTCCTGGTAGAGCAGGAACGCGGCCCGGTGCAGGGCGACCGCGGTCTTGCCGGTGCCCGGACCGCCGGTCACCAGGGTGGCGCCGGCCGCGGCCGCCCGGATGACCTCGTCCTGCTCCTTCTGGATCGAGGAGACGATGTCGCGCATGGTGTGGCTGCGGGCCCGGCCCAACGAGGCCATCAGGGCGCCGTCGCCGACCACCGCCAGCTCCCGGCCGTCCAGGGTGGGGGTCAGGTCGGGGCGCAGCAGGTCGTCCTCGACGCCGATCACCTTGCGGCCGCGGGAACGGATCACCCGGCGGCGGATCACCCGGCCCGGCTCCAGCGGGGTGGACCGGTAGAACGGCGCCGCGGCCGGCGCCCGCCAGTCGATCACCAACGGGCCGTACTCGGCGTCGAGCACGCCGAGGCGGCCGATGTGCAGGGTCTCCGCGACGGCCGGGTCGGCCGGGTCCATCGGGGTCTGCGAGGGGATGCCGTGCTCCTCGGGCGCGTCCGCCTGCTGGAGGTCGATCCGGCCGAACAGGAAGTCCTCGAACTCGCTGTTCAGCCGCTGCAGGTGCGCACCGGCCCGGTAGACCTGGGCGTCGCGCTCGGCGAGCGCGCCGGGGGTGCCGACCTGCACGCGCTTGGCGGCGTCCTCGAGGATGTACTCGGCCTCGGCGAGCTTCTCCTCCAGACGCCGGTAGACGGTGTCGAGGTGGCTCTGCTCCTCGGCGATCTCGCGGTCGCGGACGGAGTCGGTGGTCTCTGGTGTGGTGTGCATGGGCCTCGGGGGGTACGGCGCGGGCGGGAGCGGCGGACGGAAGATCCTACTCCTTGCCGCCCGGGGAACCCGCACAGGCCCGGGCGAGCCCGACCAGGGGCGCGGGGAACCGCGCAGTCCGGGGCCGGGCATCCTGACGCACCAGGGCCCGCCCCTGATCCGTATGGCGACCCGCTCCCGCATTGCGCAGTTCCCCGCGCCCCTGATCTCGACTCCCCCGATGTGCGAGGTTCCGCTCCCCTGGTCTGGCCCTGCGGAGCTATCCCTCGTCGCCGTACTTGGTGTCCGGGGCCGGGACGGGGTCGACGGCGAGGCGGTAGCCGCGTTTGACGACGGTGGCGATCAGGCGGGGCGTGCCGAGGGCGGCCCGCAGCCGCGCCATCGCCGTCTCCACCGCGTGCTCGTCGTCCCCGCTGCCCGGCAGCGCCCGCAGCAGTTCGCTCCGCGGCACCACCCATCCCGGCCGCCGTGCGAGCGCCCGCAGCAGGGCCATTCCGGCGGGCGGCACCGGCCGCAGGTCGCCGTCGACGAGGGCGGCCTGGCCGCGCAGTTCGAGGGTGTGTCCGGCGACGGCGAGCCGGCGGGCGCGGTCGGGGAGCCGGGCGGTGAGGGTCTGCACCATGGCCCCGAGCCGCATGCGTTCGGGCCAGACGGTGGCGATGTCGAGTTCTTCGAGCGGGGCGGCGGTGACCGGTCCGACGCAGACCGGCAGGACGTCGCGTCGCAGCGCGTGCAGCAGCTCGGCGGTCTGGCCGCGTTCGGCGGCACGGTCGAGGAGGCCGAGGGCGGCGGGGGCGGAGGTGAAGGTGACGGCGTCGAGGGAGCCGCTGCAGGTGGCGTCGAGGAGCCGGTCGACGGGTCCGAGGTCGAGCGGCGGCAGCCAGCGGTAGACGGGGACCTCGACGACCTCGGCGCCGGCGGTCGTGAGCGAGTCGACGAAGTCGCGCAGCGGGGCGCCGTGCAGCTGGACGGCGATCCGGCGGCCGTCGACGCCCTGGTCGAGGAGCCGTTCGAGCACCTCGACGGAGGACTCCGACTCGGCGGACCAGGCTTCGCGCAGTCCGGCGGCGCGGATGGCGCCCTTGGCCTTGGGACCGCGGGCCAGCGTCTCGGCCTTGGCGAGACTGCCGACGAGGTCGTCGAACAGGTTCCAGCCCTCGGCGGCCTCGATCCAGCCGCGGAAGCCGATGCCGGTGGTGGCGACGGCGATGTCCGGCGGGTCGGCGATCAGGGCGCGGGTGGCGGCGAGGAGTTCGGTGTCGTCCGCGAGCGGGACGATCCGCAGGGCGGGTGCGCGCAGCACGGTGGCGCCGCGGCGCTGGAGGAGGGCGGCGAGCTCGTCGGCGCGGCGGGCGGCGGTGATGCCGATGGTGTAGCCGGCCAGCGGCGGGGCGGTGTCCTGCGACGGTACGAGGGCGGCGGTCGCGACGGCGGTGCGGTCGGCCATGGGCTGACGTCCTTCGTGGAGCGCCCCGGGGCCGTCGGCGTGCCTCGGGGGCGTGCCGCTCGCTCCGGTCCCTGCGGGCCGTGGCGGGCGGCGGGTGGGTGGGTGGACAGTCATCGTCCCGTGCCGGGGTGTCACCGCCGGGTCGGTCCGATTTCCGGCTTGTTTCGCAGGTGAGGGCCGGTCCGCGGTGCGGACCGGCCCTCGGTGGCGATCAGACCCGGGCGAGTGCCGGGGCCTGGGTGCCGGTGGGGGCGGCGCTCGGGCGGCGCAGGTAGACCGCCCAGGTGAGGGCGAAGCAGACGGCGTAGGCGGCGAGGAAGGAGACGAAGGCGGGGGTGCCGCTCTTGGTGGTGAGGAAGGACTGGCGGAAGGCGAGGTTGATGAACAGGCCGCCGAGGGCGCCGACCGCACCGATCACGCCGATCGCGGCGCCGGACATCCGGCGGGACCAGGCGGCCGCGTCGTCCGCGGTGTCGCCGGCGGCGATCCGGTCCTGGGCCTTGGCCTCGAAGATGCCGGGGATCATCTTGTAGGTGGAGCCGTTGCCGATGCCGGCGAAGACGAAGAGCGCGATGAAGCCGACGAGGAAGACCGGCAGCGACTTGATCGAGGAGGCGTAGGTCACCACCGAGGCGGCGGCGGCCATCGCGACGAAGTTCCAGAAGGTGATCCGGGAGCCGCCCCAGCGGTCGGCCAGCCAGCCGCCGACCGGGCGGATGACCGAGCCGAGCAGCGGGCCGATGAAGGTGAGCTGGGCGGCCTGCAGCGGGGTCCGGCCGAACTGGTTCTGCAGGACGAGGCCGAAGGCGAAGGAGAAGCCGATGAAGGAGCCGAAGGTGCCGATGTAGAGCACCGACATCAGCCAGGTGTGCCTCTCCTTGAGGATGGCCTTGAAGGTGCCGGTGTCGTTGCTGAGCTGGGCCAGGTTGTCCATGAACAGGGCCGAGCAGAGCGCGGCGACGGCGATCAGCGGGATGTAGATGCCGAGCACCAGGCGGGGCGAGGTGGCGCCGGCCCAGGTGATCACGCCGAGGCCGATCAGCTGGATGACGGGGACGCCGATGTTGCCGCCGCCCGCGTTGAGGCCGAGCGCCCAGCCCTTCTTCCGGAGCGGGAAGAAGGCGTTGATGTTGGTCATGGAGGAGGCGAAGTTGCCGCCGCCGACACCGGTGAGGGCCGCGACCACCATGAAGGTGGTGTAGGAGGTGCCGGGGTGCATCACGTACGCCGCGGCGATGCTCGGGACGAGGAGCAGCAGCGCGGAGACGATCGTCCAGTTCCGGCCGCCGAAGCGGGCGACGGCGAAGGTGTAGGGGATCCGGACGAAGGAGCCGACCAGGGTGGGCATGGCCACCAGGAAGAATTTGCCGGCCGGGTCGATGCCGTAGCCCTTGCCCATGAAGAGGACCATGACCGACCACAGGCTCCAGATCGAGAAGCCGATGTGCTCGGAGAAGACCGAGAAGATCAGGTTCCGGTTGGCCACCTTGCGGCCGGTGCGCTCCCAGAATTCGGTGTCCTCGGGCCGCCATTCCTGGATCCAGCGGCCGCCTGTTCTGCGCTGGGCTGTGTCGCTCATCGGTCTCCCCTTGCGTGCCGGTGCCTGCCCTGCCCGTGCTGTCATCGATGACGCTAGGAGCCCATGGTTTCGGGATCGTTGTGGTCTGTGAAGCCTGCGGAACCGTCCTCTCACCCGCCGCCGTCCGCCGGTGTGAGGCTCCGGAGACACACGAAGGCCGCCCTCCGGGAGTGGAGGACGGCCTGGGTGCACATGGGATGGTGGAGATGCCGGGAATCGAACCCGGGTCCGATGGAGTGGATTCAGGACTTCTCCGAGCGCAGTCCGCTGTGCTTTTCTCGGCCCCGGCAGTCACGCGGACAAGCCGCCGACGGGCCCAGCTACTGTTTGGTTTCCCTCCCGCCCCCGTAGCCGGGGCGGTTGGTTGAGTTCCCTAGATTATGCCAGGGTCCGGGTCGGGAACTCCCCGGTCTGACACCCTATTCGCTCGCTGATCAGGCAGCGAGAGCGAACTGCGGGGTATCGCGCTTGGTGTTGGCGATTATTTTTTTGCGACACGTGGTTAACGAGATCATTGCCGCGTTCCTCGGCTCGCTTCTCCTGTTTCGACTACCACCGTCGAAACCGATCATCCCCATGTTGATTTGACAAACAGCTCCGGTGGGCGGGGCCCTCCGGCGGTGCGAGTGCCATGGTACGCGGTCGGCCCCCGGAGGGTCCAGCGCATTACCGGGCGGCGGGGCGGGGCCCCTCCGACGGGCCGGCCGGAGGCCGGGCCGGGGTCAGACCGCGCGCTGCCTGCGGCGGGCCGCGGCGATCGCGCGGTCCGACTCACGCCGGTCCTGCTGCTCGCGCAGCGTCTGGCGCTTGTCGTACAGCTTCTTGCCAACCGCCAGGGCGATCTCCAGCTTGACCCGGCCGTCCTTGAAGTACAGGGAGAGCGGGACGAGCGTGTGGCCCGTCTCCTTCACCTTCGACTCCAGCTTGCGGATCTCCAGCTTGTGCAGCAGGAGCTTGCGCTTGCGCTTCGCCGAGTGGTTCGTCCAGGTGCCCTGGGTGTACTCCGGGATGAACAGGTTGTCGACCCAGGCCTCGTGCCCCTGGATGTAGGCGTACCCGTCGACGATGTTCGCCCGGCCCTCGCGGAGGGACTTCACCTCGGTACCGGTCAGCACCATGCCGCACTCGTAGGTGTCGAGGATGGTGTACTCGTGCCGCGCCCGCTTGTTCTGCGCGATGACCTTGTTGCCCTTTTCCTTTGCCATAGCGCCGACATTCTCGCACCTCGGCGACGTCGGGGGCAGTCCTTTTGCGCGCGGGCGGCGGGCGCGCCGGGCCGGCGGGCCGCCGGCACGCCGCTGCGGGGCCGTGGCGGCCCGGCGGATCAGCGGCGCGCGCCCAGGCCCGCGAGGACGTGCAGGGCGAGGTCGGCGGCGCCCTCCGGGGCGGCCGAGACGTCGGGCTGCAGGCCGGTGCCGTCGGGCGAACGGCCCTCGGGGGTGTAGTAGCGGCCCACGGTGAGCTCCACCACGCCGCCGTCCGCCAGCCGGCTGGGCTGCTGCACGGTGCCCTTGCCGAAGGTCCTGGCGCCCACCAGGACGGCCCGGCAGCGGTCCTGCAGGGCGCCGGCGAGCAGTTCGGCGGCGCTCATCGTCCCGCCGTCCACCAGCACCACCAGCGGGGTGGCGGTGTCCCCGCCGGACGCGGCCGCCAGCTCGCGCCGCACCCCGCGGGACTCGTAGGAGGCGACCGGCCCGCCGTCCAGGAAGACCGAGGCGGTGCCGACCGCCTCGTCGACCAGGCCGCCGGAGCTGCCGCGCAGGTCCAGCACGACCGCCCGGGCCCCCTGGGCCGCGATCCGGACCTGTTCGGCCACGCCGCTGGTGAAGGCCCGCACGGCGATCCGCGTCACGCCGTCGGGCAGCCGCTCGACACCGACCTCCTGGGCGGCCAGTAAGGCCCGCCCCAGCACGACCTCGCGCGGGGCCGCCGAGCCGCGCGAGACGGTGAGCGCCACCGTGCGGTCGGTCGGGGCACCGGCGCTGCCGCGCAGCCGGGCCACCACCTCCGTCACCGGCAGGCCGTCGGCCCGGGCGCCGTCGACCGCGACCAGCCGGTCCCCGGCCGCGATGCCGGCCCGGGCGGCCGGGCCGCCGGGCTGCACGGCGGAGACGGCGGTCGATCCGTCCCCGCTGCGGTCCACCGAGAGCCCCACGCCGAGGTAGCGGCCGCGGATCAGGTCCGCGTACTGGTCCGGGCTCAGGTAGGCGGCCCAGCGGTCGCCGCTCGCGTCGACCAGGGCCTCGGCCTGCTGCGGGCTGAGGTCGGCTCCGGTGACGTCCCGTCCGGCGGCGAGCCGTGCGGCGGCGTCCGTCGAGGGCGGCAGCGGCACCGTCAGCGGCTCGCCCCAGGCGCCGCTCGCGGCACCCGCCATCAGGACGACGCCGAACACCAGGGTGAGCGCGGCTCCCTGGCGTACCCGACGGTGGCTTCCCGGCATGCGACGGAGTCTAGGCGGCACGGCCCCGCCGGGGCGACGGAACGCCCGGGTACGACGAGGGCGGCCCCGGACGGCGCAATGCCGTCCGGGGCCGCCCGGGACCTCGCAGGTCAGACCTTGAGGTACTTGCGCAGGGTGAAGAAGGCCGCGATGCCGGCCATCGCCATGCCGACCACGACCAGCAGCGGAATCACCGTCAGGACCGAGGACAGGCCGATGAACTGGATGAACAGCACCCGCTTCGCCAGCCAGTGCTGGACGAAGAAGTGGCCGAGCAGCAGCAGGCCGGAGGCCATCACCGCGCCGAGCAGGGCGGAGAACGCGGCCTCCGCGATGAACGGCATCTGCACGTAGAAGTTCGAGGCACCGACGAGGCGCATGATGCCGGTCTCGCGCCGTCGGCTGAAGGCCGACACCCGGACGGTGTTGACGATCAGCAGCAGCGCCACGAAGAGCATCAGCACCATGATGACGAAGGCGGCGGTCTGCAGACCGTTCAGCAGGCCGAAGAGGTTCTCCAGGATCCGGCGCTGGTCGTCCACCGACTTCACGCCGGGCTTGCCGGCGAAGGCGCTCTGGATGACGTCGTACTTCGTCGGGTCGCTGAGCTTGACCCGCCACGACTGCGGCATCGCCTCCGGACCGACCGCCGCGAGCAGCGGGTTGTCCGGGTTCGACTCCTTCCAGTGCTTGTACGCCTCGGGGGCGGTCTCCAGGGTGGCCTTCTGCACCAGCGGGGTCATCTTGTCGAGCTGCGCCTTGACCGCGGTCACCTGGTCGTCGGTGGCCGCACCGCTGGCGCACTGCGCCGAGGCCGCCATGTCGAACTTGGTGCAGAACGAGATGCTGACCTCGACCTTGTCGTACCAGTAGCCCTTCATCGAGTTGACCTGGTCGCGGACCAGGAGGCTGCCACCGGCGAGGGCGAGGGACAGCGCGACACTGACGATGACCGCGATGGTCATCGTCAGGTTGCGGCGGAGGCCGATGCCGATCTCCGAGAGGACGAACCGGATGCGCATGCTTCTCTCAATCCAGGGTCGGTGCAGGCTGGGCGGTCAGGCGTGACGACGGGTGGCGGCTAGTTCTGGTAGCCGTACACGCCGCGGGCCTGGTCGCGGACCAGCAGCCCCTTGTCGAGTTCGATCACGCGCTTGCGCATCTGGTCGACGATGGCCTGGTCGTGCGTGGCCATCAGCACCGTGGTGCCGGTGCGGTTGATCCGGTCGAGGAGCTTCATGATGCCGACCGAGTTCTGCGGGTCGAGGTTTCCCGTGGGCTCGTCCGCGATCAGCAGCATCGGGCGGTTGACGAAGGCACGGGCGATCGCCACGCGCTGCTGCTCACCACCGGAGAGCTCGCCGGGCATGCGGTCCTCCTTGCCGCCGAGGCCGACCAGGTCGAGCACCTCGGGCACCACCTTGGCGATGGCGCTGCGCGGCTTGCCGATGACCTCCAGGGCGAAGCCGACGTTCTGCGCGACCGTCTTGTTCGGCAGCAGGCGGAAGTCCTGGAAGATCGTGCCCAGCTGGCGGCGCATGTGCGGCACCTTCCAGTTGGACAGCTTGCCGAGGTCCTTGCCCATCACGTGCACGGCCCCGGTACTGGGGCGCTCCTCGCGCAGGCAGAGCCGGAGGAAGGTCGACTTCCCCGAGCCGGACGAGCCGACCAGGAAGACGAACTCGCCCTTCTCGATCTCCAGCGAGACGTTGTCCAGGGCAGGACGGTTCTGCTTGGGATAGGTCTTGGAGACGTTGTCGAATCTGATCACGGCTGCATCACGGAGGCCATCCTAGGTGGGCCCGTCCGCGCCCCGGACCGGGAGCGGCGGTCGAAGCGGCATCCTCCCCGACCGCTCCAGGTCTGGGACCATACGCGAACCACGGCCCGACCCGCAGTCCCGGGTCGGGTACCGACCGATGATTCGTCGGGGATTGTTCCTGTCTGTCCGGAATTGGAAGGCGGGATTTGTGCGCGCTATCTCACAATCGCACCGGAGAACACCCCCTCTGCAGGGGCCGGGCGTCCGCGAACCTGGCACAGTGGAGAGACGGACGGAACCATCGGCCCGTCCGGTGCGTTTGCAGTGACAGCAAGGAGGAGATCGCATGACCTGCGACCATCTGGTGTGCGCCAACTGCAACGGCCGCGTGAGCGAGGGCCGGTGCCCGGTGTGCCGCGCCAACCGGGCCCGCATGCAGGAGCAGCAGGGCCCGTTCGCCGCACTGACCCCGGCGACCCTGCTGGCCCTGATCGCGGCACTGTTCGCGGTGGCCCTCATCGCCCGGCAGGCGCTGGCCTGAGACCAGGAACGCCCGAAGGCCCCCGGAGCCGAGCTCCGGGGGCCTTCTTCGTGTGTCAGGAATCAGCTGGCGGTCTCCCGCTGCTCGCGCCGGCGGATGCCGGCCTCGATGCTGTGCCGAACGTTCACCTCGCCCGGCATCCGCACCCGATCAGCTGGCGGTCTCCCGCTGCTTGCGCCAGCGGATGCCGGCCTCGATGAAGCCGTCGATGTCGCCGTCCAGGACGGCCTGCGGGTTGCCGACCTCGTGCTCGGTGCGCAGGTCCTTGACCATCTGGTACGGGTGCAGGACGTAGGAACGCATCTGGTTGCCCCAGGAGCTGCCGCTGTCCTTGAGGGCGTCCATCGCGGCCTTCTCCTCCTGGCGGCGCCGCTCCAGCAGCTTGGCCTGGAGGACGTTCATCGCCGAGGCCTTGTTCTGGATCTGCGAGCGCTCGTTCTGGCAGGAGACCACGATGCCGGTCGGCAGGTGGGTGATGCGCACCGCGGAGTCGGTGGTGTTGACGCCCTGGCCGCCGGGGCCGGAGGCGCGGTACACGTCGATGCGCAGGTCGCCCTCGTCGATGTCGACGTGGTCGGACTGCTCGACGACCGGGAGGACCTCGACGCCGGCGAAGGAGGTCTGCCGGCGGCCCTGGTTGTCGAACGGGGAGATGCGCACCAGGCGGTGGGTGCCCTGCTCGACGGAGAGGGTGCCGTAGGCGTACGGCGCCTTGACGGTGAAGGTCGCGGACTTGATGCCGGCCTCTTCGGCGTACGAGGTGTCGTAGACCTCAGTCGGGTAGCCGTGCCGCTCGGCCCAGCGCAGGTACATGCGCATCAGCTGCTCGGCGAAGTCGGCGGCGTCGACGCCGCCCGCCTCGGCACGGATGTTGACCAGGGCCTCGCGGGCGTCGTACTCGCCCGACAGGAGGGTGCGGACCTCGAGCTCCTCGACGGCCTTCTTGACCGACTCCAGCTCGACCTCGGCCTCGGCGCGGGTGTCCGCGTCGTCCTCGGCCTCGGCCAGCTCGAACAGGACGCCCAGGTCGTCGACCCGGCCGCGCAGGGTCTCGAACTTGCGCAGTTCGCCCTGGAGGAACGAGAGCCGGCTGGTGACCTTCTGCGCGTTGGCGACGTCGTCCCAGAGGGTCGGGGCGGCTGCCTCCTCCTCCAGGGTCGCGATGTCGGCCCGGATCTTGTCCAGGTCGAGGACGGCCTCGATCGACCCCATGGTCGTCTCGAGGTTCTTGAGCTCTTCGGAAGGATCGACGGCTGCCACGCCTCAAGCGTAATGGTTCGCGGAGACCGTTCGGCTACACCGGGGGTCCGAGGGCCGCCGCGGGCCCGCCCGCGGCCGCGTGGGCGGGCCCGGCGGCGGGCGGTTCGGCGGCGAAGGCGCTGTACGCGGCGGCGGCGCCGGCCAGCAGCAGCACGGTGGCGATCAGCACGGCGAGCATCCGGCGGCGGCGCACCAGCCGGCGGCGCCGGTGGCTGGTGACCGGGGCGGCGGAGCGCTGCGCGCGGGACTCGGCGGCGTAGGAGGCGAGCTCCTGCGGGGAGGGGCGGCGCAGGCTGGTGTGGGTGTCGCGGGTGGAGTCCGGCGAGGGGGCGGGGACGAGCGGCACGGCCGGGCCGCGCCGGCGGCGGTGGGTGCCCGTGCCGGCGTCGACCTCGGCGTACACCGCCTCGCCGGGGGTGAGCACGTCCTCGACCGGGCCGCGCTGGGCGGGGACGGCGAGCGGCGGCAGTCCGGCGAGGACCGGCAGCTGCTCGCGCAGCCGGGAGGCCAGCTCGGCGGCCCGCAGCCGGGAGGCGGGGGCCTTGGCCAGGCACTCGGAGATGATCCGCCACAGGCCGTCCGGCATGCCGGGGACGGGCGGGACGCTCTCGGTAACGTGCCGGCGCAGCACGGCGCCGGTGTGGCCGCCGCCGAAGGGCGTGAAGCCGGCCAGCAGCTCGTAGAGCACGGTGGCGAGGGCGTAGATGTCGACGGCGGCGCGCGGCTCCAGGCCCTCGATGATCTCGGGGGCGAGGTAGTCGGGGGTGCCGATGATCCGGGTGGCCCGGGTGCGGCGGGGGGCGTCGACGAGGCGGGCGATGCCGAAGTCGGTGAGCTTGGCCCGGGGGGCGCCGCCGGGTCCGGGCGGGGCGGCGAGGTCGAGCAGCACGTTCTCGGGCTTGACGTCGCGGTGGACGATGCCGGCGGCGTGCGCGGCGGCCAGGCCGTCGGCGACGTCGGCGATCACCGAGGCGGCGGCGAGCGGGGGGAGCACGCCCTCGCGCTCCAGCCGGGTGCGCAGGTCGGTGCCCTGGACGAGGTCCATGACCAGGGCGAGGTCGCTGCCGTCCACGACCATGTCGTGCACGCCGACCACCCGGGGATGGTCGAGGCTGGTGAGGGCGGCGCGCTCCTGGACGAAGCGGCCGACCAGGACCTGGTCGGAGGCCAGGTCCTCGCGCAGCAACTTGACGGCCACCGGCCCGTCCGGGCCCTCGCCCAGCCAGACCGTGCCGGCGGAACCCCGGCCGATCACCTGGTGGACGGTGTAGCGGCTGCCGATCTTGCGTGCCAATGCTGCTCCGTGGGCTCGGTAGGTCGGTGCTCGACGACCAACCTACGCGCCCGACGGCCCTCCGGGGGGCGCTGGAGGGCCGTCGGGGACGGTCGTTTCACGGAAAGTTCGTGAATTGTCGACAAAGTGCCAAAATCACCGCCCTGACGGACCGTCGGCTGCTCACCGACCGCCGTTCAACCCGCTGATCCAGTCGCTCGCGCTGGCGAACCAGCTCTTGACGTTCTCCCAGTACACCGGCAGGTCGGTGAAGTTCCACAGCGCCACCGCGGCGATCGCCAGGATCAGCAGCACCATCAGGCAGCCCTTGAGGCAGCCGAGGCCCGGGATGTACATCCGGTTGCGGCTGCGCGGCCGCGGCTCCCGGCGCGGGGCCGGCTCGCGGCGGGGCGCCGGGGCCGGCTCGGGGCGCCGCTGCGGGGCGGGCTCCTGCCGGCGCTGCGGGGCCGGCGCGGGCGGCTGCGGCGGCGGGTACGCCTGCGGGGCCGGCGCGGCCTGGTAGGGCTGCGGCTGCGCCTGCGGGGGCTGGCGGTAGCCCTGCGGGGGCTGCGGCGGGTTCTGCCGGGCCTGGTACGGCTGCGGGGCCACCGGCGGGCGCTGCGAGTAGCCGCCCGACCCGCGGCCGTTCCGGGGCGGCTGCGGCGGCCGGCCCTGCGGCGCCTGGTACGGCGGCGGGGCCTGGTGGGGCGGGGGCGCCTGGTACGGCTGCTGGGCCTGGTACGGCTGCGGGGCGACCTGCGGGCGGTCCAGCTCCTCCGGGTCGAAGTAGCCGATCTGGGTCTGCTGGTTGCGGTCGCGGGCGGCGCGCAGCTGGGTCTGCCACGGGTGCGGCGCCTCCGGCTCGGCGGCGGGCGGGCCCGGGGGCACCGGCGGCATCACCCGGGTCCGGTCGCCGGAGGCGGCCGGCGGCGGGGCCATCACCTGCGTGCGGTCCTCGGCGCCCGGGGCGGCGGCGACCACCTGGGTCGCGGCGCCCGGGTCGAACCCGCGGGAGGGCAGCACCTGGGTGGCGTCGGCGGAACCGGCCGGCAGCGGGTTCACCGCGGTCGGCGCGGCGGCGGCCAGCGCCGGGTCGGTCACCAGCAGGTCGCCGACGGCCAGCGCGGCCTCGACCGCGGCGGGCGAGGAGTGCACGCCGATCCCGGCCGCGACCACCCGCAGCGCCTCGGCCAGCGCGACCGAGGTCGGCCGCTCGGCCGGGCTCTTGCGCAGGCAGCGCTCGATCACCGTCCACAGCGGCTCGGGCAGCGAGCGCGGGCGCTCCGGCTCCTGGGCGAGGTGGGCCTGAAGCACCGCGATCGGGCCGTCGCCCTGGAACGGCGGACGGCCGGTGACCAGCTCGTACAGCATGATGCCGGCGCCGTACACGTCGACCGCGGCGGTCTGCGGTCGGCCCTCGGCGGACTCCGGGGCGACGTACGCCGGGGTGCCGACGAACTCGTGGGTGCGGGTGATGCCCGGGGAGTCGGCGAGCCGGGCGATGCCGAAGTCGGTGAGCATCGGGTGCATCTGCTCGGAGCCGTCCGGGCCGGCCGTGGTCGCCAGCAGCACGTTGGCCGGCTTCAGGTCGCGGTGGACGACGCCGTCGGCGTGGCTGACCGCCAGCGCGTCGGCGATCTGCGCCATCAGCAGGGCGCCGGCGATCGGGCTGAGCGGGCCGTTGGAGCGCAGGTAGCGGAAGAGGTCCGGCCCCTCGACGAGGTCCATCACCAGGGCGAGCAGCTCGCCCTCCACCACCAGGTCGCGGACCCGGACGATGTTGGGGTGGGTGAGCCGCAGCAGCACCGAGCGCTCCCGCAGGAAGCGCATCACCACGTCGGGGTCGGTGGCCAGCTCCTCGCGCAGCACCTTGACGGCGACCGCGCGGCCCGGCTCCAGGCCCGGAACGGCGGCGTCGTCGCGGACCCGGCCGCGGAAGACCGTACCGGTGGCCCCTCGCCCGAGGCTCTCCTCGATCAGATACTTGCTGCCGACCGGCCGCACCTGTGACTCCTGTGGTCGCTCGTCCTCGCTGCCCGGAGGTCGGACAGGTGGCCACGATTCCGCGGTTTTCGCAAACTCTAACGGTGCCCGGGCGGCTTGCCGAGGCGAGCGCACCGCGAGCTGCACGGAAGTCTCGGGGGCACCCCCTAGGGGACGCCCGGGCTGACGTGCCGTCGGTCCGGCCCCGGCGATGATCGCAAGATCGTCAAATCCGGTACCGTGCCCGGACTGTCGCTCCAGGGTGGCAGGATGGCAGGCACCACACGTGTGCAGAAGGGACCCGGGCGAGATGCAGATCCGGCTCACCGTCCTCCGACCGCGCAGCGGCCCGGCCGGCGCCGGATCGTCCACGGACGTGCTGGTCACGGCACCCTCCGGCACGGCGCTCGGCGCAGTCGCCGGCGCGCTCGCGGGCGCGGCGGGCGTGCGCGGCCCGCGGTCCGCCACGCACGTGCAGCTGTACGCCGGGGCGGAACGGGTGGACGACCAGGCGCTGCTCGGCCGGCCGCCGCTGATCGACGGCGCGGTCCTCTCGCTCGGCGAACCGGACCCGGACACCGGGCCCGACGAGCTGCCCGCCGCCGCCGAACTGCGGGTCGTCGGCGGCCCCGACGCGGGCGGCGTGCACCGGCTGCACGGCGAGGAGATCAGCGTCGGCCGCTCCAGCGAGGCCGACGTGCCGCTCGACGACCCGGACGTCTCCCGGCTGCACCTCGCCCTCCACCTCGCCGACGGCACGGTCACCGTCCGCGACCTGGACTCCACCAACGGCACCCTGCTCGACGGCCGCTGGCTGCGCGGCGACTCCTCGGAGCTGCCCGAGGGCGGACTGCTGCGGCTCGGCGAGTCGACCCTGCAGATCGCCCGCACGGAGATCGGGGGGAATTCCGGGTCGCGGTCCGCCGTGCCGGACGGCGACGGCCACCTCCAGCTGCCCGACCGGCCCGGCGCCCGCACGGCCGCCGCCGTGCCCCCGCCGCCCTCGCAGCCCCCGCAGGTCCCCGGCGGCCGCGCCCGCGGCCTGCTCTCGCTGCGCCGCTCCCGCACCGCGCCCCAGCAGCCCACCCCCGAGGCCGCCGCCCAGCACGCCGCGGCCCGCGCCCGGCAGGCCGCCG
Source organism: Kitasatospora sp. NPDC093679 (assembly GCF_040683455.1). Taxonomy (NCBI): domain Bacteria; kingdom Bacillati; phylum Actinomycetota; class Actinomycetes; order Kitasatosporales; family Streptomycetaceae; genus Kitasatospora; species Kitasatospora sp. NPDC093679. Next base: position 35,719 of record NZ_JBFBDW010000037.1, read on the forward strand.
CGCAGCGCGAGCGCTGGCCCGACCCGGCCGCCCTGCTGCTCACCGCGCTCGGCCCCGGCCCGAGGCTGTGGGAGCGCACCCCGACCCACCCCGACGCGCTCGCCGTCCGGCTCGGCACCGCCGACCGGCCGGGCGGCCCCGGCACCGCCCCGGGCACGCTGCTGCCCGCCGTCCCGGTCACCGCCGACCTGCAGACCGCGGGCAGCCTCGGCCTCGCCGGGCCGCGGCCGCGGCTCACCGGGCTCGCCCGCGCCGTGCTCGCCCAGCTCGCCGTGCTGCACCCGCCGAGCGGCCTCGCCCTGGTGGTGGTCGCCGCCGACGAGCAGCGCGCCGCCGACTGGGACTGGACGATGTGGCTGCCCCACCTGCGCCCCGGCCAGGGGCAGGACTGCCGGCTGCTGGTCGGCTTCGGCCCCGAGCAGGCCCGGGCCCGGCTCGCCGAGCTGGCCGCCGCCTCGGGCGGCCCTGAGGCCACCGTCCTGCTCGTCGACGGCGACCCGGGCACCCCGGAGGCCCGCGAGGGCCTCGACCTGCTGCTCCGCCAGGGCCCCGCCGTCGGCGTCTTCACGGTCTGCCTCGCGGAGTCCGAGGAGGAGCTGCCCTCCGGGATCGGCGCCCGCGCCGCGGTGACCGGCGAGGTCGCCACCCGGCTCACCGTCGACCTGCCCGCCGGCGGCGCCCGCGAGCGGATCGAGGACGTCGCCCTGGACGCCGTCCCGGCCGCCTGGGCCGAACGGCTCGCCCGCGCCCTCGCCCCGCTGCGGGAGGCCGCCCCGGCCGCCCGCGGACCGCTGCCGGACGCCCTGCGCCTGCTCGACCTGCTCCGGCTGGAGGCCGTCACCCCGGCCAAGCTCTCGGACCGCTGGGCCGGACTGCCGGACGGCGCCGGCGCGGCCACCGCCCTGATCGGCACCGCCCGGGACGGCCTGTGCACCGTCGACCTCGCCGACGCCGAGGCCGCCGACGGCCACGGCGCCGAGGGCGGCCCGCACCTGCTGATCGGCGGCGCGGCCGGCTCCGGCAAGACCGAGCTGCTGCGCACCCTGATCGCCTCGCTGGCCGTCGCCGAACGCCCGGAGCGGCTGGAGATCACCGTGGTGGAGTCCCGCTCCCCCGGCGACCGGGACCAGTCGGCGGGTCTGCGTGCCTGCACCGACCTGCCGCACGTCACCGCCCACCTGGACGCCGCCGCGGACCCGCGGCAGGCCCTGCTCACCGCCGAGGCCCTGCTGGACGAGCTGGCGCGCCGTGAGACCCTGCTCGGCGAGCGGGACTTCACCGCCTGGCACACCGCCCGGATACTCCGCAAGGCGCCCGCCCTGGTGACCGCCGGAGGTCCGACCGCGGCCGCGGCGGCGGCCCGGATGGTCGAGCAGCGCACCGCGCCGGACGCTGCCGCCGCCCCGCAGGTGCCCGCCCGGATGGTCGTGGTGGTCGACGACCTGGACGCGCTGTACGCGCCGACCTCGCCGGCCGGCCGGCCGCTCTCCCGGGCCCTGGCCGCGGTCGCCGAGCGCGGCGGCCGGCTCGGCATGCACCTGGTCGCCGCCACCGGCGCGCCGGAGCGGACGGCGGGCACCGAGATCGACGAGGCCGCCCAGGTGCGGATCGCGCTGCGCACCGACCACCCGGCCGAGTCCGACCAGCTGATCCACCTGCCGGACGCCGCGGCGCTGCCGGAGGAGACGCCGGGCCGCGGCTACCTGCGGCGCCCGGACGGCGGGGTGACGGCCTTCCAGACCGCGCGGGTCAGCGGCCGGATCCCTCGGACGTCCACGCTGCGGCCGACGGTCGTGGCGGTGGACCTGATGCAGCTCGGCCTGCCGCCGACCCGCCGCCCCGTCCGCGAACTCGGCAACGGCCCGACCGACCTCGCCCTGCTCGCCAGCGCCCTCCAGCGCGCCGCCGCCCAGGGCTGAACGCGCAACGGCCGCCCCGACCACGTGGTCGGGGCGGCCGTTCGATCGGGGTTCAGGCCTGGTGGCCGTTCACACCGGCGTGCCGCTGCGGCTCCGCGGACGGCTTGAGGAGCGACCAGGGCACGGGGACCACCGGTCCCCGCCCGCCCGGCCGCTCGGCGGCCGGGGCGGCCACGGGCACCACGGTGTCGGCCACCGGTCCCCCGGCGGGCGCGGCCTGCCCCCGAGCGGCCCGCTTCTCCGCGAGCTTCTGCGCGACGAGCCGCTCCAGGGCGTCGGAGTCGACCGTCGGCGCCTCGGCCGCAGGCTGCACCGGCGCCGGCGCCTCCGCGGCACGGCGCTCGGCGGCGGCCGGCCGGACGCCCCCGCCGTCGGACGACGCCCTCCGGCGTTCACCGAGCTTGCGCTCCCACAGCTCGTCGACGGCCTGCTGCTGGCGGGTCTCCTGCTCGTTGGCGTGCCGTCGGGTCTGCAGGTCGATCTCCATGCGGCGCCGTGCGGCGTGCGCCCGGATCTCGTGCAGCTCGGTCTTGAGCCGCTCGGAGGCCGCCTCCTCACGGACCCGCATCTCGTCCGTGTGGATCCGCTCCGCCGACACGGTCTCGTTCTCCACGAGACGGTCGTAGGCGGTCGCTCCGCTGAAGAACTTCACCAGGACCGGCATGCAGTCGATCAGGACGAAGAAGACCCGGACGAGCCAGCTCGCCGCGCCGATGAAGCCGCTCCGGCCGGCCAGCGCGAACAGCGCGTCGAACCGGTCGCCGAGGCCGACCGGGGCGCCCGGCTGGTCCTCCTGCTTCAACCGCTCGTCGATCCGCCGGACGAGCAGGTTCTGGAAGTCCGACTCCGTCCCGGCCCGGCCCTTCGAGGCCTCGGTGATCGCGCGGTCGAGCTCGGCGAGCTGCCGCTGCTGGTCCCCGACCGGGTGCGCGGCCTCGAAGTTCCGCACGGCCTCCTGGTCGTACTGGCACGCCGGACCGTTCCCGGCCCGGCCGGTGAGGCCCCGGCCCTCGGTGCCGTTGCACTCCTCGTTGACCGTCCGCCGCAGCCCGGCGAGGGTCTTCTGGTCCTCGGCGATCCCGGTCCGCAGCTGGTCGGCCTGCGACCGCAGCTGGTCCAGCTTCCTGGAGACGGCGCCGAGCTCCCCGGAGAGGCCGAGGTCCCGGTCGGTGCAGTCGGCGCCGGCGGGCTGCGACGCATCGGCGGCGCCAGGCGGGCGGTTGCACGCCAGCAGCTCCTGGCGCAGGTGGTCCAGGTGTTGCTGCCGGTCCTGGGCCACCACGGACAGCACCGACGGCTCGAAGATCCGCAGCACGATCGGCTCCGCGATGAGGAAGCCGAAGAAGCAGGCGATGACGAGCCGGGGTGCCAGGACCGAGGCGCGGGTGCGCCAGCGGGAACCGCCGGAGCTCGACACCAGCCAGCGGTCCAGGCACAGCACGAACACGGCCCAGCCGAGTGCCGCGAGGACGAACCACGGCCGGACCCCGCCGATGATCTCCTCGAGCGCGAAGAACATCGAGAACCCGCCGATGGCCGCGGTGCACACCATGACGGCGCCCAGCGCGCTGTACCGGGCCCGCTCGGTGCGGACGCGGGCGAGCAGCTCCTCGTCCACGCCGGTCAGCACCCGCAGCCGGCGGCCGGCGGACCCGGGGCCCGGATCAGTCGAAGAGGTCGTTCTCGTCGGGAGGATTCTCATCGTTCTCCTTCCTGGGCCGCGCGCCGGCGAGGGCGGAGACCTCCTGGCCGCCCCGGGTGATCCGTCGGTCGGCGGCGGACGGGCCGCCGACCGGACGGGTGATCTGGTCGACCAGGCTGTCCACCAGCCGCTGGGCGTCCACGAAGTCGAGCTGCTTGTTCTCGTTGAGGATCTGCAGCGCCTGCATGATGTGGTCGCGGGCGGTGGCCTCGTCCTCGCGCGACGCCCGGATGGCCTCCCCGAGCCCGTACTCGCCGCGCACCAGGCCGAGCGCCGTCAGCGCGTCGGGGCCCTGCCGGACGAGGGACGTCATCCGGCCGATCTCCGCGTCCTCGCCGCGGCTGCGCAGCGCGGCGATCTGCTGCTCCCAGGTCTCGTTCCGCACGGCCACCGCCTGGGTGCGCAGGTCCGTCGGGGTGTCGACCTCGGCCAGCCGGAAGGTGACCGACAGGCCGGGCGCGTCCTCGTACGGGAGCAGCTGGCAGTACGCCTCGACCCGGGCCTCCACCAGCTCCCGGACTTCGGTGATCTGGGAGACCCGGTAGCTGCTGCCGATGTTCAGCAGCTTCCCGTCCCGGCGGACGTAGCGGCGGAGTTCGCCGGCGAGGTCCACGGCGCCGTTCTGGGCCGCGATGTCGGCGCGGACCACGGTGGCCTGGAAGACCACGTGGATGTCGAAGCTGTCCGCCGGGTCGGCGGACGGGACGTTGAGCTCGACGACGATCGTCCTCGGGCGCAGGTCGACCACGCTCACCGAGGTCGCTTCGAGCAGTTCCTCCTCGGCCCCCGTGAGCCGGTGGCCGACGTCCATCTCGACGCACCGCCCTCCGACGTGCAGGACGAGGGCGGTGCCGGGCTTGCGTTCGGGCAGGTCGGAGAGCGGACGACGGCGGGCGGTCAGAAACCTCTTCGGAACGGCTTCGAGAAGCCTCTCCTGAATGACTGGGTATGGTCGTTCCACGGCGTGATTCCCGGTGTTCGGTCAACGGAGGGACGGGTGGGCCGGCCTGTCGGCACGGCTGTCGAGAAAGGCCTTGAGGACGCTGTGCGACACCTCGGGGTCCCACCGCGGCTGGGTGAGCGCCCGGGCGACGACCTGGTAGGCGTCCGGGGGGAGCCTGGGCAGCAGTTCGGCGCCCAGGCGGGCGGCGGCCGAGGACGGACCGCCGCGCTGTTCGAGGGACTGCAGGGTGCGGCGCAGCACGGTGACGGCTTCCAGCCGGTGCGGGCCGCTGTGGATCGCCGTGGCCCACACCTCGGCGATCGGCGCGATGTCGACCGGCCGTTCCTGGACGACCCGGGCGACCACCGGGACGTCCGAGTCGGGCAGCGGCATGGCGAACACCGACAGCACGGTGGTGAGGGCCGTCCGCCGGTCCGTGGCGTCGGCGCCGGGGCGCAGCAGCGGCCGCACCTTGCTCAGCAGGAACCGCGGCACGGCGCTCGACCCGGAGGCGGCGTCCGCCTCCACGCCGAGCAGGTGCCCGAGCGCCCGTTGGGCGAAAGGCCGGATCCTGTCCCCACGCAGCGAGAGCACCCACAGCCAGCGCAGCGCTTCGGACAGGTAGCGCTGGCCGAGGACGCCGCCGAGGGCCACGGCCGCCGTCATGGCGCGCTGCTGTCCCCTGTTCCGGGCCCAGCCGACCGCGGTCTGCAGGGCGAGCGGCGCGAGCAGGTCGTCCTGCGCCATCGCCCACAGCACGCCGACGGCGGTGAAGCGCTGCGGGAGCCGGCCGGCGGCCCAGCCGTCGAGGTGGAGGCCGGTCACCTCGGCCGGGTTGCAGCGGCACAGCGCCGCGAGACCCCGGGCGACGGCGAAGTGCTCCGGGCCGAGGGGCCGCTGCACCACGCCGGCCAGCCAGGCGCGGACGGGGTCCCACAGTTCGGTGCCGTACCGACGGAACAGCTCGGCCATGAACAGCTGCTGCTGGTGCCCGGTGCGGAAGGCGGGCCGGTGCTCCGAGCCGAACGGGCGGTCGGACGCCTCCTCCGCGAAGAACTCGCCCAGCCCCGACTCGGCGATCAGGGTGGCCCTGGTCTGCGGGAACGGCACCGCCTCCGCCGGCTCCGACGGGGCCGGTGCTTCGGCGCCCAGGTGAGTGGTGATCAGGCGGTCCAGTTCGTCGGAGAGCCGCTCGAAGCCGTGCAGCCCGACGCCGGAGAAGAACGCCAGGGTCGCCACGGCGGCGAGGGTCCGGCGGGTGGGCGCCGCGCCGTCGAACCAGGCCTGCACCCGGGCGGCGTCGTTGTCGGCGACCGCGGCGAGCGCGGCGTCGACGCCGTCGATCAGGCCTTCGGCGAGCTCCACGATGCGGGCGGGCCGGGCGAGTTGGCGTGCCCGGTCGGTGAGCCTGGCCAGGTCGTCGGCGTCCAGCCGCGGGCAGGCCAGCCGGTCCAGGCAGTGCGCGAGCAGGCGTTCCGGGTCCACGGTCGTCCACGGCACGGTGAACTGCGGCAGGTGGCGGACGGCGGCGCTGCCGCGTGCCGCCGTGATGACCAGGCGGGAGCGCGCGGCCCGCAGGCGTCCGGACAGTTGCTCGGCGTCGAACAGCGTGGCCGAGGCGCCCTCGCCGCCGGCCGGCGACCAGTCCTGCACCACGTAGACCGTGCCGGCCTTGAAGCCGGTGTCGGCGAGTTCCTCCAGCGTGCGGGTCGGCGGCAGGCGCAGGATCTCGCCGTCGGCCGCCCGGAACTGGTGCGCCAGCATGGTCGAGCCGGCGGCCCGACCGGTCCCCTCCACCCCGGTGAGGATCACCAGGTGGCGGTCGCGCAGGACGCCGGCCGCGACCGGGTGGGCGTCCGGCGGCAGGTAGCACCGCTCGACCCTGGCGATCTCCAGGGTCGCGACCTTGCCGCTGCGGCGGCCGGACCGGGCGGCCGTGGTGATGCCGACGGTTCCCTCGACGACGACCTGGCCGTAGAAGTTGTTGATGTTCTGAAGTACCTGCGCCTCGTCCGGTTCCGACGGGTCGGTGTCGGTCTCCTCCGGCGCCGGCTCCTGCGCCGCGGGTGTCCGCGCGGCCTCCGGCGAGCCGTCCGGGCGGTCCGGCCCTGGGTCGGACGCCGGCTCGGCGGGCCGGTCCGTGCCGCTCACCGGAGGTTCCCGCCGCCCAGGTTGATCCCGATCACGCCGGCCTCGACCGGGCCGTGGAAGGTGTTCTGCACCTGGGCCCGCGGGGGTTCGGCGGCCGGCGCGTCGGCCGCGCTCCGCGGTGCGCCGCCGTCCTGGGCCTGCGGGGCTGCCGGGTCCGGCGCGGACGGCCGGCTCCGCCGGAAGAGGCGGATCCACGCCGCACCGGTGTAGTCCCTCAGCTCGAGCCCGACCCGGAGGAAGTCGGACGGCCGGGTGGAGACGTGCCGGTTGGCCACGATGTCCGTGAAGACCCGGTCGGACAGCACCAGGGCGAGGTCCGCGTCGGGCGTCTCCTCCAGTGCGGCCTTCAGCTCGTCGCTGTTGAGCAGGCGCGCCGCGACGACCGCCGCCTGGCCCGCGAAGCCGGTGTCCGAGGGGTACGCCACGCCGAAGTGCGCGGCGGCCCGGAGCCGGAGCCGGAACTCGGGGAGCCGGCTGTGGTTGTGGCGGTCGAGGGCGGCGTCGAGCTCGCGCATGAAGTCGTCGACGATCCGCGGCTCCGGCTGGTCCTGGGGAACGAGGGAGAACTCGCAGTCCCCCTGGTACTGGCACGTCCAGCGGCTGCGGTCGAGCCCTGCGGCCAGCGCCGCGCGGTCGAGCAGTCCGAGCAGGGTCTTCTGCAGCTCGTCCTGGCCGACCGCGTCGTGGCCGCTGTAGCCCTTGGCGTCCACGCCGAGGACCAGATGCCGCGCGAAGCGGTCCTTGTCGTTCACTGTTCTCCTTCCACCGCGCCCGCGATCGGGCCGCCAGGGCGCGGCAACACGTTTCCACGCAGGCGGAGGCACGTTTCCCGCCCAGGCGGGAAAGACGGATTCAGCCCTGCGCCCCGCGGAGCGACCGCGGGTCCTTGACCACGAGCGCCCGTCGCCGGCGCTCGACGAGGCCGCGTTCCTCCAGGACGCGCAGCACCTTCTCGACCGTGCGGACCGAGACGGAGGCGAGCGACGCCAGGTCGGCCTGGGTGCATTCCGGGCCGACGACCCAGCCCGTGCCGGGGGTCGGCCCGTAGACGTCGGCCACGTCGGCGAGGGTGTGCGCGATCCGGGCCGGCGCGGTCAGCGCCCCGAACTCGGCCCGCCGCTCGTTGGCGGCCCTGAGCCGGTGGGTCACCGTCTCGGCCACGGCCGTCGCGGCCGTGGGGTGCGCGGCCAGGAAGCGGGTGAAGGCGTCGGCCGGGACGACCCGGGCCCGCACCGCCGTGGCGGCCGCGACCCTCGCCGAGCGCGGCATCCCGGTCAGGAAGGCCATCTCGCCCAGCAGGTCCCCGCCCGCCCGCAGCGCCAGCACGCTTTCGTACCCCGGCGCCGCGGATCCGACGACCTTGGCAAGGCCGGACAGCAGGAGCACGAGGTGCCTGCTGTCGTCACCGTGGTCCAGGATGGTCTCTCCTCGCCGAAAGACGCGCTCCCGGCCCGCTCGCAGGAGGTCCTGCTCCGCGGTCCGCTCGAGCGAGCCCAGGAAGCTCCGGTCGGGCCAGACGGGTCGGTCCTCCGGCACAACCCCTCCCACCCGGCACGCACGGGACCCATCACAGGGCCCATGCCGCCATCAAGTGGCTTGCCGGGGAACAACTCTGACACACTTTCGGACGACTTCGGGGCGACTCCGGCGAAGTCGCCCCGACCGGGCCGCGGGGCACCTGCGGCGCCTCCTCGGAGGTTCCGCCGCGACCGCTGCCGGGCAGGTACGGTGCACCGTGTCGCGCCGACCGGGAGGGGGACGGCGGGCCGGCCGATGCGCACGTCGTGCCCGGCACGAGGGGGAAGGGGATCGACATGCAAGCAGGTGCACCCGCCGAAGGTCCGGTCGCGGCGCCGTCCGCCGCCGACTCCGGCAGCGTGGGACACGCGTGGCGGGTTCTGGACGGCGTCACCGCGTCCATCAACCAGGCCGACACCAAGGCCGGCGTCGTCTTGGCGGCGGCCGGTGTGCTGGGCGGCGTGCTGTTCAACCTGGTCGGCGGCGGGAGGGGACCGGGAGCGTGGGCGGTGTCCGCGACGGTGGTCGCCGCCGTGCTGGTCCTGGCCGCGGCCGGCTGCGCGGGGGCGGCGCTGTATCCGCGCCGACGCGGGGAGGGCGCCGCGTCGAGCCTGATCTACTTCGACCACATCGTCCGCAGCGGTGCGACGGCCGACGGCCTGGCGCAGCCGCTGGCTGGACTGCTCGCGGACCCTGCCGCGCTGACCGCGCAGATCGCCGGGCAGGTGTGGGCGAACGCCCGGATCGCGGGCACCAAGTTCGACTGGGTCGACCGGGCGGTGCGGCTGCTGCTGGCGGCCTTCGTCGCAGTGGGCGGCGCGGCGGTGGCCGCGGCCCTGAAGGTCTGAGGCCGGTCGGCCGCCGGAACGCCGCGGGGGCGGACCGTCCGAACCGGACGGTCCGCCCCCGCGGGAGCTGCCGGGTCAGCGGCCGGTGCGCAGCAGGGTGCGGATGACCCGCATCGCGACCGAGAGGCTGGACAGCTCGTAGTTGTCCGAACCCCTTATGTCGTCGAGCGTGGTCTTCGCGCGGCTGAGCAGGGTGCCGTTGAGGTCCGCCCAGGCCTTGTAGCGGTCCTCCGGCGAGGAGCCGGCGGGGCCGCAGGCCAGCACGTCCGCGGTGAGCGCGGAGTGCGCCGCGAAGAGGTCCTCGCGGATGGCGGCGCGGGCCATCGAGGACCAGCGGTCGGTCCGCGGGAGCTCGATGATGCGGTCCAGCAGGTGGGTGATCTGCAGGCGGTCGGCGAGGTCGTAGTAGAGCTCGGCGACCTCCATCACGTCGGAGTCGGAGCGGTCCGCGACGCCGACGATGTCGAGCGTCGGGAAGGCCGAGGAGAGTCCGGCGATCCGGTTGGCCAGTTCGTCCGGCACGCCGGCGGCGGCGAGCTCCTCGTAGACCGCCTCGAACCAGCCGAGGTCCTCGCCGCGGAGCGGCTTGGGCAGGCTCTCCCAGACCTGGTTGACCCGGTCGTGGAAGAACTCGATGGTGCCGGCGATGTCCAGCGGCTGGCGCCGGTTGTTGAGCATCCAGCGGGTGGCGCGCTCGACGAGCCGGCGGACGTGCAGGCGCATCTTGATCTGCACCCGGGCCGCGACCTTGTTGTCCAGGCCCTCGATCTGGTCCCAGAGCTGCTCCAGGCCGAAGACGGCGCGGGCGGCCGCGTGGGTGCGGGCGATCTCCTCCATCGTCGCGCCGGTCTCCTCGCGGAGCCGGAAGGCGAAGGTGCAGCCGCCGCGGTTGATCGTGTCGTTGACGATCAGGGTGGTGATGATCTCCCGGCGCAGCGGGTGGTTGTCGATCGCGTCGGCGAACCGGGCCCGCAGCGCGCTGGGGAAGTACAGGTGCAGCGCGTCGCGGAAGTACGGGTCGTCGGGCAGGTCGGTGGCGAGCAGCTCGTCGGCCAGCGTGATCTTGGTGTAGGCGAGCAGGACGGACAGCTCGGGCTGGGAGAGCCCGCGGCCGGCCTGCTGGCGCTCGCGGATCTGCTTCTCGACGGGCAGGAACTCCAGGGCCCGGTCGAGCTGCCCGTCGGCCTCCAGCCGGTTGATCATGCGGGCGTGCACGTTGACCATGCTGGCGGCCTGGGCGACGGCGTTGGCGAGCACCACGTTCTGCGCGTAGTTGTTGCGCAGCACCAGGCGGCCGACCTCGTCGGTCATCTCGGCGAGCAGCGCGTTGCGCTGCTTGACCGTCATGTCGCCGTCGGCGACGACCTGGTTGAGCAGGATCTTGATGTTCACCTCGTGGTCCGAGGTGTCGACGCCGGCCGAGTTGTCGATGGCGTCGGTGTTGATCCAGCCGCCGGTGCCCTCGGGGCCGCCGCTCGCGGCGAACTCGATGCGGCCGAGCTGGGTGCAGCCGAGGTTGCCGCCCTCGCCGATGACCCGGGCGCGGACCTGGTTGCCGTTGACCCGGATCGCGTCGTTGGCCTTGTCGCCGACCTCGGCGTTGGTCTCGGTGGAGGCCTTGACGTAGGTGCCGATGCCGCCGTTCCAGAACAGGTCGACGGGCGCCTGCAGGATCGCCTTCATCAGCTCGGCCGGCGTGATCTTGGCCGCCTGCACGCCGAGCCGCTCGCGGACCTGCGGGGAGAGCTGGATGGCCTTCGCGGTGCGCGGGAAGACGCCGCCGCCGGCGGAGATCAGCGACTTGTCGTAGTCGTCCCAGGAGCTGCGGGGCAGGTCGAACAGCCGGCGGCGCTCGGCGTAGGAGACCGCGGCGTCCGGGTTCGGGTCGAGGAAGATGTGCCGGTGGTCGAAGGCGGCGACCAGTCGGATGTGCTCGCTGAGCAGCATGCCGTTGCCGAAGACGTCGCCGGACATGTCGCCGATGCCGACGACGGAGAAGTCCTCGGTCTGGGTGTCGACGCCGATCTCGCGGAAGTTCCGCTTGACGGACTCCCAGGCGCCGCGGGCGGTGATGCCCATGCCCTTGTGGTCGTAGCCGGCCGAGCCGCCGGAGGCGAAGGCGTCGCCCAGCCAGAAGCCGTACGACTCGGCGACGCCGTTGGCGATGTCCGAGAAGGTCGCGGTGCCCTTGTCCGCGGCGACGACCAGGTAGGTGTCGTCCTCGTCGTGGCGGACGACGTCGACCGGGTGGACGACCTCGCCGCCCCTGAGGTTGTCGGTGATGTCGAGCAGCGCCGAGATGAAGGTCTTGTACGAGGCGATGCCCTCGGCCAGCCAGGCGTCGCGGTCCACCGACGGGTCCGGCAGCTGCTTGGCGACGAAGCCGCCCTTGGCGCCGACCGGCACGATGACGGTGTTCTTGACCATCTGGGCCTTGACCAGGCCGAGGATCTCGGTGCGGAAGTCCTCGCGGCGGTCGGACCAGCGCAGGCCGCCTCGGGCGACCTTGCCGAAGCGCAGGTGGACGCCCTCGACGCGCGGGGAGTACACCCAGATCTCGAAGGCCGGGCGGGGCGCCGGCAGGTCCGGGATCGCCTTCGGGTCGAACTTCATCGACACGTAGGAGTGCCAGTCGCCGTCGTCGGCGTGCTGGAAGAAGTTCGTCCGCAGGGTGGCCTTGATGAGGTGCAGGAAGGAGCGCAGGATGCGGTCCTCGTCGAGCGAGGCGACCTCGTCGAGCGCGCCGTCGAGCTCCTCCATGAGGCCCTCGGTGAGCTCGTCGGCGCCCAGCCGGTGGCTGGGGCTGAGCCGGGCCTCGAAGAGGTTCACCAACAGGCGGGTGGTGTGCGCGTTGTTGCGGAGCGCGTCCTCCATGTAGTCCTGGGAGAAGGTGCTCCCGGCCTGGCGGAGGTACTTGGCGTAGGCGCGCAGCATCATGGCCTGGCGCCACGTCAGGCCGGCGGTGAGGACGAGGCCGTTGAAGCCGTCGTTCTCTGCGCGTCCCGTCCAGGTGGCCGAGAAGGCCTCCTGGACGCGCTCGCGGGCCTCGTCGGTCAGCTCGGTGGCCTCGCGCAGCCGCAGGCCGAAGTCGTACACCCACGCGGTGGTGCCGTCGGAGCGGCGCAGCGCGTACGGGTGCTCGTCGAGGACCTCGACGCCCAGGCGCTGCAGCACGGGCAGGACCTCGGTGAGCGAGATCGGGCCGCCGACCCGGTAGATCTTGAAGCGGCGCTCGTCGTCGCCGGCGCCGACCGGCTGGTACAGGTTGAGCCGGAAGTCGCCCTCGCCGTGCAGCGCCTCGATCTGCTTGAGGTCGGCGACGGCGGTGCGCGCGGTGAAGTCGGCGCGGTACCCGTCGGGGAAGGCGTTGGCGTACTTGTGGGCGAGCTCGGCGGCGCGCTCCTCGCCCAGCTCGATGTGGAGCTGGTCGTTGAAGCCGTCCATCCAGAAGCGGGCGGCCTCGGCGAGCTTGGCCTCGATCCGCTCGACCTCGGCGTCGGTGAGCTGCGGCAGCTCGGCGCCGGGGGCGACCCGGACGACGAAGTGCAGGCGGGTGAGGACCGACTCGGTGGCGTACACCGTGTAGTCGATCGCGTCGCCGCTGAGCTCCTCCTTGAGGATCTCGGTCAGGCGCAGCCGGATGCGGGTGGTGTAGCGGTCGCGCGGCAGGTAGACCAGCGCGGAGAAGTAGCGCCCGTACTCGTCCTGGCGGAGGAACAGCCGCAGCCGGCGGCGCTCCTGCAGGTAGAGGACGTTGGTGGCGATGGCCTGGAGCTCCGCCGCCGGGGTCTGGAACATCTCGTCCCGGGGGAAGGTCTCCAGGATCTGCAGCAGGTCGCGGCCGTCGTGGCTGTCGCCGGAGAAGCCCGAGGTGGTGATGACCTCCTGGACCTTGCGGCGGACGACCGGGATGCGGGTGACCGACTCGGTGTACGCGGCGGAGGAGAACAGGCCGAGGAAGCGGCGCTCGCCGACGACCTCGCCGTTGGCGTCGAACCGCTTGACGCCGACGTAGTCGAGGTAGGCGGGGCGGTGCACGGTGGCACGGCTGTTGGCCTTGGTGAGCACGAGGAGCTTCTTCTCGTGCGCCTTGGCGCGGACGGGGGCGGAGAGCCGGCCGAAGGCCTCGCTGACCGGGTGGTGGTCGCTGTCGTGGCTCAGCGGGTCGGCGCGCAGGATGCCCAGGCCGGTGCCGGCGACGGCCTTGAGGACCTCTTCGCCCTCGTGCTCGACGAGGTCGTACTCGCGGTAGCCGAGGAAGGTGAAGTGGTCGTCGGCCAGCCAGCGCATGAGCTCCCAGGCCTCGCCGACCTCCTGCTCGGGCAGGTGGGCCGGGGGCTGCTCGGCGAGCTCGTCGGCGAGGCGCAGCGCGGAGTCGCGCATCTTGGACCAGTCCTCGACGACCTCGCGGACGTCGCCGAGGATGCGGCGCAGGTTGGTCTCGATGGAGCGGAGGTCGGCGCGGTCGGTCTCGCGGTCGATCTCGATGTGCATCCAGGACTCGACGACGGCGTCGGCGGGCCACTCGGTGCCGGCGGCCTGGCTGCGCGAGCAGGCGTCGATGTCGAGGATCTCCAGCAGCTTGCCGGTGATGTCGCGGCGGACGGCGAGCTGGGGGTGGACGACGAGGTGGATGCCGCGGTCGAGGCGGGTCAGCTCGTTGGTGACCGAGTCCACGAGGAAGGGCATGTCGTCGGTGACGACCTCGACCACGGTGTGGCCGCAGCTCCAGCCGTTCTCCTCGACGGTCGGGGTGTGCACCCGGACCTCCGCCGTCCCCTGCGGGCGCTTGAGGCCCAGCCGGTAGTGGGAGGCGGCCGCGCCGTAGACGTCGACCGGGTCGCGGTCGACCAGGTCCTCGGGCGCGGTGTGGAGGTAGTAGTGGTGCAGGTACGCGGCCAGAGCACCGTTGCTCAGACCCTCCCCTGGCGCCGCTCCCCCCACCTGGCTGTTCTCAGCGGCTGCTGCTGCCTTGGTGAGCAGTTCGGCCTTGGCTGCGTCCAGCTTGGTCTGCATGACTGTTTGGCTCCTGTCGCGCGCCGTTGCGTGACTCGGTGATGGCTGGGTGTGCACCGCCGGGTCTGTCCGCAATGCTCCCGCATCCCGGGGGCGAAAACCGCTCGTGCCACGCATGAGAAGCCCTGCACCTGGGTACGACAGCTCGTTTGGCCAGCGGGGGAAGGCCCGGCGACGCCAGTCAGCCTAACCTGATGAAACGAAGGTGTCAGGGGACACGGAGGAGCAATCCTGCAGGATGCCGACGCCCTACTGGACACCTTGTCCAAACCGGCGGGTCACTTCATGTCAGCCCCTGTCAGCTGTTTCCGTCCCGTCACCCCGGGTGCGTCCGGCTGTCACCGGCGGGCGCCCCGAAGGCCTCCTCGACCGCGCGGACCGACGTCCATCGGAGCAGGTCGGCGGCGGCGCCGACGCGGTCGCCGGTGCCGCCCGGCCCGCCGTTGACGCGGAGGCCGGCGGCGGCGAACCGCAGCCGGTCGACGGCCTGCGCGGTCGCGTACCGGTCCCGGGCGAGCACCGAGCCGGTCGGTGCCTGCGGGGCGTCGGTGCACACCCGGTGCAAGGCGGCTTCCCAGTCCGCGTCCTCGTACACCCGGACGGCCAGGACCGGGCCGGGGCAGTCCGTCCGGAAGACCTCGCCGCGGCCGTCGGCGCAGTCCAGCACGGTCGGGCGGACGAACCAGCCGATGGCGTCGTCGTACTGGCCGCCGGCCGCGAGCTCCGTGCCCGGGTCGCGTCCGGCCCGCTCGATCGCGGCGCGGGTCCGCTCGTAGGCCGGTCCGTCGATCAGCGCGCCCATGGCGGTGCCGAGGTCGGTGACGTCGCCGACGGCCAGCGCGTCGACCTCGGCGAGCAGGTCGGCGCGGATCCGCCGCCAGAGGGTGCGCGGCAGGTGGGCGCGGCCGAGCGCGGAGCGGCCCTGCCCCTGGTGGGCGAAGGCGCCGTGGACCAGCGCGGTGCGCAGCAGGTCCGGGTCGGCCGACGGGTGGGCGAGCAGGAAGCCCTTGCCGCCGGTCTCGCCGGTGATCCTCGGCCGGTTGCGGTAGCGGTCGAGGTGCGCGGCGATCTCCGTCCACAGGCCGTGGAAGGCCGCGGCGGTGCCGGTGAAGTGCAGTCCGGCGAGGGCGGGGCTGGCGAGGGCGACCTGCGAGGCCGCCCGGCCGTCGCCGGTGACCAGGTTGACCACGCCGGGCGGCAGTCCGGCCGCCTCCAGCAGCCGCATGAGGTGGTGGGCGGCGAAGGTCTGGGCGGGCGCGGGCTTCCAGACCACGGTGTTGCCCATCAGTGCGGGGGCGGTGGCCGCGTACCCGGCGGCGGCCGTGGAGTCGAACCTGGTGAGCACGTAGGCGAAGCCGTCCAGCGGCCGGTGGTCGGCGCGCCGCCACGTCCCGGGCGGCGAGGCGGGCTGTTCGGCGAGGATCCGCCGGGCGGTGTGCACCCCGGACCGCCAGAGGTCGGCGAGGGCGCAGACGGCGTCGAGTTCGGCCTGCAGGGCGGTCTTGGACTGGCCGAGCACGGTGGCCGCGGCGAGGGTCTCCCGCCAGGGGCCGGCCAGCAGGTCGGCGGCGCGCAGGAGGACGGCGGCCCGCTCGTCGAAGGGCAGGGCCCGCCAGTCCGGGGCCGCGGCGAGCGCGGCGTCCACGGCGAGCCGGGCGTCCTCGTGGGTGGCGCTGCCGAGCACGCCGAGCCGGGCGGCGCGGTGGTGCGGCTGGACGACGTCGATCCGCTCGCCGCCGCCGAACCGCTGCTCGCCGGCGATCGTCATCGGCAGCGGCACGGGTTCGGCAGCGAGCTCGTCCAGCCGGCGTTCCAGCCGCTCCCGCTCGGCGCTGCCGGGGGCGTGGCCGCGTACCGGCTCGCCGAGGGGGACGGGGACCCGGGTGACGGCGTCCAGGGGCATGCGGGGCTCCGCTCGTTCCGGTGACGGCTGCCCCACCAGGTTGACCGTCACCGCCCGGATCCGGGCCCGCCGACACGCCTGCCCCCGGCCGCACCCGCCGAGCCGGCCGACCGCGATCACCGACCCGGCCGACCCGGGCCGGCCGGGTCGACCGGTCAGCCGGTCAGTTCCTCGGCCACCGCGACGGCCTCGGCGAGGGAGTCCACCACCGGCACGCCGACGACCTCCAGCTTCTCCCGGGTGTGCGAGCCGCCGGTGTACAGCACGGCGTGGATCCCCGACTCCAGGGCGGCCTGCGCGTCGTCCACGGCGTCGCCGATCAGCACCGTACGGGCGGGCTCCAGGTCCGGGCCGAGCGCCGTGAGGTGGGCGGCCAGGAAGCCGGCCTTGCGGCCGCCGGAGGCGCCGGTGCGGCCGTCCACCCGCAGGAACCGGTCGGTCAGCCCGAAGGCGTCCACCACGGGCACCAGCCGCTCGTGCTCGTACATCGACAGCAGCGACTGGCTGCGGCCGGGCCGGGCCAGCCAGCCGTTCAGCAGGTCCGGGACGCCCGTGGTGAGGCCGCAGTCCGGGCTGAGCTCGCGGTAGCGGTCGTGGAACGCGTCGTCCAGCGCCTCCCACTCGGCCTGGCTGGGCACCCGGCCGAGCAGCCGCTGGTAGAAGCGCGGGATCGGGATCTCGTAGAGCTCGCGGTACTCCTGCAGGCTGAGCGGGTCCAGCCCGACGGTCGCGAAGGCGGCGTTGCTGGCGCCCAGCACGGCCTCCATGTCGTGGAAGAGCGTGCCGTTCCAGTCCCAGACGATGTGCGTGCGCATCCCAGGAACGCTACCTGCCGGCACCGACGGTCAGGCCAGCAGGCCCGGGATCTCCTGGGTGGCGAACCAGAGCAGCTCGTGGTCCTCGGCGCCGTCGACGGTGAACTGGGCGTCCTCGTCGCCCTTGTCGGCCGCCTCGACCGCGCCGGCCGCGGCCGCCACGTCGGCGACCACGTCCGCGTCGGCGACGTCCGCGTGGACCGCGGCGGCCTTGGCCAGCGGCACCGGACCGTGCAGCACCACCCGGCCGAGCGAGGCCTGGTCCTGGTACTCGTCGCCGGCGAACGCGCCGACCGCGGAGTCCGCGACCTCCACCGCGACGACGACCCGCCGGCGCGGCGCCGCCGGGTCGGCCGCCAGCAGCCGCACGGAGGCGTGCGCGGCACGGTTCAGCGCCGCGTACTCCAGCTCCTCGATGTCGTCGCTGACGTACCACTCGCGCAGCGCGGGGGTGACGGCGTAGGCCGCGACCTGCTCCAGGACGCCGCCGGGGTACGCGGCCGCCAGGCCGGTCAACGTGGTGGGCACGTACACGCGCATCGCTGGCACTCCGCTCCTGGGTGGTGTCCTGGGTCGTGCGGACCGTCGGGCCGCGACCGCCGCGCCCCCAAGGATACGGGCCCGGTGATCACCGCACGGCCCGGACGGCGGAGACCGTGCGCACCGGTGGGTCAGCGCGGCGCGCCGAGCGCCCCCAGGGTGGTGCGCAGCGCCGAGTCCAGCACCTCGGGCCGGCGGGCCGGGTCCATCATGTTGGGGCCCATCACGGCCAGGTCGGCCAGGGTCGGGGCGAGCAGCTGCACCCGGGTGCCGGAGGAGCGCAGCAGCCGCGCCTCGCGCATCATCTGCCGGGTGACGGTGCGTCGGTAGCGGCTGACCAGCTGGGCGAGCATGCCGCGCGGCCGGTCCCGGGCCCGCCACTCGCGCAGTGCGGCGACCGCGCCCCGGCCGGGCTC
Organism: Kitasatospora sp. NPDC093679; assembly: GCF_040683455.1. Classification (NCBI taxonomy): domain Bacteria; kingdom Bacillati; phylum Actinomycetota; class Actinomycetes; order Kitasatosporales; family Streptomycetaceae; genus Kitasatospora; species Kitasatospora sp. NPDC093679. The sequence continues at coordinate 53,490 of NZ_JBFBDW010000037.1, forward strand.
GGCACGCCCCTCCGGGTGCAGCCGCAGGGCCATCGGCGCGAGCACGTAGATCTCGTCCAGGCCGCGTCCGACCATCAGGTCCGCGTTGGTCGCCGACCAGCAGCCGCCGTCGACGTAGGGGCCGCCGGCCACCTCGACCGGCGCGAACCAGCCGGGGATCGCACAGGACGCCATCACCGCGTCGGCCATCGGTGCGGGCGGCGCCCCGGCGTCGCCGAAGACCACCCGGCGGCCGCTGCGGTAGTCCACCGCGACCACCCGCAGCGGGGAGCCGTCCGGCCAGCCGTCCCCGCCGGGCAGCGCGCGCACCAGCTCGCCGACCGGTGCCACCGAGCCGCGTCCGGGCGGGACGACGGCGGAGACCATGGTGAGGAAGGGGTACTCGCGCGGGTGCCGGACGGCGTCCCGGAGCAGGCCGGGCGAGCCGATGCCGGGTGCGGGCCGCGGCGGCAGCGCGCCGCCGGCCGCCGTGTCGTAGTCGAACGCGACGCCGGCCAGCGGGCCGGTGGTGATCGGCAGCCCGTGCTGGTGGTCGCGGAGCTCTCCCGGCTGGACGCCGGCCGCGAGCAGGGCGCCGAGGATGGCCCCGGCCGAGGTCCCGAGGACGACGTCCGCCGAGCCGGGCCGCCAGCCGGTGGCCTCCTCGACCGCGCACAGCGCCCCGACCGTCCAGGCGGCGCCGAGCATGCCGCCGCCGCCGAGCACCAGCCCGCGCCGGGGTCCGCCCGCCCGCTGCGCCGCGGCCGGTCCGCCGCCGGTGGTCACCTCGGTCGCCATGCCGCCTCCCTGGGATCGTCCGCCTGCCGATCCTCCGCCCTACCGGCCGGTAGGTCCGGCCGCCCGGCCGCCGTGCACCGAGGTTTTCACCTGCCCCGTCCGTACTCCTTCGTGCACCTCCGGGCCTTCCCGCACGTCAACCGGCCGCACGCCGGACCGCTCCGACCGGCCCGGCAGCACGGGCCGCCTCACCCGGATAGGTGACATCGCGGCGGTCCCCCGGCCGCCGGCGGCGGGTCCTTCAGCGGCGCCGCGGGCGGTCGATAGCAACAGCAGCAGACCCCGCCGGAACCAGACCGACAGGAGGCCGGCCGATGGCCGAGCACCGCGCCACCGCCCCCGTCCACGCCGCACGGCACGCCGCGGACCCTGCGGCGCCGCCGCTGGTCCGGCCGCTGGTGCACGGGTCGGGACGGGTGCAGCCGCGCCGGCCCGTCCGCCACCCGCATCCGGGCCGGCACGCGGCCGCCGGGCACACCGGCACCCCGGACGCCGCCGCCCCGCGCCCGGGTGCCGGGGAACCGCGCCCGCCGCGCCGTCCGCGGTCGCAGTGCGCCCCCTCCCGCGGTGCCGGGCAGGGCGATCTGGCGGTCCGCTTCGCGCACCGGCTGGTCGAAGTGCTGACCGGGGTCCGCCCGGTGGGCCAGCTGCAGCGGCACACCACGCTGCAGGGCTACCAGCAGCTCGCCGTGCTCGTCCGGACGGGACCGCTGCGCCCGCGCGGGCGCGCCCCGCAGCCCCGGCTGGGCCGGGTGCATGACTCGGCGCCCGCGCCGGACGCCCTGGAGGTCTGCGTCCGGGTGGAGTTCGGGCCGCGCCACCACGTGGTGGCCTTCCGGCTGGAGCGGCACCGGCGGACCGAGCAGTGGCAGTGCGCGGCGGTGGAGGCCCGCTGAGCGCGGCCGGCCCGGGGACGCCGCAGGGCGCCGCCCCCGGCTCGGGGTGCGGCGCCCTGCGGGCGGTCTCGCTGCGGGTCAGCCCTTGCGGCGCCGGCCGCGGCCGGCGGCCTTGGCGGCCCGGCGGCGCTCGGCGCGGGTCATCCCGTCGCCCTCGTCGGCGCCGGCGTCGTCGAAGTCGCCCTCGATGACGGTCTCGTCGCCGTCGACGGTCGGCGCGGTGTAGTGCAGCCGCTGGCGGGCCGGGGCCTCCAGGCCCTTGGCCTTGATCTCCGGGCGGGCGTCGGTCTTCTCCAGGACGACGGCGTCCTCGGCGACCGGGACCTCCTCGACCTGCTGCTCGACCTGGACCTCCAGGTTGAACAGGTAGCCGACGGACTCCTCCTTGATGCCCTCCATCATGGCGGAGAACATGTCGTAGCCCTCGCGCTGGTACTCGACCAGCGGGTCGCGCTGGGCGTAGGCGCGCAGCGCGATGCCCTCCTGGAGGTAGTCCATCTCGTAGAGGTGCTCGCGCCAGCGGCGGTCCAGCACGGACAGCACCACGCGGCGCTCCAGCTCGCGCATGATCTGCTCGCCGAGCTGGTCCTCGCGGCGGCCGTAGGCGCCCTGGATGTCCTCCTGGATCGCCTGGGTGAGGAACTCGGGGGTCAGCCCGGCGGTGCCGCCGGCCTCCTCCTCCAGCTCCTCCAGGTCGAGGCCGACCGGGTACAGCTGCTTGAGGGCTGTCCAGAGCTTCTCGAGGTCCCAGTCGTCCTCGAAGCCCTCGCCGGTGGCGGCGGTGACGTACGCCTCCACGGTGTCGTCCATGAAGTGGCCGACCTGCTCCTGCAGGTCCTCGCCCTCCAGGACGCGGCGGCGCTCGCCGTAGATGACCTCGCGCTGGCGGTTGAGGACCTCGTCGTACTTGAGGACGTTCTTGCGGATCTCGAAGTTCTGCTGCTCGACCTGGGTCTGCGCGGAGGCGATGGCGCGGGTGACCATCTTCGACTCGATCGGCACGTCCTCGGGCACATTCGCCATCGACAGGACGCGCTCGACCATGCCGGCCTTGAACAGGCGCATCAGGTCGTCGCCGAGCGACAGGTAGAAGCGGGACTCGCCCGGGTCGCCCTGGCGGCCGGAGCGGCCGCGCAGCTGGTTGTCGATCCGGCGGGACTCGTGGCGCTCGGTGCCCAGCACGTACAGGCCGCCGAGTTCCTGGACCTCCTCCTGCTCGGCCTTGACGGCCTCCTTGGCCTTGTCCAGGGCGCTCGGGAAGGCGGCCTCGTACTCCTCCGGGGTGTCCTCCGGGGTGATGCCGCGCTGGGCGAGCTCGGCGGCGGCGAGGTGCTCGGCGTTGCCGCCGAGCATGATGTCGGTGCCGCGGCCGGCCATGTTGGTGGCGACGGTGACGGCACCCTTGCGGCCGGCCTGCGCGACGATCTGCGCCTCGCGCTCGTGGTGCTTGGCGTTCAGCACCTCGTGCGGGATGCCGCGCTTGCGCAGCTCCTGGGAGAGGTACTCGGACTTCTCGACCGAGACGGTGCCGACCAGGACGGGCTGGCCCTTCTCGTGCTTCTCGGCGATGTCCTCGACCACCGCGGCGAACTTCGCCGGCTCCGACTTGTAGATCAGGTCGGGCTGGTCGATGCGGCGCGGCGTCTTGTTGGTGGGGATCGGCACCACGCCGAGCTTGTAGATCTGGTGGAACTCGGCGGCCTCGGTGGTGCCGGTACCGGTCATGCCGGAGAGCTTGTCGTAGAGGCGGAAGAAGTTCTGCAGGGTGATGGTGGCCAGCGTCTGGTTCTCGTTCTGGACCTCCACCCCCTCCTTGGCCTCGATCGCCTGGTGCATGCCCTCGTTGTAGCGGCGGCCGGCCAGGATGCGGCCGGTGTGCTCGTCGACGATCATGACCTCGCCGTTGATGACGACGTAGTCCTTGTCGACCTTGTAGAGCTCCTTGGCCTTGATGGCGTTGTTGAGGAAGCCGACCAGCGGGGTGTTCACCGACTCGTAGAGGTTGTCGATGCCGAGGTAGTCCTCGACCCGGCCGACGCCCTCCTCCAGGATGCCGACGGTGCGCTTCTTCTCGTCGACCTCGTAGTCGCGCTCGCGCTTGAGGCGCTGCACCAGCTTGGCGAAGTCGTTGTACCACTTGGTGGCCTGGTCGGCCGGGCCGGAGATGATCAGCGGGGTGCGGGCCTCGTCGATCAGGATCGAGTCGACCTCGTCGACGATCGCGAAGTTGTGGCCGCGCTGGACGAGCTCGTCCTGCGCCCAGGCCATGTTGTCGCGGAGGTAGTCGAAGCCGAACTCGTTGTTGGTGCCGTACGTGATGTCCATCCCGTACTGGCGCTTGCGCTCGGCCGGCGACATGTTCGCCAGGATCACGCCGACCTCGAGGCCGAGGAAGCGGTGCACCCGGCCCATCCACTCCGAGTCGCGCTCGGCGAGGTAGTCGTTGACGGTGATCAGGTGGACGCCCTTGCCGGTGAGCGCGTTGAGGTACGCGGGCAGGGTGCCGACGAGGGTCTTGCCCTCGCCGGTGCGCATCTCGGCGACGTAGCCGAAGTGCAGCGCGGCGCCGCCCATGATCTGCACGTCGTAGTGGCGCTGGCCGAGCACGCGCTTGGCCGCCTCGCGGACGGTCGCGAAGGCCTCGGGCATGATGTCGTCCAGGCTCTCGCCCTCGGCGATGCGGGCCTTGTACTCGTCGGTCAGCGCGCGCAGCTCGTCGTCGGTGAGGTTGACGAAGTCCTCTTCGATCGAGTTGACCTGGGCGGCAATCCGCTGCAGCTTGCGAAGGATCTTGCCTTCGCCTGCGCGCAGGATCTTGTCGAAGACGGACACGTGAGCGGGCTCCTTGCCTGGATCGGCTCTGGACGACAGTCGGCGAGACCTACCCCACCGTACGGGTCATCGTATGCGAGGAGGACAAGCCGCCGGGAGGTCCGTCAGCACGGTATTCCTGTGTCACCCGCAGGGGCAAAGCGCTGTGAAGCACCGGGCCCGGGGCAAATCGGTCACCGCGCCTCCTCACCACGACAACCTCCGGCGGGCCCGGCGGGTTCCCGGCGCCCCGTCCGGTTGTCGGTGGCAGGGCCTACGCTGCCCGGCATGACCGTTGTGCTCTCCGCCGACCAGGCCCGCCGGATCGCCCTTCGCGCCCAGGGGCTGCTGGGCGCCCCGGACCGCCGCGCCGGGGTGCGCGGGGTGCTGCGGCACCTGGGCGCCGTCCAGCTGGACACCATCTCGGTGCTGGCCAGGTCGCACGAGCTGGTCCCCTACGCCCGGCTCGGCGCGGTGGGGCGCCCGGCGGTGGAGGGCGCCTACTGGGGCTCGGAGACGACCTTCGAGTACTGGTCCCACGCGGCCTGCATCCTGCCGATGGAGGAGTGGCCGCTGTTCGCCTTCCGCCGCCGCGCCTACCGGGCGCGCGGCAACCTCTGGGGCCACCCGGTCTCCCCGGAGACGTACCGGTCGGTGCTGGACCGGCTGCGCGCCGAGGGGCCGCTGACCTCGACGGGTCTGGGCGGCGCGAAGCGCACCGCGGAGTGGTGGGACTGGTCCGACACCAAGATCGCGGTGGAGCGGGCGCTCGCCTTCGGCGACGTGGTGTGCACCGAGCGGCGCGGCTGGAAGCGGGTCTACGAGGCGGCCGAGCGGGCCGTCCCGGCGGAGCTGTTCGAGACGGACCTCTCCGACGAGGAGTGCCTGCGGCGGCTGGTCGCGCAGGCGGGCGCCGCGCTCGGGGTGGCCACCCGGGCGGACCTGATGGACCACCACCGCCTCAAGGGCGCCCAGGTCGACGCGGTGCTGGAGGCGTCCGGGCTGGTGCCGGTGCAGGTCGAGGGCTGGCCGGCGGCGGCCTGGGCCGATCCGGCGGCGCTGGCCTCCGAGCCGCGCGGGCGGCACCGCACCACACTGCTGTCGCCGTTCGACTCGCTGATCTGGGACCGCGCCCGCACCGAGCGGATCTTCGGCATGTCGCACCGACTGGAGGCGTACACGCCCAGGCACAAGCGGGTGCACGGCTACTTCGCGATGCCGCTGCTCGCCGGCGGCCGGCTGGTCGGCCGGGTGGACCCGGCGCGCGAGGGCCGCACCCTGGTGGCCCGTCAGGTCTCCCTGACGGGGCCCGCGTACGTGGCGCCGCTCGCCGAGGCGCTGCGCGAGGCGGCGTCCTGGGTGGGCTGCGACAGCGTCCGGGTGGAGCTGCTGGCGGACGAGCGGATGCGCCCGGCCCTGGAGGCGCTGCTGTGAGGCCGGCGGCCGGCGGTCAGCCTATTTCGAGGATCTTCTCGCGCATCGCGTAGACCACGGCCTCCATCCGGGAGTGCAGCTGCAGCTTCTCCAGGATGTTGCGGACGTGGTTCTTCACGGTGTTCTCGCTGATGAAGAGCTCCTTGGCGATCTCCCGGTTGTTCATCCCGGTCGCCACCAGCTTGAGCACCTCCAGCTCCCGGTCGGTGAGCCGCGGGGCGGGCACCAACTCCCGGTCGTCGGAACGGCGTTGGATCATCGACTTGAACTCGGTGAGCAGCTTGGCCGCCATCGAGGGGCTGATCTGCGACTGGCCGTCGGCGACCGCGCGGATCGCGGTGGCCACCTCGTCGGTGGAGATCTCCTTGAGCAGGTAGCCGGTGGCGCCCGCCTTGATCGCCTCGTAGAGGTCGGCCTCCTCGTCGCTGATCGTCAGCATGATGATCTTGGCGCTGGGCACCACGTCCTTGATCGCGGTGCAGGCCTCGATACCGCTGCGGCGGGGCATCCGGACGTCCATCAGGATGATGTCCGGCAGCAGGTCGGCGGCCTTGAGCACGGCCTCCGCGCCGTCCCCCGCCTCGCCGATGACCCGGATGTCCTCCTCCTCGGCCAGCACGATCTCCAGGCCGCGGCGGAACAGCGCGTGGTCGTCGACCACCAGCACCCGGATCGGTTCGGCGCGGTGCCCTCCGTAGCCCGGCGGGTCGTCGGCCCCGCCGTCCGCGCCCGGACCGTGTGCACCACGGCCGATGGGCTCGCCCATCCGCTCCTCCCCCCGGTCGCCGGTCGATGTCGGCTCCATCATTCCATGACCGCAGGGGCGTTGATCACCCTCCGACACCGGACCGCCCAGCTGGGTGACCCCGGCGGCGCGGGCCGCCGGGGTCACCGGTCGATCGATCTGTCGTACGGCCGACGGGACGGGATCAGTCCTCGTCGAGCGCGTTGATCGCGCCGCCGGCGCCACCGCCGATCGCCGTCGCGTCCTCCTTCAGGTGGATGACGCCGTAGTGGTAGCCGTGCCGGCGGTACACCACGCTCGGCAGGCCGCTGTCCTTCTCCACGAACAGGAAGAAGTCGTGGCCGACGAGTTCCATCTCGTACAGCGCCTGGTCCAGCGACATCGGTGCTGCAGGGTGCGTCTTCTCGCGGACGACGAGCGGTCCGTCGCCCTCCACCTCCAGCGATCCCATCATGGTCTTGCGGGCCGACCCGTTGACCGGGCCCTCGGTCTGCTCCGTCGCGGGCAGGTTGGCCAGCGCGGCCGTCGCGGCGGCGACGCTGACGGGGGTGCGGCCGTTGCCGCCCTTGTGCACCCGGCGACGGTCCGCGGACTTGCGCAGCTGCGCGTCGAGCTTCGCCGAAGCCAGGTCGAGCGCCGCGTACGGGTCGCTCGCGGCGGCCTCGGCCCGGATCACCGGCCCCCGGGTACGGAGAGTGATCTCCACCCGCTCGGACCGGTCCGCCTGACGCGGGTTGTGCTCCTTGGACACCTCGACGTCGAGGCTGATCACCTTGCCGTCGAACTTCTGGACCTTCTCCAGCTTCTCGGCCACGTGCTCGCGGAACCTCTTGGGCACCTCGGTCTTGCGGCCCTTGACGACGATGTCCACGCAGAACTCCGATCCCTTGTGCTGTTGCCGATCCGGAACGCACCCGGATCGGGCTGAGACCCAGCCGGACCAGCCGGTCCACCACCAGCCCCCCACCTCCGCCGGGAGCGGCGAACCCGACCGGCCCTCACCTCACTTCCTCCCCACCAGGAGCGCTTGAAACCCCCTGTGTGCCTTATGGAACACCTCGCTCGGGGTTTCCGCCTCCCCAGTCGAACACCGTGGCGACACCGGGCTGGCCGTACAGCTGTCGCCCTCTGTTTACCTTCCATGGAGTGAAACAGGGGTTAACGGCTGGACAACACGCACCGGGCCGCCCACCGTATGGCCCAGTACCCGACCCGGCAAGAGTCCGTACGGCACTGCGCACCGGGCCGGATGTCCCGTTCGTGCACGTCGTCCGTGCCCCGCGCGCCCCGGGAGGCGCCCGTGACACCGCCGTTCGCCGCAGGCCTCCTCGGCACCGGTCTGCTCGACCTGTTGCTGCCCGCCCGGTGCGCGGGCTGCGGCGGCGCCGGGGGTCAGCTCTGTCCGGCCTGCCGGGCGGAGCTGACCTGTGCCGGCGCCGGGCCGGTGGAGCGCCGGCCGGCCCCGGAGGGCCTGCCGCCGCTGTACGCCGCCGCCCCGTACGCCGGGCCGGTGCGGCATCTGCTGATCGCCCACAAGGAGCGCGGCGCACTGCGGCTCGCCCGGCCGCTCGGAGCGGCGCTCGCCGCCGCCGTGCGCTCCGCGGTCGAGGCGGGCGCCCCGGGTGCGCCCGGCGCACTCCTGCTGGTGCCGGTGCCCTCCGCGCGCCGCGCGGTCCGTGCCCGCGGGCACGACCCGATGCTGCGGCTCGCCCGCGCGGCCGCCCGCGAGCTGAGCCGGTCGGGCAGGCCGGCCCTGGCCGCGGCGGCGCTGCGGCACGTCCGGCCGGTGGCGGACCAGGCGGGGCTGTCCGCGGCCGAGCGCCACCGCAACCTGCACGGGGCACTGGCGGTGCCGCCGCGCCGGGCCGCGCTGCTGTCCGGCCGGCGGCTGGTGCTGGTCGACGACCTGGTGACCACCGGGGCGAGCCTGGCCGAGGCCGCACGGGCGCTGCGGGCGGCGGGCTGCCCGCCGTGCGCCGCGGCCGCGGTGGCGGCGACGCCCCGCCGGCTGCACGGGCGGGGTCAGCCCGGGTAGCCGAACGAGGCGGCCGGGTGCCCCTGCAGCGCGATCTCGCGCCACTGGTTGCCCTGCAGCCGGAAGATCCGGTGGTCGCTGGAGTACGCGATGACGGACGGCACGCTCTCGCCGGCCCGGCTCTCCGAGGCGGACACGGTGGTCATCGACTCGCCGCCCTGCAGCGGGGAGTCGGCGGCCTGCGAGCCGTCGGTGCCCACGTAGTTCAGCAGCTGCAGCTTGCCCTGCTCCTTGCCGAGCACCAGCAGCTGGTCGGTGTCCGCCCAGGACACCGAGGCGACGTCGGTCAGCAGCGGCGCGACCGGCCGCAGCCCGGTGACCCGCACCCGTGGAGAGCCGGCCGTGCCCTCGTGCACCACCAGGCCGATCTGCAGCGAGCGCCGGCCGGCGCCGTCCTTCAGCACCAGGGCGATCCGGGTGCCGTCGGAGGAGATCCGCGCGTCCTGGACGGTGCGGTCGGCGAGGCCGTCGACCTGGGCGGCGACGGACTTGCGTCCGCGCACCATGTACAGCTGCGGCGCGGCCGGGTCGCGGTCGACCACCCAGAGGTTCTGCCGGCCGTCCCAGCTGGGCGAGGCCAGGCCCTGGCCGGGCTGGGTTCCACGGCTGCTGACCACCGCGCCGCCGAGCTGGTCGCCGTCGCCGAAGCCGGTGACGAACAGCGAGCGGCCGTCGGCGCCGATCGCGGCGGCGCCGGAGCCGTCGCGGCGGACGGCGACCTCGCCGATCCTCGGCTGGCCCTGCTGCGCGGCCTGGCCGAGCGGCCCGGCGACCGGCCGGCCCGGCCCGTCGCCCTGGAGCAGCAGCACCTGCCCGGTGTCGAGCTGGTAGTACGGCGAGGCCCCGGCGGAGCCGGCCAGGCGGCCGGGGGCGGAGTCGGCGGCCTCGGCGGCCGTCACCGAGCAGCCGCCCTTGCCGCCGGACAGGTCGACCCGGTCCAGCTGGGCCTTGCCCTGCTGGTCGGCGAGGGTGTGGAAGAGCTGGGTGGCCATCTGCTTGCAGGTGCTCTGCCGGCCGCCGAAGTCGGCGACGTCGACCCGCACCGCGGCGGCCCGGTTGTCGTTGACGGACACCGCGCCCTCGATGTGCACGCCCTCGAAGGCCGAGTAGACGGCCGGGGCGAGCCACTGCGAGGGGCCGGCCGCGAGCGCCTTGGCGGCGGCGGTCAGCGGGTCGGTGCGGCGGCGCAGGTAGATCGGGTCCGGCACCATCACGGGCGGCGTGGCACCGTCCGCCGAGGGGTCGGAGGAGACGTAGAAGTAGCGGTGGACGGCCCGGTAGGAGTTGCGGAAGTTCGTCTGGTCGACGATCAGGCCGTCCGGCAGCCGGTCGATCCGCCACTCGCCCTTGTCCGGGCCCTCGGTCTCCTTCACGAAGGTGAACTGCTGCCGGTACGCCTCGTCGGTGACCACCCGGTAGGAGTGGTCCTCGTCGAGTTCGGCGACCTTGCTGCCGCTCACGGTGATGGTGGTGGTCTCCGCGGCGGCCACCGTCTGGTCGCGGTGCGGGGTGGCGGCGAGCACGGCGACGCCGGCCTGCGGGTTCCAGCGCTTGCCGGCCGAGGCGGTCAGGTACTTGAGCGCCGTCTCGTAGTCCTTGGCCTCGTCGGCGCCGGACGCGGCCAGGAAGCCGGCCAGCAGGTCGCGCGGGTCCTCGCCCTTGTGCGGCGGCACCGGGAAGACCCGGACCTGGAGGTTCTCCGCGCCGGAGCCCTGCGGGATCTCGACCCGCTCGGGCGGGCCGTCCGACGGCATCGCGGCACAGCCCGCGGCGAGCAGCACGGCGAGGGCGGCGCAGACGGCCCGGGCTGAGCGCAGGTCAGCCCTCACGCTGGTCGTCGTCCTTCGCACGCTGCGGCCTCCGGGTGTCGGCGTTGTCCGGGCCTTCCTGGGGCGGGAGCGCCGGACGTCCGGGCCCGCGGTCGACGACGACCTGGGCCCCGGTGGCACCGTATCCCGCGGCCACGGTGCGGACGTCCGAGGGGTCGGCGACGGGGGCGGCCTGCGGCCGGCCCAGCCCGGGGCCGAGCGAGAGCACGCCGCCGAGGCCGCTGCCGAAGCCGGCCTGGCCGCCCTCGGGGGTCTCCGGGCCGTCCTGGTCGGCGGCGTCGGTCGCGGTGACCGCGGTCGCGCCGCCCGGGCGGACGGCCCGCCGGTATGGCGCGCCGGGCGAGGCGAGGCCGCGGTTGTGCCGGGAGTCCTCGGGCTCCAGCCGGAACGGCGCCCGGCTGATGTCGCCGCCGCGGGTGCGCGGCAGGGTGAGGCGGAAGTGCGAGCCGCCGCCCGGTTCGCCCCAGGCCTGCAGCCAGCCGCCGTGCAGGTGGGCGTCCTCGACGGCGATGGACAGGCCGAGGCCGGTGCCGCCGGTGGTGCGCACCCGGGACGGGTCGGCGCGCCAGAACCGGTGGAACACCCGGGAGGCCTCGCCGGGCTTGAGGCCGATGCCGTAGTCGCGGACGCCGACGGCGACCGCGCCCTCGCCGGTGCCGAGCCGGACGACGACGTCGCGGCCCTCGCCGTGCTCCAGCGCGTTGACCACCAGGTTGCGCAGGATGCGCTCGATCCGGCGGGAGTCGACCTCGGCGACGACGGGCTTCTCGGCGCCGCGGACGATCACCGCGCTGCCCTTGGCCTGGGCGAGCGGGTCGGCCGCCTCGACCACCCGGGTCACGATCTCGCGCAGGTCGACCGGCTCGGCGTCCAGGATCGCGGCACCGGCGTCGAAGCGGCTGATCTCCAGGAGGTCGGCGAGCAGCGACTCGAAGCGGTCCAGCTGGTCCTGCAGCAGTTCGGCGGAGCGGGCGGCCATCGGGTCGAGGTCGTCGCGGCTGTCGTAGATGAGGTCGGCGGCCATCCGCACGGTGGTGAGCGGGGTGCGCAGCTCGTGCGAGACGTCGGAGACGAAGCGGCGCTGGACCCGGGAGAGCTCCTCCAGCTGCCGGATCTGCGCCTGCAGGGCGTTGGCCATCCGGTTGAAGGACTCGCCGAGGCGGGCGATGTCGTCCGTGCCGGTGACCTTCATCCGCTCCTCCAGGTGGCCCGCGGCGAGCCTGGCGGAGATCCCAGCGGCCATCCGGACGGGCGTCACGACCTGGCGGACGACCAGCCAGGCGATGCCGCCGAGCAGGATGACCACGAAGACGCCGGCGGTCGCCAGGGTGCCGGTGACCAGGCCGAGGGTCTTGGTCTCCTGGCCGAAGGAGAAGACGTAGTAGAGCTGGTACGGGGTGCCGTCGGGGCCGGTGAACTGCTTGCCGATGACGAGCCCGGGCTCGTTGTACGAGGGGCTGCCGTCGTCGGTGGAGCGCTGGATCTCGGTGGTCTGCTGGTGCGGGGTGCCGGACTCCGCGGCGACCTCGTCGCGCAGGTCCTGGCTGATCGAGTCCGGGACGATGTTGCCGGAGTACCAGGCGCCGCGCAGGGCGGCGCTGGGGGCGCTCTCCTGCTGGCCGGTGGAGGGCACCAGGGCGATCACCGAGTAGACGCCGGTGCCGCCGCTGGCGAGGTCGGAGACCTGCTTGATCAGCCAGGTGCCGACCTCGTCCCGCGAGGGGTCGCTGCCGGTGCTGCCGGCCTTGGCCTGCAGGTTGATGGCCTCGTTGATCTTGTCCTGCTCGATCTGGAAGCCGCCGAGCGCCTGGCCCTGCGCCGCGTGCTTCTTGGTGTCCAGCAGGCCGGTGCGCACCTGGGCGACCACGACCACGCCGAGCACCAGCACGACGACGACGGAGAGCAGCAGCGTGGCGGCGACCACGCGCAGCTGGATGGAGCGGCGGTACAGCGCCGTCAGGCGCCGCACCGGCCGTCGGAACTGACGGATCACCTGGGCGAAGAAGGCGGCCGGGCCGCGGCGGCGCCGCCGGCCCTCCGTGGTCGAGCTCAGCACGCTTCCGCGCACAGCAGCCTCCCCGCCGGCATCGGTGCCCGACGGGGAGTCGTCAGCCTGGTACTGCACCACTTAGCTGGGCCCCGCCTTGTAGCCGACGCCACGCACGGTGACCACGATCTCCGGACGCTCCGGGTCCTTCTCGATCTTGGACCGCAGCCGCTGGACGTGCACGTTCACCAGCCGGGTGTCGGCGGCGTGCCGGTAGCCCCAGACCTGCTCCAGCAGCACCTCGCGGGTGAACACCTGCCAGGGCTTGCGGGCGAGCGCGACCAGCAGGTCGAACTCCAGCGGGGTCAGCGGGATGCCGCGGCCCTCGCGCTTGACCGAGTGGCCGGCCACGTCGATGACGAGGTCGCCGATGGTCAGCTGCTCGGGGGTGGGCTCCTCGGCGCGGCGCAGCCGCGCGCGCACCCGGGCCACCAGCTCCTTGGGCTTGAACGGCTTGGTGACGTAGTCGTCGGCGCCGGACTCCAGTCCGACCACGATGTCCACCGTGTCCGTCTTCGCGGTCAGCATCACGATCGGGATGCCGGACTCGGAGCGGATCTGGCGGCAGACGTCGATGCCGTCCCGGCCCGGCAGCATCAGGTCGAGCAGCACGAGGTCGGGCTTGGTCTCCCGGAACGCGGCTAGCGCCTTGTCCCCGTCGGCGACGAAAAACGGTTCAAAACCTTCACCACGCAGCACGATGCCGAGCATCTCGGCCAGTGCGGTGTCGTCATCGACGACGAGAACGCGTCCCTTCATGACTCCATCTTCTCATTACCCGATTGTGACCTGCCCCACAGCCCGGTCCGGGGCCCTCCCCGGGTCCTCCCGCGACCCGGGCGGGGCACCGCCGGACGGCGGGCCGGGGCCGTGCGCACCGACCGTTGTCGATCAGCAACGGGATACCCCTGGGGCCGTTGCCGCCACCATGGCACGATGGGCGGCGCAGCAGCGGAATCCGGCCGTACGCCGTACCCGGTCCGACCGACCCGGACGTCCGGGCCCGGGGCCACGAAGCCCGCGGACCGTAGGACAAGGAGCCTTGATGACCGACACCCCGGGCTGGGCATCGCCCGGTTCGCCCGAACCGCCCCGTGACGACGTCCGGCCGCCGGCCGGTCCACCGTCCGGCGCCGTCGGCGACGCCGCGGGCGGTCCCGGTCCGTACGGCGGAGCGTACGGCAGCATTCCCCACCAGGGCCAGAGCGGTGACGCACCCGGTCCGGGCCACTACGGCGCCGCTCCCGGCGGCCCCGGCCCGTACGGCGGCGGCCCGGGCCAGTACGGCGGCTGGGGCGCCCCGCTGAGCCCCAAGCCCGGCGTCGTCCCGCTGCGTCCGCTCGGCGTCGGCGAGATCCTCGACGGTGCGGTCACCACGGTGCGCAGGCACTGGCGCACCGCCCTCGGCCTCTCGCTCGGGCTGGCCGCCCTGCAGCAGCTGCTGTCGGCCCTCGGCCAGTTCTGGGCCTACGAGCAGCCCGGCGACCTCACCGAGGTCGTGGCGCTGCTCGCCCCGGTGCCGCTGGAGGTCCTGGTCGGCGTCGTCGCGATCGGCATGCTGACCATGGTGGTGAGCAAGGCCGTGCTGGGGCAGCCGGTGACCCTGCGGGAAGCCTGGCAGACGGCCCGGCCGCGGCTCGCGGCACTGACCGGCCTCACCCTGCTGACCGGGCTGATCGCCGCCGCACCGTTCGTCCCGGGCTTCGCACTGCTGGTGGCGGGGATCGTCGACGACGTCAACGAACCGCTGCTCGGGCTCGGCCTGATCCTGCTGCTGGCGGCCCTGCCGCTGGCGCTCTGGCTGACGATCGGGCTCAGCCTCGCCGCGCCCGCGCTCGTCCTGGAGCGGCAGGGCGTGCTCGCCGCGATGTCCCGCTCCCGGCGGCTGGTGCGCGGCTCGTGGTGGCGGCTCTTCGGCATCAACGTGCTCACCCGGGTGCTGATGTTCATCGCCTCCAGCATGATCCTCACGCCGTTCTCGATCGCCGCGATGCTGGTCTCCGGCGACTTCGTCGGCAACGCCGACAACCCGATGTCGGTCGCACTGCCGCCGCTCGGCCTGCTGATCGTCGCGATCGGCGGCACCATCGTCGCGACCTTCACCATCCCGCTCGGCGCGGCCGTCAACGTGCTGCTCTACATCGACCAGCGGATCCGCCGCGAGGCCCTGGACATCGAGCTGGCCCGCGCCGCCGGCCTGCCCGAGTACGGCTCGGCGGGCTGGTCCGGGCAGCCGACTCCCCCCGGGGTCTGAGCCGATGCCGTACTGGGGGATGGGGGGCGCGCCCGTGCGCGTCCTCACGGACGGCGCTCCGGTCACCGTGCCGCGCGGGCCGGCCCGGGACGCCGCCCGCGACGAGCTGCTGAACCCGGCCTACCACCGGCACGACCCGAGCCTGGTGCAGCGCGCCGAGGCCTGGCTGGACGAGCAGATCGGCCGGCTGTTCGGGAAGGTCGGCGAGTCCGTGGCGGGCAGCGGGACCGGCGTGGTGCTGGCCCTGCTCCTGGTCGCCGTCGTGGTCGCCGCCGTCTGGTGGCGGCTCGGCGCGCCGCGCCGCGAGGCCCGCACCGGCGCGGCGCTGTTCGCACACCGCGGCCCGCGCACCGCCGACCAGCACCGCGTCGAGGCCGCCGCCCGCGCCGCCGCCGGGGACTGGCCGCAGGCCGTCCGCGAGCAGATGCGCGCCCTGGTCCGGGCCCTGGAGGAGCGGACGGTGCTCGACGTCCGGCCCGGCCGGACGGCCGACGAGGCCGCCGCCGAGGCCGGCCGCGCCCTGCCCGGCCAGGCCGCGGCCCTCGCCGCCGCCGCCCGCACCTTCGACGACATCGTGTACGGCGAGCGCACCGCCGACCGGGCCGCCTACGAGGGCCTGCTCGCGCTCGACCGCGCCCTCGGCGCGGCCCGCCCGGTGCTCGTCCCGACCGGCGGAGCCGCCGCATGACCACCGCACCGCCCGCACCGGCCCCGGCCGACCCGGCCGCGCCCGCCGCCGGAGCACCGGGCGACGCCGCCGCCCCGGCCCCGGCGACCAGCCTCGCCGTACCGGTCCGCCGGCGCTGGCGCCGCGCCCGCTGGTACCTGCTGGCCGCCGCCCTGCTGGTCCTAGTCGGCCTGCTCGTCGGCGGCCTCGGCGGCGCCAGCACCTGGCCGCCGCTCGACCCGCGCTCTCCCGACCCGAACGGCGCCCGGGCCCTCGTCCGCCTGCTGGAGCGGCAGGGCGTCGACGTCCGCACCGCCTCCGGCGAGTCCGAACTGGCCGCCGCGCTCGCCGCCCCCGACACCACCGTGGTGCTGCCCGACCCGTACCTGCTCGACCCCGCCGCCGTCGACCGGCTGGCCGCCGCCCGCGGCCCCGGCGGCCGGCTCGTCCTGCTCGCCCCGGACGACGCCCAGCTGACCGCCCTCGCGCCCGGCGTCCGCACCGCACCCGCCACCGACGGGCTGCCCGACTACGCCGCCGAGCAGTCCACCGCACCCGCCTGCGGGCTCCCCGAGGCGACCCGGGCCGGCAGCGCCGAACTCGGCGGCCTGCTGTACCTCCCGGGCCCGGACGACGCCGCCTGCTACCCGCGCCACGGCCGGCCCGCCGTCGTCCTGCACACCGACCCGACCGGCCGGCAGACCGCCGTCCTCGGCACCGACCGGCCGCTCACCAACCGGCACCTCGCCTCGGACGGCAACGCCTCGCTCGCCCTCGGCCTGCTCGGCTCCCGCCCGCACCTGGTCTGGTACCTCCCCGACTACACCGGCACCGGCGCCCCGGCCACCACCGACCGCCGCAGCCTTCTCGACCACGTCCCGGACGGCTGGCGCTGGGCCGGCCTGCAGCTGGTCCTCGCCGCCGCCCTCGCCGCCGCCTGGCGGGCCCGCAGGCTCGGCCCGGTGGTCTCCGAGGAGCTGCCGGTCGTGGTCCGCGCCGCGGAGACCACCGAGGGCCGCGCCCGCCTCTACCGTCGGGCGAACGCCCGCGGCCACGCCGCCGACGCGCTGCGCCGCGCCGCCCGGCACCGGCTCGCCCCCGTGCTCGGCGTCCCGGTCGCCGCCGCAGAGCCCGACCCGGCCGCCCTCTGCGCGGCCGCCGCCGGCCGCCTCGGCCGCCCGTCCGGCGACCTGCAGGCACTGCTGTACGGCGGGCCGCCCACCGACGACGCCGCGCTGCTGCGGCTCTCCGACGACCTCGACGCCCTGGAAAGGCAGGTACGACAGCCGTGACCGAGCAGCCCGCTGCCAGCACGACCCTCACCAAGACCGGCACGCCCGCCGACGCCGTCCCCGGCCCCGCCGAGGTCGACGCCCGCACCGCGCTCACCGCGCTGCGCGACGAGATCGGCAAGGCCGTGGTCGGCCAGGACGCCGCCGTCACCGGCCTGGTCGTCGCCCTGCTCTGCGGCGGCCACGTGCTGCTGGAGGGCGTCCCCGGCGTCGCCAAGACCCTGCTGGTCCGGACCCTATCCACCGCGCTCAGCCTGGAGACCAAGCGCATCCAGTTCACCCCCGACCTGATGCCCGGCGACGTCACCGGCTCCCTCGTCTACGACGCCCGCACCGCCGAGTTCTCCTTCCAGCCCGGCCCGGTCTTCACCAACCTGCTGCTCGCCGACGAGATCAACCGCACCCCGCCGAAGACCCAGGCCTCGCTGCTGGAGGCCATGGAGGAGCGCCAGGTCACCGTCGACGGCGAGCCCCGCCCGCTGCCCGAGCCCTTCCTCGTCGCCGCCACCCAGAACCCGGTCGAGTACGAGGGCACCTACCCGCTGCCCGAGGCCCAGCTCGACCGCTTCCTGCTCAAGCTGGTCCTGCCGCTGCCCAACCGCGAGCAGGAGTACCAGGTGCTCGCCCGGCACGCGGCCGGCTTCGACCCACGCGACCTGGCCGCCGCCGGCGTCCGCCCGGTCGCCGGCCCGGCCCACCTCGCCGCGGCCCGCCAGGAGATCGCCAAGGTCACCGTCGCCCCCGAGGTGCTCGCCTACATCGTCGACCTGTGCCGGGCCACCCGGCAGTCCCCGTCGCTGTCGATCGGCGTCTCCCCGCGCGGCGCCACCGCCCTGCTCGGCACCTCCCGCGCCTGGGCCTGGCTGGCCGGCCGCGACTACGTCACCCCCGACGACGTCAAGGCGCTCGCCCTGCCGACCCTGCGGCACCGCATCCAGCTGCGCGCCGAGGCCGAGATGGAGGGCACCACCGCCGACTCGGTGATCCAGGCCGTGCTGTCGCAGACGCCCGCCCCTCGCTGACCGGCCCGACCCGCCGGCCCCGGCCGGCCCGCACCCCAGCACACCCCGAGGAGTCCCGCCCATGGCCCTGACCGGCCGCACCGCCCTGCTCGCCGCGCTCGGCGCGCTCGTCGTCGGCCTGGTCGCCCCCTCCTGGGCGGGCATCGGCACCGTCACCCTGCTGCTCCTGCTGGCCGTTGCCGCCGACCTGGTGCTCGCCGCGCCCGTCCGCTCCCTGCAGCTGACCCGCGACGGCGACACCCGGGTCCGGACCGGCGAGAGCGCCGAGGTCCGGCTCTCCGTCACCAACCCCTCGGGCAGGCCGCTGCGTGCCCTCGTCAGGGACGCCTGGGCACCGTCCGCCTGGCACCCCGGCACCTCCTGGGGGAACTCCCGACACACCGTCACCGTCCCGCCCGGCGAGCGGCGCCGGCTCACCACCGTCCTCGGCCCGACCCGGCGCGGCGACCACCGGGCCCACCGGGTGACGGTCCGTTCGCTCGGCCCGCTCGGCCTGGCCGGCCGCCAGGGCGCCCACCAGGTGCCGTGGACGGTCCGCGCCCTGCCCCCGTTCGTCAGCCGCAAGCACCTGCCCTCCCGGCTCGCCCGGCTGCGCGAACTCGACGGCCGCACCTCCGTCCTGACCCGCGGCCAGGGCACCGAGTTCGACTCGCTGCGCGAATACCTGCCCGGCGACGACGTCCGCTCCATCGACTGGCGGGCCAGCGCCCGCCGCAACACCGTCGCCGTCCGCACCTGGCGCCCCGAACGCGACCGGCACATCCTGATCGTCCTCGACACCGGCCGCGGCTCCGCCGGACGCGTCGGCGACGCCCCTCGCCTGGACGCCGCGCTGGACGCCGCGCTGCTGCTCACCGCCCTCGCCACCAAGGCCGGCGACCGGGTCGACCTGCTCGCCCACGACCGGGTCCGGCGCGCCGCCGTCGTCGGCCGGTCCGCCGCCGAGGTGCTGCCCGCCTTCACCGACGCGATGACCGCCCTGGAGCCCGCGCTCGTCGAGACCGACCTGCGCGCACTCACAGCCGCCGCGCTGCGGATGTCCCCGCACCGCTCGCTGATCGTCCTGCTGACCGGACTCGACGCGGGCGCCACCGAGGACGGACTGCTCCCCCAGCTGCCCCTGCTGACCAAGCGCCACGAGGTCGTGCTGGCCTCCGTCGCCGACCCCCGGCTGGACGAACTGGCGACGGCCCGCGGCACCCTGGACGCCGTCTACGGCGCGGCCGCCGCCGAGCAGACCCGGGCCGACCGCCGCCGCACCGCCGAGGGCCTCATCCGGCACGGCGTCACCGTCCTGGACGCACCGCCCGCAGCCCTGCCCCCGGCCCTCGCCGACACCTACCTCGCTCTCAAGGCCGCCGGCCGGCTCTGACCGCCTCCCCCAGCCGCTCGGCGAGCGTCACATCCCCGCCCAGCTCCGCCCTCCGTAAACTCCGGCGCAGAACCGGCCGTCAGCAGCGCGTCGCGTGCCCGCAGCGTGAGCTCCAGCGACCCGGCGAGCCGCAGCACCATCCCCGGCCCGGTGCCGAGCGGCCGCTCTCCATGCAACCGACGTGCCGTCGGTGCTGCCCTTCGCCCTGCGGACCGAGGAACTGGCCCTGCTGTCCGCGCCCTGGCCACGGCCATCCGACACCCCGCCCTCGGCCGTACGACGCTCAAGGAGCAGTACGAGCAGCAGGAACGGACCGCAGAACTCCGGCCCTTCCGGGCTGACGCATCGCGTCTGGCCCGGAAATGCGAGAAGCCCCGCCCGGGGTCCCCGGGCGGGGCTTCTCAGAAGAATTGTTCGGCGGCGTCCTACTCTCCCACAGGGTCCCCCCTG
>NZ_JBFBDW010000038.1:0-72471 GCF_040683455.1 Kitasatospora sp. NPDC093679
GCTGACGCCGGGGCGTGCGGGCGGCACCGCCGTCACCCCGACGGCGGTCCCGTTTCGCACGCCCCGGTGCCGCCCCTGGGCGTGTGCGGGCGGCATCGGTCACGGCCTCAACGGGCGGTCGCGGGGCCGTCGGTGCGGATGGACCGTCCCGTCACCGACGACGTCGGCACGTCCAGCGGCCGCGCACGATCGGGACGGTTCGCGGCGAATGCCGTGCGCAGTGCTGTCCCACCGCGCCGGGCAGGGCACCGGCGAAGCCGCCGATTCCGCGGCTCCCCGCCCCGAGGAGGGCCGCGCCCGGCTCGCCCGCCGCAGACAGCAGCACCTGCGCGGGAGTGCCCCGGGCGACCCTCGTACCGATCTCGGCCGCGGGCTCGGCGCCCGCGACATGACTCCTCATGGGATCAGCCGCTGGTGGCGGGCGTATTGGCCGCGGCGTCGTGCATACCGGCGACCAATAGCCGGTGTCCGAGCTCCATCAGAGCGCGCCCGGCCGCGTACTCGTCGCCGATCTCGGGGACGGAGGCGTCCCGCGGGTTGCGGTGGGCGCTGCTGCGGCTCTCCAGGACGTTGTCGCCGGTGTCGAGCACGCCGTGCGCGGTGGTGGTGTCCCCGGCCTCGAACAGATCGAGCTTGAGGGTCCATGTCTTGACGTGCCTCGGTGTGGGCGTCGCTTCCTCGGTCATCGCTCCGTCGCCTCCTCCGGCATGCGGCCGGGTGCGGCGCGTGACCCACCGGGCGGGTCGCCGCGCCTGCCCCTGTACCACCAGCGTCGGCCGGGCGACCGGCCCGCCGCTGGGGCCGTTCGACCCTGATCCCGCGGGCGGACGGGCACCGGCCGCCCGCCCGCGGGACGGACGCTCCGCAGGGGGTCAGCCCCGGAGGCCGGCCAGGGTGGCATCGAGATCGGTGCCGGCCGAACGGGGACGGTTGTGGGGGAGCCTGCCGAGCAGGTTGCCCATGGCGCAGGTGTCGGTGATCGCGGAGAAGGCGAGCCCGGCGCCGACCGCGGCCGAGATCCAGCGGGCACCGGGCAGGACGAGGTCCGCCAGCACACCGGCGGCGACGAGGGCTCCGGCGACGAGGCGGACCTGCCGGTCCATGGCCCAGACGGCGCATGCACCGGCGACCCGGTCGAGCGGGTGGCCGTCGCCGGCCCAGGCCGAGGTGCCGCCGGTCAGCGTGAGAGCGGTGATCCCGGCGGCGGAGAGCTTCTCGCAGGCGGTCCGGGAACGGTTGCCGGAGGCGCACACGACGGCGATCCCGCCCCGCTCGGCCACGGCGCGCAGGGTGGGCAGGGCCTCGTCGAGGCGGTCGAGCGGGATGTTGTGGGCGCCGGGGATGTGGCCAGCGGCGTACTCGCCGGGGGAGCGGACGTCGACGACGGTGAGTTCGGCGAGGCGAGGGTGCAGCTGCTCGACGGTGACGGGGGTGGTCATGATGCGGGGGGAGTCCTTCCGGGACATCGGGGGGGGCCGCCCGGGCGGGGGCGCCGGGCGGAGCGCGAGGGCCGACGGGGCGGGGCCTGTCGACGCACGGTGTGCGGGTGCAGGGGCCGTCAGCGCAACGCGTCGACGAGCATGAGGGCCGCGACGGCCAGCAGCGCGACGGCGAAGGCGATCTGCAGGGTGCGACCGCTGAAGCGGTCGGCCAGGCGCTTGCCGTCCCAGGCGCCGAGGACGGCGGCGGCGGTGAACGGGGCGATGACGGCCCAGTCGAGGGAGCCGGCCGCTCCGACCCGGGGGACGAGTGCGGCGAGGGAGTTGGCGGTGATGACCAGCAGGCTGGTGCCGACGGCTTCGGCCATGGTGAAGGCGAGGACGGAGACCAGGGCGGGCACGGCGAGGAAGCCGCCGCCCACGCCGAGTAGGCCGGTGACGGCGCCGAGGCCGGCTCCGGCGATCGCCGGGCGCGCCGGTCCGCTCTCGGCGGGACGGTCGTCGGGCCGGTCCTGGGGGCGGTACCGGGCGGCGTCCCTGGGTTTGCGGGCGGAGGCGAGCATGCGCCAGGCGGCGAAGGCGGCCAGCGCGGCGAACGCGACGGTGAGCAGGGCGGCGGGCAGACGGGCGGAGAGTGCGCCCGTGGCGGCGGCCAGGGGAAGGCCTGGGGCGGCGAACAACACGCCGGTCCGCCAGCGGACGCGGCCGGCCCTGGCGTGCGCGACGAGCCCGGTGAGCGAGGTGACGGCGACGATGATCAGGCTGGCGGTGCCGGCATGGGCGGGGGTGAAGCCGAGCAGGTAGACCAGGGCGGGGACGGCGAGCATGCTGCCGCCTCCGCCCAGGCCGCCGAGCGCCAGGCCGACCACGGCACCGGCGACCAGGGCGAGCACGAGCGCGGTCATGCGACCCGCCCGGCCCGGCCCTCGGAGGTGGTGACCGGCAGGCCGGCCTCGGCCCAGGCCCGCATGCCGCCGACGACGTTCACGGCGGCGACACCCCGCTCGGCCAGGACGGTGACCGCGTGCTGCGAGCGCTTGCCCGAACGGCAGATCGCCAGCACCGTCCGTCCGGCTGCGGCGGGCGGGAGGGGCCCGCCGGCGGTCAGCCGCCCGAGTGGACACGGCGCCGCGCCGGGCGCGTGGCCTGCGGTGAACTCGTCCTCCTCGCGGACGTCCAGCAGCACCGCCCCGCCGTCGCAGACGTCGCGGTACGCCGCGATCGGGGTGGTTTCTCGGGCGGCGCCCGGGTGGGGGGACGCGAACATGCTGGCCTCCGACGGGCGGACTGCGGTGGGAGAGGAGTTGCCGCGGCGCTGCGGCTCCGGGGCGACCGGGCCGGGCGGTTCGGGGCGGGCTGTGCCGCGGCCGATGGGCGCCGCCCCTTGCTTTCGATAATACCCATGGGGGTATCTTTGGGAACAAGGGATACCCCGGCCCGTATTTTCGAAGCATCGCCGCGGACCGCTCGGGCCGCCCGGTCCGGGTGCCAACTGCCTTGGAATCAGGAGAGATCGACGTGTTCTTCGCCCAGTACTACCTGGACTGCCTGTCCCAGGCCTCGTACCTCGTCGCTGACGAGAGCACCGGTCGTGCGGTCGTGGTGGACCCCCGCCGGGACATCGACGAGTACGTCGCGGACGCCGAGGCGCACGGCTTCACGATCGAGGGCGTGATCAACACGCACTTCCACGCGGACTTCCTGGCCGGGCACCTGGAGCTGGCCGACCGGACCGGCGCCTGGATCGGCTACGGGCGGCGCGCGGAGACCGAGTACCCGATCCGCCACCTCGCCGACGGCGAGCGGATCCACCTGGGCGGCGTCGCCCTGCAGGTCATGGAGACCCCCGGCCACACCCCGGAGTCCGTCAGCCTGCTGGTCTTCGAACACGCAGGGGACGCCGTCCCGTACGGCGTGCTGACCGGCGACGCGCTGTTCATCGGCGACGTCGGCCGCCCGGACCTGCTCGCCTCCGCCGGAGTGACGGCCGAGGAGCTCGGCCGGATGCTCTACGACAGTGTCCAGCACAGGCTGATGGCCCTGCCGGACGAGGTCCGCGTCTTCCCCGCCCACGGCGCCGGGTCCTCCTGCGGCAAGAACCTCTCCATCGAGCGGCAGTCCACCATCGGCGCCCAGCGCGCCACCAACTACGCCTGCGCGCCGATGAGCGAGGACCAGTTCGTCGCCATCGTCACCGCCGGCCAGTCCGCGGCCCCCGGCTACTTCGGCCACGACGCCGTGCTCAACCGCCAGGACCACCGCCTGTTCGACATCGCCCGGGCCCACCGGCCGCTCACCGCCGACGAGTTCGGCAGCCGCCGTGCCGCCGGAGCGGTCGTCGTCGACGCCCGCAGCCCGCAGGAGTTCGCCGCCGGTCACCTCCGCGGCGCCATCAACGTCCCCGTCGACGGCCGCTTCGCCGAGCAGGCCGGCGCCGTCCTGTCGCCCGACGCCGAGGTCCTGGTCGTCGCCCCCGAAGGCCGCGAGAACGAGGTGGTGACCCGCCTCGCGCGCATCGGCTTCGACCGCACCGCCGGCCACCTCGGCGAGTCGGAGAGCACCCTGGCCGCGTTCGCCGACGATCTCACCCCCGCGAGCCGCCTCACCGTCGACCAGCTGCGCACCGCCCTCACCGGCGAGCACCCGCCGCTCGTCGTCGACGTCCGCAGCTGCGGCGAGCGTGCCGAGGGCGCGGTGGACGGCTCCCTGCACATCGCGCTGAACGAGCTGCCCCGCCGCCTGGGCGAGATCCCCACCGACCGGCCCCTCGTCCTGCACTGCGCCGGCGGACACCGCTCCTCCATCGCCGCCAGCCTGCTGCGCCACCACGGCTACACCGACGTCTCCGACCTGCTCGGCGGCTACGGCGCCTGGCAGGCTGCGCACCCGGCCGCGGCCTGAGCCGGGCGCGCCCGGGGCGGCCCGCGCCGGCGGGGCTCCGGCTTTTGGGCCCGCTCGGCGTACCCGGGATCAGAACCAGTGCAGGCAGTGCGGGGAGCGCTCGGCCGCGAACAGCACGTCGGCGAGTGCGGCCGCGCCCGGGCGGTGGGCCCGGACGTGTCCGGCGCGCACCAGCGTGCTCGGGGCGGTGCCGCCGAGGTAGATCGAGCCCAGGTCGCCGACGTCCAGGGACAGGTCGGGCTCCCGGTCCGTCGGCGCGCACTCGGCCTTGCCGTCCCGGACGGTCAGCAGGTAGCGGTCGCCCTCGCCCAGGAAGGGGTCGTCGACGTCGAGGACGAGCTCGCCGTCCGCGAACCAGCCGCGTGCGGTGAGCGCCCGCGGGACGTCCAGCAGCCGGACCCAGAGCCAGTCGGTGTCGCCGCTGGCCTCGGCGGCCCGGAAGTCCGCGAACCGCCAGCGCAGCGGGTGGCCGGTCGGGACGTGTTTGAACAGCACCCGCTCGACCAGGTCGTGTTCGAGCAGGAACCCGGCCAGGGCCGTCTCCACGGCGTCGTCCGTGGCGATGATCTCGTCGACGGTCAAGGTCCCGGACTCGCCGAGCGCGTAGCTGGCGTACCCGTCCGGGACGCCGTCGGAGTCCCGGTGGACGGCGACGTAGCGCGGTGCCGGTGAGATCGGGGGCTGTCCTGCGCCGGCGGACCACCAGCGGCTCGGCCGGGACAGCGCACCGGGCTGGGCGCGGCGGTAGCGGTCGTAGACCCCCTCGAGGATCTCGCCGCACTCGGCGCGCCTCACCACCTCGATCGAGCCGGTCGCCGGCCCGGCCGCTCCACGTGCCCGGGGCGCGGCCAGGGCCGACCGGTGGCAGGGCACCGTGAGCCTCGCCGTGTAGGTCGCCGGCCCGTAGCCGAACCTGCGGTAGATCACGGCCTCGGAGGCCAGCAGGACGGAGAGGAACTCCCCGCGCTCGCGCAGGTCGGTGAGCTGATGCCGCATCATCGCGGTGAGCACACCCCGGCGGCGGTGCGAGGGCAGGACGCCGACCCCGGTGACCCCGGCGGTCGGGGCGAGCACCGCACCGGGAAGGGTGAGCTCGAAGGAGTAGGCACCGGCGGTGCCGACGGGCCGACCGTCCGCCGCCACGGCCATCAGGTTGCGGTCCATCTCGAGTGCCGCCCACCAGACCCCGCCGCCGTCGGTGGGGGTCTCCGGGAAACGGCCGAACGCGGCATGGAGCGTGTCGACGAAGACGTCCAGGTCCTGGTCGCTCGTGGGACGGATCTCCATTGCTGCCACTGCCTTTCCGCGGACACCGGCACCACGGCGCATGGTGCCCCGCCACAGTGCAGCGTCACCGCGTCGCCGGGTCAACCGGATTTCGTACGGGGGCGGACGGGCCCGGGCCCGGCGGGCGTGCGGCGCCGCCGCGCGTCACGCAGCCTCGGCGGCGACCTTCCGGCGTACCTCGTCGATGTCGACCGCGCGGATCCGGCGGACGGCGTCCTCCGGGGCGGCCTCGGGCAGCGCACCGGGCCGGGCGTGCAGGGCGGTGCCGTCGCGGACCCTCGTCGGGGTCGGAATCGAGGAGATCCCGAAGTCCGAGGCCGGCCGTCGTTCCGCCTCGATGTCGATCTTTCCGGGCGCGATGTCGGGGCGGTTCTGTGCGACGCGTTCGTGGACCGGTGCGAGCAGACGGCACGGGCCGTACCACCCGGCCCGGAAGTCCACCAGCGGGATGCCCCGGCGGGTGGCGATGTCGTCGGAGTTCTGCTCGGTCGGCTCGACCGTGGCCATCGCCGTTCTCCTCTCCGGAATACGCCATCGGGTGTTCAGGCGCCGGGAGGCGGTCGACTGTTCCCGGGAGGGGTCGGGCTCGGCCCGGGGTCTGCACATCCGGGCCCGCGGCGGTGAGGCCGGGATCTCCGGGGAATATACCCCGTGGGGTACACTGGACCTTCGTCCCGGTACCGTGGAGGTGCAGCAGTGCAGGTCGACGACGATTCGGTCGGTGCGGTCCTCAACCGCCTCCGCCGTGCCCAGGGTCAGCTCGCCGGAGTGATCGCGATGATCGAGGCCGGGCGTGACTGCAAGGACGTGGTGACCCAGCTCGCCGCGGTCTCCCGCGCCCTCGACCGGGCCGGGTTCAAGATCGTGGCCAGCGGTATGCGCCAGTGCATGGCCACCGCCGACGACGACACCCCGCCGATGACCGAGGCCGAACTCGAGAAGCTCTTCCTCGCCCTCGCCTGACCCGCGCCGTCCCGCCGGGCTGCCTTCGAGGGTGAGGGGCGGCTGCCGTGGCGACCCGGCAGGCCGTGCGTCTGTCGGCGCGCGACGATGGGGGCATGGACGGGACTGCTTCGCCCGGCCCGCCGCCGGCCCTGCTCGACACGATGGCGAACCTGGCGCGGTTCCATCGCGAGCACGAGGAGTTCTACGCCTCGGCGCCCCGCGAGCAGGCCGTGCTGCTCCAGCGCGACGCGAGGACGCTGCTCGCCCTGGCCGACCGATGGTCGGCGGTCCGGCCGGCGACTCCCTCGCCGCTGAACCCGTTCGAGGGCGCGGAGGACCTCACCGCACCGGCAGGGCTCCAGCTGCGCGGTGTCCTGTTCATGGAGGGCGAGGGCGAGCCGGTCGAACTCGCCCACCTCAAACGGGATCTCGTGCGGACCGCGGAGGACCTGCGGTCCGGCGCCGACTGGCTCGCCCGGGCGATGCAGGCGTCGTGGGACAGCGCACAGGCCCTGCTCGACTTCCCCGACTTCGCGGACCTGCTGGGTGAGCGCCACCGCATCATCGTCAACGACTGGCAGGCGGCCCACCACGCCGATCTGGCCGGGCTGCTGCTGCACCGTGCCGCGGACGTCCTGGACAGGGTCGACCTCGGTCCGGCGGCCCTCAGGGCCGACCTCGCCGAGGGCTCGGTCGGCCCGCGCCGGCTCTACTCGGCCGCCGAACTCGTCGCCCGCGCCGCGGACCTGCTGAGCGAGTCCGCCGGCCTCGTGCACGACAACGAGCGCCGCTGGCGAGCCTTCCGGGCCCGGGTCGCCGAACTGCGCGGCGGCACCTGACGTTTCGGCACGCCTCAGCTGCGGCCCAGGAGCCTGGCCAGGAATCCGCGGCCCTTCCCCGCGCTCCTGTCGCAGGCGCAGCGATCCGCCCTGGGCACGCCGGCCAGGACCTGGTCGACGTGCATCCCGCACCCTGCGTAGGTGGCCTTGCCGCAGGTGCGGCACATCGTCCGTCGGCACATGGGGGAACTCCCTGTCTCGTGTGCTGGGTCCTTGCTGTGTCGATAATACCCCCATGGGTATCTTTGTCGTGGTCGACCCGCTCATCGGGCCGGCCGTACGGCGCCGCTCCTCGGCGGGTGTACGGGCTGCGGCTTCGCGGCCTGCTCGGCCGCTCGGCCTCGATGGTCTTCGCCCGGGGCCGCCCGACCGCACTGAGGCCGCCGGTCATCGCCCTCGACGCGGCCCGACCCGACCGGAGCAGGAGCCGAGGCCCGCGGAATCCGGCGGTCAGTCGTCCGTGTGACCGGCCACCGGCGGCGCAGCCGCCCGGACCGACCGCCGACGGCTGTCGGTGCCAGGAGCTGTCTTCAAAGGGCGCTCGGGTGGTCAATTCAGGTGTCCCCACGCGCCCCTGTGCGGCATCCGTACGCCGTTGAAGACACGTCCTAGAGGTTCATCGACAGGAGGAGCTCGTGCGCCACGCGGGCGGCACGGGCGGCGCGCTCCGGGTCGGGCTCGTCGTCCGGGAGGTTCTCCAGCCCCTGGACCAGGGCGCGGATCGCCCGGCCCAGTGAGCGGACCTGCTCCTCCAGCAGTTCGACGCGCTCGACCGTGCTTTCGAGGTCCCTGCCGTGCGGGCGCAGCGGCGGGTTTCCGGTGGGGAGGTCGGTCATGGTGTCGTCACCGTCCAGCATCAGTCGGCGGGTGTGATCAGGCCGTAGTGGCCGTCGAAGCGGTGGTAGAGGACGTTGCCGCGTCCCGTCAGGGTGTCGGCGAAGAACACGAAGGGCAGGCCGAGGTCGTCCATCCGGCGCTTCGCGGTGGCACAGTTCATCCGGGGTGCAGGGGCCGGGCAGACCGTCAGCTCGACGGTGGTGGCGCCGAGCCGATCCGGCTGCGGGTGCACCTGGGCGAGCCGGTAGCCGGTGGGAGCGATGCGGTGGAGAAGGCTGTCCTCGCCCGTGTCGACCTCGGTGAACAGGTGGAAGTCGTAGTCCAGCGCGTCCATCTCGAAGGCGGCCTCGTCGACGCTCTCGCGCGCCAGGGCGAAGGACTTCCGCCGGACGATCTCGCGGTACTCGGGCGGACGGACGAGGTGCTCGGGCCGCCCGCCCGGCTCGTGCCGGGGACGCCGGTCCTCGTCACCGCCCGGCGTGCTTCCCCGCCCGGACTCCCACCGCCGGTGCCGTCGGGCCACCTGCACCGCCAGGCGGTCGTGCAGGAGGTCGATCGCCTCCGCCATGGAGGGGGCCGCGACGTGCGCGCGGGCCGGGCGGCCGTTGACATCCACGGTGGCCTGGGCGGCGAACGGCCGCTCGGCGGCCGGATTGTTCATGCGCGTGAGGCGGATGCGCACGGACAGCACGGGTTCGCGGATCCTCTCGACCACGGAGAGCACCTTGGCGCGGGCGCGCTCCGTCGTGCCGGGCGGAAGATCGCCCTGGGCCTGGAGTTCCACCGCCGGCGTCTGGCGCGGCGTCGAATCCGTCGTCATCGGATTACCTCCGCTCGGTGCCGCCGATCGGGGTGGATCGGGTACGGGACGGGTGGTCAGAGCAGTGCCGAGCCCCAGGCCTTGGCACGGGCGAGTTCGCCGCTGCGGAGGGGACCGTCGGCGTCCTCGACGTAGAAGCCCTCGGGCTCGGCCCTGAGGCCGTAGTGGTGGTCCACGAGCCGCTGGGCGATGCCCGCGGCCGCGCCGCCCGCCTGCTCGCCGTCCAGGCGGGTGTCGAAGGCGGCCGCAGGAGTCCCCGGCGCGGCGTCCGGCAGATCGTGGAACCACCTGCGCAGGCCGGGGCCGGCCGCGGTGGTGGCCGCCTCGTGCACCTCCTCGACGTGCCCCTCCTTCCGCGCTTCGACGGAGACGGCGACCCGGCGGCTGAGCGCGTTCGACATCCCGCGGACGTGCGTGGGACCGCCGACGACCAGGAGGTCGACGTCGCGGGTGCCTCCGGCCGTGACCAGGGCGACGGGCCGGCACACCGCAGTGGTGCCGGGGCGGGCCTCACGAATGCCCTCGGCGATCGCTTCGGCGATCTCGCGGGTGTCGCCGTACATGCTTTCGTAGACGATCAGGGCCTGCACGGGGCACCACGTCCTTCACTCGGCCCCGGCACCGGGCATGGCGCGCCGGGGTGTTCGACGACCTCGGCCGCGTCCTCGACGGCCCCGCCCGCGTTCTGCGGAGCAGGACGTTTCGGCCTTCCCGATGCGGTCAGGTCCGTCTCCATTCTTCGCCCACCACCTCGACCCCGGCTGGTGCCGATCGGCCCCATCGCCCCGGCGGAGGACCCAGGGGCGGGCCGGCGGGCCGTACGAGAGCCGTCGCGGGCCCGTCGGCCACGGCCGTGGCACGGCCGTGGCACGGCCGTGCGCCCGGA
This sequence comes from Kitasatospora sp. NPDC093679, assembly GCF_040683455.1. Lineage (NCBI taxonomy): Bacteria > Bacillati > Actinomycetota > Actinomycetes > Kitasatosporales > Streptomycetaceae > Kitasatospora > Kitasatospora sp. NPDC093679. The sequence continues at coordinate 9,955 of NZ_JBFBDW010000038.1, forward strand.
GCCGGACGGTCCGGCCCGCGAGGGCCGATCGGCCCTGGCGCGCGGCGGGACAGCGCGTAGCGTGGCAAGCGACCTGCAGGGCGGGCGGGTGACGAGGTCCGGTCGGACCGGCCAGCCGGCCGACAGCGCCGTCCCGCCGGACTCGACGACCGACGTGGAGGACCACGGGCGGTGGTGCTCGTGGTCCGGCCCCGGCCGAGGTGCCGGAGCGAGGCCACCGGGCAGGCCGGGTGGGAAGGGGCTCCTGCCGCGGCGGGTGTGCGGCCCGCCACGGCACGGGCCGTGCGCCGGAGCGCCCGGCGGCCCGTCCCGACGGGCTTCCCCGCGGGTCCCTCCGAACCGGGAGACGGGGTGGTGGAGGATGACGCTGACGATCGCGCTGGCCGGCGACACGATGCTCGGGCGCGGCGTCGCGGAGTTGCTGAAACGGTCCGCCGAACCGGCGGCGCTGTTCTCCACCGGCGTGCGCGAGGCGTTGTCGGAGGCGGACCTCGTCGTCCTGAACCTGGAGTGCTGCATCTCCGACCGGGGCGCCCGCTGGCCCGACCCGTTCAAGCGGTACTTCTTCCGTGCCCCTCCTGCGGCTGCCGGGGTCCTCGCGCGGCTCGGCGTCGACTGCGTGACGCTCGCCAACAACCACGCGCTGGACTTCGGCGTCGAGGCGCTGGCCGACACCCGCTCCCTGCTCGCCCGGGCCGGGGTCCGCGTGGTCGGGGTGGGGACGGAGGCGGCGACGGCCCGTGAGTTCGCCGTGCTGGAGACGGCCGCGACCCGGGTCGCCGTGGTCGGGGTGACGGACCATCCGGCGGCCTTCGCCGCCTCCGACCGGCGCCCGGGCGTGGCATGGGCGGACCTCCGGGCAGGCGTACCCGACTGGCCGGAGGACACCGTGGCCCGGGCCGCCGCCGAGGCCGACGTCGTTCTGGTGACGCCCCACTGGGGCCCCAACATGACGACCCGGCCGCCACCGCACGTGCAGCAGGCGGCAGCGCGGTTCCTGGCTGCCGGAGCAACCCTGGTCGCGGGGCATTCCGCGCACGTCTTCCACGGCGTTGCCGACCGCGTCATCTACGACATGGGCGGCTTCGTCGACGACTACGCCGCCGATCCGGAGCTCCGCAACGACCTCGGACTGCTGTTCCTGGTGACCGTGGGGGATCCCGGCCCGGCCGACCCGGCCCCCGTCCGGGTGCGGGCCGTGCCGCTGTTCCTCGACTACTGCCACACCCGGCTTGCGCGTGGAGCGGAGCGGACGTGGATCCGGAACCGTTTCACCGTCGCCTGCGCCGAACTGGGCACCGCCGTGCACGAGGAGGACGGTTGCCTGACCGTCGACCGGGGCTGACGGTCGCCTCCCCGGAGCAGCGCCGATCCTGCTCGATCGGGCCCGGACCGGACCCGGTCCCGGACAGGGGACGCAGTGGTCCTCCAGCCGGGCGCGGTCCTCCCCTCGCCACGGCAGCAGCTGCGGCCGACCCCTCGCGGTCCCGGGGCTCCCCGCCACCCGCGTGCAGCGTGGGCGGCCCTGGTCCTGGATGGAGAACGGCCCCGGCTGCGCCGGCCGGGGATCACCGCAGATCGCCCGTCGCCGGTGCCGGCCGCTGCGCAGCCCGCACGGAGGCGGCCACCAGCCCCACCAGGGCGGGCAGGGCCTCCCGGACGGTCTCGGTGAAGCCGACGCCGGGGGTGAAGTCCGCGCCCTCGACGGCGTGGACGACCAGTGCACGCGGCAGCCGGTCGAGGGCGGCGGCCAGGGCCACCGTCTCCGCGAGGCCCAGCCCGTGGGTGCTGGCCGTCGCGGCCGCCAGCGAGGCCGCCCGTCCGCCCCGGAGGGTGTGCAGGCGGCCGGGGCGGCCGGCGGGGGAGCGCACCGCCTCGGCGAGGACCACCGTGTCGGCCGGACCCCACAGGTCCAGCAGCCGGCCCGGGTCCCCGTCGCTCAGGGCGAGCACGGCGGCCGACGCACCGCGCGCCCGCAGCGACTCGATCACGGCCGGCCCGGCGCCGTCGTCGCGGCGGAAGGGATTGCCGACCCCGATCACCACCACCCGGCCGGTCACTCCCGTTCCACGCTGAGGTCGAGGAAGTGCGTGGCGCAGGAGATGCACGGGTCGTGGTTGCGGACGGCCCGCTCGCACAGCGCCGCCAGCTCCCCGTCCCCGACGGCGGCCGGGGACCGCGCCAGCCGGGCCCCGACCTGGCTGCGGAGGTCCTCCTCGATCGCCGCCTGGTTCTGTGCGGTGGGCGGCACGATCCGGGCCCGGGTGACGGTTCCGTCGGGGCCGAGCGCGTAGCGGTGGTACAGCAGGCCGCGCGGCGCCTCGGTGGCGGCGCAGCCGACGGCCTCCCGTGCAGGCACCTCCACGTACGGCCGCTCCGGCGGCCGGTACCTCTCGATGATCAGCAGGGCCTCCTCCAGGGCGTGCACCACCTCGACGGCCCGCACGACGATGCTGCGGTACGGGTTGCGGCAGGGATCTCCCGCGGTCGGATCGCCGAGTCCCGCGCCGCGCGCCGCCTCCGCGGCCGCCGGGTGGAGCCAGCGGCCGTTGAGCGCGTAGCGGGCGAGCGGGCCGGTGAGGTACGGGCGGCCGTCCAGCCGCGACTGCAGCGCCGTCGAGTACGGCACCTGCTCCTCGACGACCCGGCGTTCGAACTCCTCGACGGGGAGGCTCCGCGGCCCGCCCGGGCTCCCCACCGGCGGCAGGACGGCGGGCCCGCCGGAGTCGATCGCGTAGCCGCCCGGGTCGTGCAGCGCCAGGAACTCGCCGTCGAAGGAGGCCTCCGGGAAGTCGAACCCGGCCACCCAGCCCACGGCCTCCAGCGCCTCGTCCCGCGCCCGGCGCAACCGCTCGGCCAGTGGGCCGAGTTCCGCCCGTGACGGGGCCCGGTGGAAGCCGCCGACCCTGACGTTGACCGGGTGGATCGGGCGCCCGCCGAGCACCTCCACCACCGCGTTGCCCGCCTGCTTGATCCGCAGCCCCCGCTCGACCGCCGTCCGGTGTCCGCGGGCGACCTCGACGGCGTCGGCGCAGCCGAGGAAGTCGGGGGCGTGCAGCAGGTGGACGTGCAGGGACTGGCTCTCGATCCACTCGCCGTAGTACAGCAGCCGGCGCAATCGCGCGAGCTGTCCGTCGACGGTGGTCCCACAGGCCGCCTCGACCGCCTGGCACGCCGTCATCTGGTAGGCGACCGGGCAGATCCCGCAGATCCGGGCGGTGAGGTCCGGGGGCTCGGTGTGTCCCCGGCCGACCAGGAAGGCCTCGAAGAAGCGGGGCGGCTCGTAGAGCCGCAGCTCGGCGGTGACCACCTCCCGCCCCTTCAGGCGCAGCCGGACGGCGCCCTCGCCCTCCACCCTGGCCAGGGCGTCCAACCGCAGGACCCGCGACGACCCGTGGCTCACCGCGGTTCCTCCCCGCCGAGCCCTTCGGCGATCTCCGGCACCGGACCGTACTCGGGCGCCGCGGCGTTGAAGGTGCGGAAGACGCGGACGACGTCCGGCTCGGACATGCCGTCCCGGCCGAGTTGGCGGACCATCGACGCCAGGTTGGGGTCGGCCACCGGGCCGAAGCAGCCGTAGCAGCCGCGCCCGTACGTGGGGCAGATCGCCCCGCACCCGGCGTGGGTGACCGGGCCGAGGCAGGGCGTGCCGTGGGCCACGGTGACACAGGTGGTGCCGCGGATCTTGCACTCGTAGCAGACGCTGTGCGCCGGGACCTCGGGTCTGCGGCCGACCAGGTACGCGGTGATCACCTCCAGCAGTTGGAGCCGGTTGATCGGGCAGCCGCGCAGTTCGAAGTCGACCGGGACGTGTGCCGAGATCGGTGTGGAGGTGCCGAGGGTCGCGACGAACTCGGGGCGGGCGTAGACGGCGGAGCGGAACTCGGCGACGTCCGCGAAGTTCCGCAGCGCCTGCACACCGCCGGCCGTCGCGCAGGCGCCGATGGTCACCAGACGGCGGGAGACGGCGCGGATGCGCCGGATGCGCCGGGCGTCCTCGTCCGTGGTGATCGAGCCCTCGACCAGCGACAGGTCGTACGGCCCTGCACCTTCGAGGCCGGCCGGACCCCGGGAGCCCGTGCCCTCCGCGCTGCTCATCTCCAGGAAGTGGGAGATGCTCACCCGCCCGGCGAGCGGCAGCAGTTCGTCCTCGCAGTCGAGGAGGGTCAGCTGGCAGCCGTCGCAGGAGGCGAACTTCCACACCGCCAGGGTCGGCCGGTCGGCATCGTCCATGTCTACAGCTCCCTTACCGCGAGCAGTCGTCGGGAGACCGCGCAGTCGACCACCGGGCCGTCGCGGCAGAGCAGCAGCGGCCCGAGCTGGCAGTGGCCGCAGTGTCCCGTTCCGCAGCGCATGTTGCGCTCCAGCGAGATCTGGATGCGCCCGGGCGGCATGCCGCGTGCGAGCAGCGCATCCGCGGTGCGCCGCATCATCACCTCCGGCCCGCAGACGAGGGCGGTCGCGGTGCCCGCCCCGACGGCCACCCGGTCGAGCAGGGCGGTCACCACCCCGACGCTGCCCCGCCACTGCGGAGTCGGCCGGTCCACCGTCACCTCCACCCGGCACCGGTCGCTCCAGCGGGCGAGTTCGCCGGGGAAGAGGAGGTCCGCCGGGGTACGTGTCCCCACCAGGACGGTGAGGCGCCCGGCCCCGCCCAGGAGCCGGTGCACGGCCGGCCGCAGCGGCGCCAGTCCGAGGCCGCCGGCGACCACCAGGACATCGGAGCCGTCCGTCCCGTCGAGGTTCCAGCCGGTGCCGAACGGGCCGCGCAGCCCGAGGGCGCCGCCGGGAGCGGATCGGCAGATCGCTGCCGACACGGCGCCGACCGCGCGGACGGTGAAGGTGACCGTCACGTCGCCGACGGCGCTGACGGAGATCGGTACCTCGCCGACGCCGAAGGCGTACACCATCGCGAACTGCCCGGGGGAGAAGGCCGGCAGGGACGCGCCGTCCGCGGCGAGGGTGAGCGAGACGCAGTCCGAGGTCTCCGGCCGGGACGAGAGCACCCGGTACGGGACGGGTACGGTGCTCACGGCGGACCGCCTCCGTCCGGTGCGTAGAGGTCCACCAGGCGCAGTCGGGCGGCCTGGAGCCGTTCCGCGATCACGGCGGCGCAGTGCACGGTCAGCCGCAGGCCGAACTCCGGGTCGGCCTCGCAGAGCGCCCGCACCCGCTCTGCGGGGAACTCCCACGCGGAGACCGGGCCGAGAGCCCGGGCGCCGAGGTGCCAGCGGTACGGCGGGAAGAGCCAGGACCAGCCGAGCAGTTGGCCGGCGCCGACCGTCTCGACCACCGGTGGCCGGCGCCCGGGCACGTACAGATCGAGGGCGACCTCGCCGGAGCGGAGCAGCCAGAACCGGTCGGCTGCCCCGCCCTCGTCGAACAGGCGCCCGTCCGCGGGGAATTCGCGGTCGTCCGCGAGTCCGAGCAGGCGGGACCGGTGCAGGTCGGACAGGCCGTCCAGCAGCGGCTGCGGTTGGGTCACGACCGCCCGTCCCCGTCTTCGTCCGAGTCGGCCCGCAGGCCGGCCCAGTCGTGCAGGGCCGCTGCCTCCTCGGTGATGTCGATGGCGACCGGGCACCAGACGATGCACCGCCCGCACCCGACGCAGCCGGAGGAGCCGAACTGGTCCCACCACGTTCCGAGCTTGTGGGTGAGCCACTGCCGGTAGCGGCTCGGCGCGGACGCGCGCACCGGGCCACCGTGCAGGTACGAGTGGTCGAGGTCGAAGCAGGAGTCCCACACCCGCCAGCGCTCGGCGTGGTCGCCGGTGAGGTCGGTGACGTCCTCGGTCGTGGTGCAGAAGCAGGTCGGGCAGACCATCGTGCAGTTCCCGCACGTCAGACAGCGCTCGGCGACCTCGTCCCAGCGCGGGGCGTCCAGCGTGCCGGCCATCAGCCGGTGCAGGTCCACCTCCGGCATGCTGCGGCCCATCCGTCCCGCCGCGGAGGAGACGCCCTCGCGTGCGGTGTCGACGGTCCGTGCGTCGGCGGGCCGCAGCGGCAGCTCGGCGAGGACCTCGGCGCCCTCCGGGCTCCCGCTGCGGATCCAGAACCGGTGGCCCGCCGAGTCCGCCACCTCGGTCAGGACGAGGTCGTGGCCGGGGCCGGCCGCCGGGCCGGTGCCCATGGAGACGCAGAAGCAGGTGCCGCCCGGCTCGGTGCATTCGACCGCGACCAGGAACGCCCCCGTCCGCCGCCCCTCGTAGACCGCATCGCGGTGCCGGCCGCCGACCAGCACGCGGTCCTGGACGGCGATGGCCCGCAGATCGCACGGGCGCACCCCGAGGAACGCGAAGCGGTGCGGCACCGGCTCGTCCGACTCCACCGCCAGTCCGCCCGCCGACCGGTCGGCCCGCCACTGGCGGACCCTCGCCGGGTGCAGGTAGGACTTCCAGGACTGCGGGCCCGCCGCGTGGGCGAAGGCCGCCCGGTCGGAGCGCTCGCGCAGCCGGTACGACCCGGCCTCCAACTCGACGCCCCAGCCGTACGGCAGCTGATCGGCGGAGGCCAGCTCGTCGAGGACGATCGCCCCGTCCCGCACGGTCGGCCCCACCACCGTGAAGCCCCGGGCCAGCAGCACGTCCACCAGGGCCGCCAGGCCGTCGACGCCGATGACACCGCCTTCGGCCGCCGGACGAGGGGCACCGCCGTGCGCCGTCATGTCGTGTGTCCTCCTCGGCCGCCGTCCGCTTCCATCTGTCGCACAGATCGGTTCCCCACGAGCGGGAGGCCGCCGCCGGACACCGCGGGATACGCCCGGATGGCCGCATCCCGCGTCCCTCCACGGGCCCGATCCGGCTGCGAGGGTGCGGCCCGTCCCGTCGACCACCGGGGCGTGGCGCCGACTGCCGGGCGCCGGGCCGCTCCGTCGCTGTCGAAGGCGGGCCATGGGGGCGGGCGTGGCGCTGTACCGCAGGAGGTCAGACGAGCCGTGCTTCGGGGATCCGGTCGCGGACCGGCGATCCGGTGACAGCGCGGTCGGTGTGGTGCCGCTTGGCGTGCTGGGTGGACGCGTGCCACCGGCCGGCCGTCGGTGCACCGGCCAGCGCGAGGGCGAGGCCCGCGCCGAGCGCGGCGAGCAGCAGCGACCAGCGGACCGCGGCTCCGCGGACGCGGGGTCGGCCGTGCCGGGCGGCCCGCAGCCGCAGGTCGGCGCCGATCAGCCCGGGCAGGCGCCACACGTGGGCCAGGACGTGGACGGTGGTTGCCGCCGCCCAGCAGACGAAGGCGGCCTTGTGGAGGAAGAGGACGGGCAGCGCCCCGGTGTCGCGGCCAAGGAGGGCGAGGGCGCCCCCGGTGGCCAGGACGGCGAGCGTGGTGGCGACCACGACCGGGCCGAGCAGCCGTAGCAGCGGATGGGGCGGCCCCTGCCGACGGTAGGCGGGACTGCCGGTGTAGTAGCGCAGGATGCGGTAGCCGGTGCTGCCGAGCTTGAGCACGACCGGGCCGACCAGCACCATGCCTATGAAGAAGTGCCAGGTGAGGAGCCGGTCCAGGAACAGGACGGTCACGCCCTGGGCCGCCAGGAGCAGCAGCAGGAGGGCTCCGGTGGCGGCGATCAGTCGCCGGTTCCCCTCAGGCCCGCCGAGCCGACCCGCCGGGATCGGCGCGGCGCTGTCGGCCGAGGCCGCGTTGCTGCCTGTCGAGAGCATGTGATGGCTCCGCCTTCCGCTGGTGCAGGACCGCGCAGGGGTGCGCGGGACGGCGGCCCGCCCGGTGCGAGGCCGCGAGCAGTGTGCCCGAGCGGGCACTAAGAAGTGGTTCAGGTCACGTTCGGCCGGGACGGGTGCGTTCGATCCGCAGGGCGAGGACAGGGCAGGCCGTGACCGCGCGCCGGGCTTCGGACAGCAACTCGTCGGGGACGTCGGGCCCGACGAGGATCGGGTAGCCCCACTCGTCGAGGACGACCAGTTCGGGCAGCAGCTCCGCACAGAGGCCGCGGCCGTCGCAGGCGATGCGGTCCACGGTGAGTCGGCGGTGCCCGCTCACCGCCATCCCTCGCTCTCCGGGTCCGCCGCAGCGGGCACCGTGAGGACGGAGCGTCGCCCGGCGGCGCCGCACGGCCCGCCCAGCACGTGCTGGCGCACGTCGTCGGCGAACACCTCCAGGGCGGTCGCGGCGAGCCGCGAAGCGCCGTCGGGGTGGCGGCAGGCACCGCGCCCGGCCAGCAGCTTGGTGCGGCGGCTCAGCCGGTCGAGCAGCCCGGGGTCGGTGTGCCCGGCAGCGAGCTGCGCGAAGTCCTCCGCGACCGCGGGCAGCCCGAACCGGCAGGGACCGCACTGCCCCGCGCTCTGGACGGCGAGGTGGTGGAGCACCCCGGCGGTCTCGGCGAGGCCGCACGCGTCGCGGGGGAGCGCGACCAGCACCCCCGCGCCCGGCCCGGCACCGAGCCCGGCGAGGCCGGCCCTGCTGAACGGCACGCCCACGGCGGAGAGCGGCAGCCAGCTGCCGAAGTACCCGCCGACGAGGACCGCGCCGAGCGGCTCCGACGCGCCGCCGGCGGCTTCGACGACGGACCCGACCGGGGTGCCGAGGGGGATCTCCCGGACGCCGGGGGCGCGGACCGACCCGGAGACCGTGACCAGGGTCGTCCCGGGCGCGTCCGGGCTGCCCGCGCTGCGGAACCACCGGGGTCCGTATCGGGCGACGAGGGCGAGGTGGGCCAGGGTCTCCACGTTGTCGACGAGCGTGGGGCGCCCGCCCACGCCCTTCTCGAACGGCCTCGGCGGGGCGGCCGTGGGACGGGCGTCACCGCCGTTCAGCCAGTGCACCAGCGCGGTCTCCTCACTGGAGACGTAATGGTGGGGCAGGGCGTGCACCCGGACGGGCAGCCGGTCGAGACCCGCCCGGCCGCGTTCGTCGACGGCCGCGGTCAGCCGTGCGAGCTGCCACGGCCGTGTGCGGGCCAGACAGAGGTGGACGGCGGATGCTCCCACGGCCGCCGCGGCCAGGACGGCGCCGTCGAGGACGAGGTGCGGGGCGAGGTCGAGCAGAGCGGCGTCCTTGCCGCTGGCCGGCTCGCTCTCCATGCCGTTGGCGACGACCACGGCCCGGCCGCGCCGCGCGGCGACCGAGCGGAGCTTGCGGCCGGTGGGGAAGGCGGCGCCGCCGCGCCCGGTCAGGCCGGCCTCCTCGACGGCCCGGATCAGCCGGTCCGCGGCCCGGCGTCCGGACGCGGTGGGCGGTGGGCCGTACCGCTCCAGGTGCTCGGCCAGTCCGGCCGGGCCGCCCGTGCTGTACCAACCGTGCAGCAGCCGGGCATCGGCCGGTCCTTCGGGGATGCCCGTGGGCTGTGGTGCTGCCACGGCGCGGGTCCGCGGGATCACTCGTCCTCCCCTCCGTCGTTGCCGTCGTCGCCGGCGGTCTGCCGGTCGGTGGCGACGGTGCCGGGCCGTACGGTGGTGCCGCCGTGGTGCGCCCATCCGGTCCGCGCCGGCCCGGCCACCAGCAGCGCCGCCACGAGGGCGGGGACGGCTGCCGCCGCCAGGGCGGCCCACAGCCGGCCGGCCCGGTGACCGGGGCCGGCCCGGAGCAGGCGCCACCACACCGCCGTCACCACGGCAGCCAGGCAGCCGGCGGCGAGGCCGAGTTGCAGGGTCAGTCGGGTGTCCGTCCCGGTCCCCGCCCCGTGGAGGAGCGCCAGAGGCCAGAGCGCGTAGGCGAACCAGTGCACCGCCTTCCAGCTCCGGCGGCCGATCCGCAGCCGTAGCGCGCTGGTCACCAGGACGGCGAGCAGCAGGTCGACGGCCAGGGCGCCGAGGCCCAGCCAGAACGGGCGGTAGGAGGAGGCGAACGGCACGACCGCGTCCAGCCACCTCAGGCGGACGAACGGGTCGGCGATCGCGGTGGCGATGTGGAGGCCGAGGAACACCGTGGTGAGGAGCGAGAGGTTGCGGTGCAGCGCCCCGATCTCGAACCGGGCGATCCGCTTCGGCGCGTACCGGCCGCCTGCGGCGATCCCCAGGACGAGGGTGGCCGTGAGCAGGAGCAGGGCGACGGTGCCGCCGGCCCGGGTCGCGTACCAGAGCGGGCTCGGCGCGGTGGTCGCGAGCCGGACGGTGCCGGTCATCGGGGAACTCCCGCCGTGCTGTCGAGTCCCGGCCCGGCACCGGCACCGGCGCCGGCACTGAGGCCGGAGCCGCTGCCGGGCGCAGGGGCGGGGGCCGTGTCCGCCGGCCAGCCGCCGACGACCACGACGGAGCCGTCGGTCCGCACCAGGCGGGCCGGCAGGCCGAGGTGGTGCAGCCACCCGAGGGCGTGCGCGCTCCGCACGATCGCAGCGGTGGCGGCGGTGTTGGCGTCCACGCAGGTCGCCGCGGCGACGCTGACCGTCCGCCAGAGCGGGGCCGGGACGTCCCCGGTGGCCGGGTCCACGATGTGGTGAAGAACCCGGCCGCCCCGCCGCCAGCTCCGCACGGTGGTGCCGGAGGTTGCCAGGCCGCCGCCCGTGACGGACACCACCGGACCCACCCCGTCCGCCGGGGCTGCGTGGTCGTCGGCGACCGCGACCTGCCAGTCCCCCGCCGGGGCGGGGCCGGCCGCCGCCAGATCACCGCCGAGGCAGACCAGGACGCCGCAACCCGCCGTGTGTGCCGCCCGTGCGGCCGCGCGGTCCGCGGCCAGTGCCTTCGCCGTCGCTCCGAGGTCGAGGGCGGTGCCCGGCGGCAGGTACAGCCGGCGCGTTCGGGGGTCCCAGCCGACGGTGCGCCAGCCGGACGGCCGGACGGCGGTCACCGGACCCACGTCCTCGGGGCTGACGGAGGCGAAGGTGCGGTCGTAGCCGAGTGCCGCCACGGAGGGGCCGACCGTGGGGTCGACTGCGCCGTCGGTGGCCCGGGCCGCCCGCAGTGCCGCGTCGATCGCCTCGGCGAACAGCGGTCCGGCGGTGACCGCTCCGTCGGCGCCGTTGGCCCGGGAGAGCTCGGAGTCGGGCCGGAACCTGCTGCACGCGAGGTCGATCGCCGCGAGTTCCTCCTCCAGCACCCGGAGGGCGGCGGCCGTGGCGGCGGGTTCGGCGACCAGCAGCACCGCCGTCGTTCCGAGGGCCGGGAACGTCGTGGTGGTGTGCCGCACGATCGGGGTGGTCATGACGCACCGGTGGTGGCGGAGGGTGCCCGGCTGTGCGGGGCGACCGGGGCCGGGGCACGGGACGGAGGCCGCAGGGCCGACCGGGGGTTCGTCGTCCCGGTCGTGCCCGGCGTCCCGGAGGCGGGTGACGTCGCGGGCGCGGCGGTGGCACCCGGCAGCAGGGCGCGGTACTCCGCGCCGAGCACCGCCGTGCCCGCGGTGGCCGTGGTCAGGAGGGCTGCGGTGACCGCGCTGACGCGGCGCAGCCCCCGCTCGCGCCGACGGGCGGCGAAGCCGTCCCGCGGGTCGGAGTCCGGCATGGTGCACCTCCGGTGGTGGCGTCCCGGCACCCGTCATGAAGGGGTGCGGACGGCGGGGTCGCCTCCGGACCGTCCGTCTCCAGCGTCCGACACGGGCGGTCGGGATCCCGTTCAGAAATCCTTCGGATCCCGTAAAGGCGGGCGGACACCCGACCCCACGGCGGTCGGGAACGGGCGGGGGACCGCCCGACGACGGCTGGCTCAACCCGTCCGCTGCGGGGGACGGCCCGGCTCCGGCCCCTGCCCGCGCGGGACGGCGGGGAGTTCCAGCACCACGGTCAGACCGCCGCCCGCGGTCTCCTCCAGTCGGGCCGTGCCACCGTTGGCGGTCGCCAGCCGGTGCACGATGGCCAGGCCGAGGCCGGTGCCGCGCGCCTCCGGATTGCCGAAGCGCCGGAACGCGGTGGCCCGGGCTTCGGGACTCATCCCCGGCCCGTCGTCGACGACCCGCAGTTCCGTGCCGGGCCCGAAGGACGCCGCCGCGGACGCCGCCTCCACCCGGATGCGGCCGCCTCCGGGCACCGCCTCCAGGGCGTTGGCCAGCAGGTTGTCGAGCAGCTGCTCCAGGTCGCCGGCGCCGAGGTACACGACGGGCCGGCCGGGGCTGTGCGAGGCCAGTTCCACCTGCCGTTCGGCGGCCACCGGCTCCCAGGCGGTGATCCGCTCCGCGACGACCTCGTCCACGCGCACGGGGACGGGCCTGGGTACGGCGTTCTCGGCGCGGGCGGCCGCCAGCAGGCCGTCCACCAGGCGAGACAGCCGGGCGATCTCCTCCTGGGCACCGGCGAGCTCGACCGCGTCCTCGCCCTCGGCGTCCGCGGCCAGCAGGTCCAGCCGCAGCCGCAGTGCCGTCAGCGGGGTCCGCAGCTGGTGGGACACGTCGGCGGTCACCGCCCGGTGTCCGTGCACCAGGGCCTCGGTGCGTGCCGCCATGGTGTTGAAGGTGGCGGCGAGCCGGCGCACCTCCTCGGGCCCGGAGTCCGCCGGGGCCCGGACGTCCAGCGCGCCCTCGCCCAGGTGCCGGGCTGCGGCGTCGACCGCCTGGAGCGGACGCCCCACCCAGCGGGCCAGCCGCACCGACACCAGGGTCCCGAGGACGAGCCCGACGACGCCGATGAGTGCGAGCCAGGCCCAGACCACGGCGGTCCGGTCGTCCAGCGGATCGGCGGACCGCACCAGGACGGCCGTGCCGACCGCGTCCGCGCTGTCACCGACCGGCGTGGCCACCGTCAGGGTGTCGCCGGACCGGTGGGCGACCGTGCGTGCGTCGGCGAGGGCCGCGGCCACCAGGCCGCGGGCGGTCCGGGAGGTCGCGGCGGCGCACGAGGTGCGGGCGATCACCTTGCCCGCGGCGTCGTAGACGGCCGCGCAGCCGCCCTCGTCCTGCGTCTCGTCGAGCAGCTCGCGCAGGTCGGTGTCCGGCTTGTGGTCGGAGAGGTTCTCCTCGGCGGCGGAGGCGAGCGTCCGTGCCGCGGCCTCGGCCGCGCTGCGGAAGGAGGTCTCCTCACGCTGCGTCAGCAGCACCCCCAGCGGGACGACGGCGAGCACCAGGAGGACGGTCACCAGGGCCAGGACGGTCAGTGCGATCCGGCGGGTCATGCCGCTCAGCCCGGTTCGCCGAGGCGGAAGCCCCGGCCGTAGACCGTCTCGACCAGGCCGGGCACACCGAGCTTGCGGCGCAGTGCGGCCATGTGAACGTCCAGCACCTTGGTGGGCCCGTACCAGTGCTCGTCCCAGGCGCGTTCCAGGATCTCCTGGCGGGAGACCACCCGGCCCGGGTCGACGGCCAGGCACTCCAGGATGTCGAACTCCTTCGGGGTCAGGGCGACCTCGGTCCCGCCGACGCTCACCTTGCGCGTCCGCCGGTCGACGGTGAGCACGCCGTGGCGCAGCAGGTCCGGTTCGGCGGGGCGCATGCGGCGGAGCACCGCGCGGATCCGGGCAAGCAACTCGGCCAGGCCGAACGGCTTGACGAGGTAGTCGTCCGCGCCCTCGTCCAGGGCCGAGACCCGGTCGCCCTCCTCACCCCGAGCGGTCACCACGATGATCGCCGCGTCGCCGTGCTGCCGCAGCCGGCGGCACACCTCGACGCCGTCCAGGTCGGGCAGCCCCAGATCGAGCAGGACCACGTCCGGGGGCGGGACGGCGGTGAGGGCCGCGCGGCCCGTCCCGACGCTCTGCGCCACGTACCCGGCCCGCTGCAGACCCCTGACCAGGGACCGGGCGATCCCCGTATCGTCCTCGACCACGAGCACCCGTACCGCCGCAGTGTCCGTACCCGTGTCGTGCATGGCTCCAGCGTAGGGGGCGCGCACGGGGCCGCCGCCTCGCCGTGCGTCCGGCGGTGGGCGCGGCCGCGCCCTGCTGCCCGCACGGAGCCCGGGACCCGACGACTGCCGCACCGAGGCCTGAGCGGCGGGATTCAGAGGAAGTTCAGAGGTTCACAGATCTGGCCAGGGACATGACATGTCGTCAGTCTTGGTGTGCGGGCGTCACATCCGGTCCGAGTGTGCGGCCGGTGCCGGCCGTCGTCGCGCGTCCGACCGATTCCGGCCGCCTGCCCGATCTCCTCCTCCCCACCCAAGGAGTCCCCAGTGTCCGCAGACCTCTCGCTGCTCGTCGAGCGCGCCCGCCCCACCGTGCTGGGGCTGTTCCGCTCCGTGGTCTCGCTCCTCTTCGCGTGCCACGGCGCCGCGACCCTGTTCGGCGTCCTCGGCGGCGCCCACGGTAGGGCGCCGCAGGTCGGGCAGTGGCCCGGCTGGTGGGCGGCCGTCATCCAGCTGGCTGCGGGCGCCCTCGTCCTGCTGGGGCTGGTCGTCCGCCCGGCCGCGCTGCTCTGTTCCGGTTCGATGGCCTACGCCTACTTCGGCGTCCACCAGGAGCACGGCCTGTGGCCGATCCAGAACGGCGGCGAGCCCGCGGCGATGTTCTGCTGGGCCTTCCTGCTGATCGCGGTGACCGGACCTGGCGCTCTGGCGCTCGGACCGGCGGTCCGGCGCCGAAGCGGTGGTGCGGTCGTGGCCTCGGCCTGATCTCCACGGCCTGCCGGGAACGGCTCCGTGCGGCCGTTCCCGGCCCGGCCGGCGAAGCGCCCGGCGGGAGTGGATGTGCGGGTGCTGCACTCGGTGCTCGGGCCGGGCGCTCTCGCCCTGCCTTTCGGCCGGCCGGTGGGCGAGACGGACGGTCGCCCAGCCGATCGGCCCGGCCGGGCCGGTCCACAGCAGCGGCAGGAACATCATCCACGCCCAGCCTCCACCGTCCCCGTACATCACCGTGACCACCTCCTCGGCATCCCCTCTTCCAGCCTGTCCGGACAGGGCAGTGGACGACGGCCTGGGCCCTCCGGCCCCGGACCGTGAGCCGAACGGCACGCTCACCGTGCCGTCGTGGCCGGCCGCCCCCGCGGTCGGGGCGCCGGGCGCGGCACGGCCGAGTGGCTGTGGGCCCGGTCGTCGGTCGGATGGTGAGGGGCGGCGGCACGTCGACCGGCACTGTCCCGGCCGGGAGGTGGCCGGCGCTCGGGGCCGTCCCCGGCCGGTCGGCTGCTCTCGCCGTGCGGTGCCCGGGGCTCACACGCCGGACACCTGGGCGAGCTGGCCGACGGCTGCGGTGACGGCCATCGCGAGTCCGCCGCCGATGACGACGCGCAGGGTCGGCCGGAGGACGGCCGTGCCGGCGGCGAGGGCGGCGAGCACGCCCGCCAGGGCGAGGCCGCAGAGGGTGACGGCGACGATCAGCCACAGGCGTGCGCCGGCCGATCCTGCGAGCAGGCCGAGGAAGGGGACGAGTCCGCCGGCGAGGAAGCTGGCGGCGGAGGCGAGCGCGGCCTGGACCGGACGGGCGGCGGTGTGTTCGCTCTGGCCGAGCTCGTCGCGCAGATGGGCCTGGAGCGGGTCGGCCTCGTGCAGGGCCTCGGCGACCTGCCGGGCGAGGTCGCGCGGGACGCCGCGGCCTTCGTAGATGGCGGTGAGTTCGTCGAGTTCCGCCTCGGGGGCTTCGGCGAGCTCGCGGGCCTCCTTGGCCCGGTCGGCGGTCTCGACGTCGACCTGGGAGCTGACGGAGACGTACTCGCCGGCGGCCATCGACATCGCCCCGGCGGAGAGGCCCGCCAGGCCGCCGGTGACGACGGTGGAGGTGCTCGCCCCACTGGCGGCGAGGCCGACCATCAGACTGGCGACGGAGACCAGACCGTCGTTGGCGCCGAGCACGGCGGCCCGCAGCCACCCGGCCCGGCCGGCGGCGTGGCTCTCCCGGTGCGGACCGAGCCTGTCGAAGAAGGTCATCCGTGCGGTGTCCCTGGGCGAGGGTGTACCTGGGCGTTCGAGTCGTCCTGGTCAGTATCGGCAGGCGGTGGGCGGTTGTCGCTCCCGGACGACCGCTCGGTGACCGCCGGGGCCCGTGCCACCCGGCCGTGCGCCCTCGCGGGGCCGCGGCGCCGGGTCGTGCCCCGCCGAGCCCCTGGGCGACCTGCGCGGCGACCGGCCCGTGGACGAGGAGCCCGACCGGGTCGAGGACCGCGGGCCCGCCGCGTGGGCGAAGGCCCCCGATCCGAGCGCTCGCGCAGCCGGTACGACCCGGCCTCCCACGTGGCACCCCGGGCGTACGGCAACTGACCGGCCGAGGCCGGCCGATCGGCGCAGAATGCCGGCACGGTGCAGCGCCGCGGCCGGCTCACGGCCTCGCACGACGGCCGCGGGCCGAACCTCCGATCCCTCCGGTCGGATCGCTCAGCCGGGCGATCCACCCGGCCTGCGCGGTACGCCGTCCGCTGTTTCCGCGGGGGCACCGGCCGGTCCGTCAGCGGCGGGCGAGGCGGCGTTCGCCGCCGGCCCCGGGCGCGTAGTCGAGCTGGTAGTGGGCGAAGACGGCCGGTTCCTGGTCGGCGGCCAGGACGCCGTCGGTGTCGATCGACGGCGCGTCCTTCACCAGGGCCTTCGGATGGGCGACCTTCAGGTAGCCGGGTCCGGCGGTGGCTCCGTCGAGCGGGACGAAGACGAGCCGGTGGCGGGTCGGCAGGCCGACGGTGACCGTGGCGAAGGACGGTTCGTCGGTCGCCGTGTCGACGTAGACCGACTCCAGGACACCGATCTTCTTGGCGTCCTGGTCGACGACGTCGTGCTGGCGCCACTCGCGGACGTCTGCGAGCTGGATCATCGGTGGCCTCCGGTCCGTCGAGTCCCGCGCTCCGCCGCGGGGCGGCCCCGCGACGGGTAGCGTCTGCCCGCCCCGACCCTCGGCAACCACTGCCCGTCGGGGTCCTCAGGACGCCGCCGCGGCCCGGTCGGACTCGCTGCGCAGCACGCAGAACTCGTTGCCCTCGGGATCGGCGAGGACCGCCCAGCCGGAGCCGTCGGGATCGCGGCGGTCGGCGACGAGGGTGGCGCCGAGGCCCAGGAGCCGTTCGACCTCCCGGTCGCGCGAGGTCTCCGGGCGCAGGCAGAGGTGGAGCCGGTTCTTGACCGTCTTGGCCTCGGGCACCTGGTTGAAGTACAGGACCGGGCCCTCGGCCAGCATGACCCGGACCTCCGGATCGCCCGGCCGGTCGTCGGGATGCAGCGGCCGGCCGGTCACCCTGCTCCAGAACCGGGCCAGCCCGTAGGCGTCCGCACAGTCGACCGCCACGTTCTGCACCACCGAGACCATGCCGGCGAGCCTCGCCGATTTCCGTGCCGCGCGCCAGCGGGTTTCCTACCGGCTGGGACGCCGGCCGCTCCTGCGGAAGCGCGCGCCCCCGAGGGCCACCGCGACGAGGAGGACGACGATGCCGATGAACAGGAGGTACAGCAGACCGTGCGCGGCCACGCCGATGAGGCCGAGCACGATCGCGAGGAGCACCAGGAACAGGATCCAGGCCATGGGAGTCCGCCTCCGTCCGAGGAGATGACCGTGCCCGGAGCCGCCGACGGCGGGCACGTCACCCGGCGGGCGGCCCCGGCTGCCGGACCCCGCTGCCGGGGCCCGCGCGGAGCGCATGCCCAATCGGCGGCGGTCGATGCACCGCGCGGCCGGCCGGGGCGGATCGGCACACGGCGGCCGGCGCTCGCGACCGTCGCGGAGCCCTCGACGAGGTCGTGCCGGGCGATCCGCTCCCGCTCGGACGGCCGCCACCGGCACGCGAAGCCGATGGCGAGCGCCCTCGGGCGTCGCTCACAGCCGCCGCC
The DNA here is from genome assembly GCF_040683455.1 of Kitasatospora sp. NPDC093679. NCBI lineage: Bacteria > Bacillati > Actinomycetota > Actinomycetes > Kitasatosporales > Streptomycetaceae > Kitasatospora > Kitasatospora sp. NPDC093679. The sequence continues at coordinate 27,505 of NZ_JBFBDW010000038.1, forward strand.
ACCTGGCCGAGGCGAAGGAGAACACGCCGAACAGGACCAGGCCCGCTGCCACGGCCACGAGCAGCCATGGACCGGCCGCGCCGTCCGCGAAGGAGCGGAGGGTGTCGTCCATGCCCTTCGCCCGCCCCGGATCGAAGCGGACCGCGGCCACGAGCACGAAGACCCCGGCAGCCCCGAAGACCGCCCCGCGGGCGACATTGCCGACGACTCCGGTCGCGGTCACCGCCGACCGCACGCGCCGGTCCATCGAACCGGTGTCCAGCTTCTTGAGGAAGCGGCGCTGCACCGCGCGGACGGCGATGGCGACTCCGACGGCCAGGAGCACGGCGCCGGCGCCGGCCACCACGTACCGCCCACCGGGACGGCTCATCACGGCCGCCGTCCAGTCACGAGAGGCCGCGTCACTGCTCGAACCCTCGCCGGCGCCGGCTGCGAACCTCAGCGTCCCCGAGCAGACGGAGGCGTAGAACACGGCCCGGCCCGCACAGAGAACCCGACCGGCGGTACGCGTCTCCCCGGCTTCACCGAACACCGCCGTCGAGGCCCGCCACAGCGCCATTCCGGCGAAGCCGACGACCAGTGCCCACAGCACGACCGCCCCGAAGGGCTGCTCCGCGATCCGGTGGAGCGCACCCCGGCGGTCGGCCTCCTCACCGCCGCGGTCCCCGGCGATCTGCAACGCCAGGACTCCCACCAGGACGTAGACCACGCCCCTGGCGACGAAGCCCGCACGGCCGGCCCCGCGCAGCACCCGGCCCCCGACGCCGCCACGGACCGTCGCACCGCGGACGGCAGACACCATCGCAACCACCCCTTCCCGGCCCGCCCGACGGCCGGGCGGTCACCGCCGGCCGTCTGCCCCCCTCCGCGCCTTCCACGCACCGGCCGGCAGGACGGCACCACGGCGGTTCACCCGGCCACCTCCGGCGCCCCGACGTACTGCGAGGCCAGGGCCCGGACCGTCCCGGCGATGCGGTCGCGCAGTTCCGCCGGTGCGAGCACCACCACGTCGGCCCCCAGCCGCAGGAACTCTCCGTGGGCGTGGTCGACCGACTCGATCGGGACGCGGGCCTCCGTCCAGCCGTCGCCCGCCCGCGGCACCCCGAGCCGGCGGGCACCCTCCGGGGTGAGCCGGACCAGCGCCTCGCCGGTGTGCAGCCGGCCCCGGAAGTCCGCCAGGTAGGCCGCCCAGTACCCGCCCAGGTCGAACCCGTCCGGCACCGCGAACCCCTCCTCCAGCGTGCGGAGTCCGACGATCTGGTCGATTCGGTACGTGCGGATCCCGGTCGGCCCGCCCGCGACCAGGTACCAGCGGCCCGCCTTGAGCACGAGCCCGTACGGTTCGACCCGCCGCTCGATCTCCTCCGGTGCCCGCCAGCGCCGGTACCGCAGGACCACCGCCCGCCGCGTCCACACCGCGGCGGCGACGGCCGCGAGGTGCGGGGTGTCGTCCGGATCGCCGTACCAGCCCGGGGCGTCGAGCAGGAAGCGCTCCTGGACCCGCCCGGCGTGCTCGCGCACCTCCGCCGGAAGGGCGGCGTGCAGCTTCAGCCGGGCGGCGGCGAGCGCCTCGCCGAGGCCGAGGTCGGCGGCGGCGCCGGGGAGCGCGGCGAGGAAGGCGGCCTGCGCCTCCTCGGCCGTCAGCCCGGTGAGCCGGGTCCGGTACCCGTCGACCAGCCGGTAGCCGCCCTCGTGCCCGGCCTCGCCGTACAGCGGGATCCCGGCGGCGGCGAGCGCATGGACGTCCCGGTAGACGGTGCGGACGGACACCTCCAGCTCCTCGGCGAGTTGTTCGGCCGTCAGCCGTCCCCGGTTCTGGAGCAGCAGGAGCAGGGAGACCAGCCGACTCGCACGCATGCCGGTCAGTATCCCCTGACGGGGGATGTCAGGGGAGTGCCCCTAGCCTGCGGCGCATGAGCATCGTGGAGCTGCGCCAGTACACCCTGCATCCGGGCGCCCGGGAGACCCTGATCGAGCTGTTCGAGCGCGAGTTCGTGACCGGCCAGCAGGCGGCCGGCATCACCGTCGGCGGCCGGTTCCGCGACCTCGACGACCCGGACCGCTTCGTCTGGCTGCGGTCCTTCCCCGACATGGACCGTCGGCGCCGCTCGCTGGAGGCCTTCTACGGCGGCCCGGTCTGGCGGGCGCACCGCGACGCGGCCAACGCCACCATGGTCGACAGCGACGACGTCCTCCTCCTGAACGGCCGCGGCTACACCCCCGACCCGGCCGCCCGCACGGTGCTCGCCACCGTCTGCCACCCCGCCGACCCGGCCGCCTTCGACGCCTACGCCGCCCGGCACCTCGGCCCGGCCCATGCGCTGCACCGCACCGAACACGCCGGGAACGACTTCCCCCGCCTGCCCGTCCGCACCGGCGAGGACGTCCGGGTCTGGTTCGGCCCGGCCGAGCCGCCGCCCTGGCCGGCGCGGCGGCTGCGGCTGGAACCCGTGCGAGGTGGCCCGGGCCGCCGGGTCGGCTGAACCGGAAGAGGGCGGTGCGGTCGGTGCCGTCGGCGAGCCCGGGGTCCCCGCGGTGAGGGGTCGGCTCACCACCCGTGGAGGGCGTCGCGCAGGGTGTCTCCGGCGAGTCTCAGGGCGACGTTGTTGGCGGCTGTGTCGCGCAGGCTGTCGAGCATCATGAAGTCGTGCACCATGCCCAGGACGCGGACCGCGGTGACCTGGACCCCGGCGGCACGCAGCTTCGCGGCGTAGGCCTCCCCCTCGTCGCGCAGCACGTCGGCCTCGTCGGTGATGATCAGGGTCGGCGGCATCGCCCGGAGCTGCTGGGCGGAGGCGCGCAGCGGTGAGGCGTGCGGGTCGGCGCGCTCGGCGGGGTCGGTGGTGTACTGGTCCCAGAACCACTGCATGCCTTCGCGGGTGAGGAAGTAGCCCTCGGCGAACTGCAGGTAGGAGGGGGTGTCGAAGGCGGCGTCGGTGACCGGGTAGAGCAGCACCTGGCAGGCGAGGCGCAGCCCGCCGCGTTCGGCGTTCATCATCGCGAAGACGGTCGACATGTTGCCGCCGACCGAGTCGCCGCAGACCGCCACGGTGCCGGGGTCGAGGCTCCTGGCCGGGCCGTGGTCCTTGAGCCACTGGCCGACGGCGTAGTTCTGCTCGATCTGGGTCGGGTACTTGGCCTCGGGCGCGCGGGTGTAGACGGGGAAGACGACGGCGGCGTTCGCGCGGACGGCGAGTTCGCGCACGAGGCGGTCGTGGGTGTTCTCGTCCCCGAAGACCCAGCCCGCACCGTGGATGTAGAAGATCACCGGCAGGACGCCGGTGACGCCGGCCGGCCGGACGATGCGGGTGCGGACCGTGCCGTGCGCACCGGCGTCGACGTCGAGCCACTCCTCGTCGACCGAGGGCTTGTCGACGCCGGCGCCGGTCTGCAGGCCGGCCAGGGCGTCGCGGCCTTCGGCCGGGGCGAGTTCGTAGATGCGCGGGTGCGGGTCGGTGGCCTTCGCCAGATCGGTGGCGGCCGGTTCCAGGACCGGGGCGGCCGGGCGGGAGGTCGTGGCCATGGGGGCCTCCGTAAGGTCGTCGGGCGGCCCGGGAGGGGCCGCCGCGCGACCATCCTTTCCGCGCGCGGTGCGGGGCGCGTGCCGGGCCCTCGGGCGAAGGGGCCGAACGGGTGATCCGTCCGGCGCCCGTCGGCTGCTCCCACCGCTGCACCGGTCGAGGCTGCCACCCCCTGGGGGAGTGGCAGCCTCTCGGTGCCGTCACGGAGCCGCGGCGGACCGCAGGCCCCGCCCGCTCGGCGGGTTCAGACGCGGTCGGCCGCGATCAGCACGTACTGGAACGAGCCGTCCTTGTAGGAGTTGATGAACGCCTCCTCGATGCCGGTGACCAGCGAGGACGTGGCCCGCAGCTCCCAGTACGGCAGGGTCGCCGGGGTCAGGTCGACGACGGCCTGCGGGACGAGCCGGTTGTCGGCCATGGCCTGCATGTACTCCCGGCGGGAGTGGATGTTGCACTCGAAGTGCGCGTTGATCTGGGAGACCCACTTCGAGGGCTGGCCGTACCGGGGGTTCCAGCAGCCGGTGATGGTGACGTACCGACCGCCGACGCCGAGGATCCGCGCGTGCTCGGCGAAGAGGTCGTGGAGGTCGACGTACATGCTCGACTCGTTGTTCCACGAGGCCGAGACCCGACCGGTCTCGAACGGCATGTCGAGCATGTTGCACACGCGGGCGCGGACGTGGTCGCCGATGCCCAGGTCACGGGCGCGTCCGTTCGCGAACTCGGCCTGCTTGGCCGACAGGGTGACGCCCTCGACCTTGCACCCGAAGCGCTGGTGGGCCATCACCATCGAGCCGCCGCGGCCGCAGCCGGCGTCCACGAGGGTCCCGTCCGCACCGACGGCGCCGAGGTGGTCCAGGAGGACGTCGGTCTGCGCCGACTCCAGGCGGTGCAGCTCGGCGATCAGCTTCTTCTCGTACGTGCTGTCCTCGGGGTCGCCGAGGGCGGCGTGGTCGACGTCACCGATGCCGTAGTGGTGGTGGTAGAGACCGTCGACGTCGCCCAGGCGAAGGTTCACGGGCCGGGCCTCGTGGTCCCAGTAGCGCGCGATGTCGCCCTGGTAGGGAGTCGCCGGGCCGGGGATCACGGCCGAGGCGGGGGCGGCGGCGAGCTGAGTGTTGGTCACAGATGATTCCGTTCTTACCGGTTCTTACCAGAAATCGGGCAGGCTGTAGCGGTAGGTGTTGGTCTGGTGCCAGTAGTGGTTGCCGTCGACCCAGGCGGCGACGCCGCGCAGGAAGCGCAGCACCACGGGATGGGGGACCTCGGCGGCGAGGTCGGCGGCCGCGGCCTCGAAGGCGTGCATCAGGTCGTTGTGGACCTCGACGGCCTTCAGGTAGGCCTCGCGGACGGAGCAGTCCTCGCGCTCGGCGATCACCACGGGCAGGTTCAGGTGCCGGCCGGGGCCGGCCAGTTCCTTGGTGTACGAGTACAGGTCGTTGACGATCGTGGTCGCGTTCCCCGCGAGCGCGATGACCCGCTGCATGGCGGGCAGGGCGTGCAGGTCCGCGGGGAGTTCGTAGCCGCCCACGGTGTCGGTGATGGTCGGGCAGGGGCGGAAGTTGTTGAACTGGCGCATTGCCAGGTACTCCCACACCTCCGGCACGTGGTCCGTCTCGGCCCAGGCCGCCTCCGCGAGGTACCCCAGGTGCAGCCGGGCCATGTCGTGCCGGTACCGGTCGGCCTGGGAGTGGCCGGCCTGCTGGACGAAGTACTGCATGGCCGAGCGGTAGGCGCGCCGCGGCGCGTCCGCGTGCAGCGACTCCGCCCAGTCCGGCTGGTACTCGGCCGTCGTGTGGAGCGGGTCGAGCGCGGTGTGCGCCAGCAGCAGCCGGCCGCCGAGGCCGACGGGCGAGCCGCCGTGGTCCTCGCAGTAGCAGTCGTCGAGGGCGTTCTCGGCCGCCATCAGCCGGGTGGCGATCATCAGGTGCTCGACGGTCGGGGCGTCGGGATGGCACGCGACCATGTAGCGGCCCAGCGAGAACCCGTCGAACTGGTCCTCCCAGTCCGGGGGGAAGAGTTCGACCTCCTCCACCGCCCACGCCTTGATCCTGCGGCTGACCTCCTCCACCCGGTGGGCGTCCGGCTCCGGGATCGGGTGGTGGTAGAGACCCGGGACGGGCCTGCCCGCGGCAGGCTCGGCCGGTTCGGCGGACGCGGACGGGCCGGACTGTCCGGTCGGTCCGGTCGGCGCCTGGAGAGGGGGCAGGTAGAGCCCCGTCGTGCCCAGGCCGCTCGGACCGCGCAGGATCTGCTGCAGCACCGGGCTCGTCGCCGGCGCAGGGCCGGGCGTCGGCGCCGGACCCGGTGGCCGCACCGGGTGGGGTGTCCGCACCGAGCCGGATGCCTGCACCGGTCCGGACGTCGACGCCGCGGCGGCGCCCTGCGGCACGGTCCCGCCGACCGGAGCGGGCACGGGCCCGCTCCCCGGGACCGGCGGGAAGGCCGCAGGCGGTCCGGGTAGTCGGCCGGCCCCGCCGCCGGACGTGGCGGACGGCGGGCTCGCCCTGCCGGGCAGAGGCACAGGGACAGGCATCCGTAGCTCCTTGGTGAAGGGTGGGAACGTCCCGGATCCGGGCACGTCGGGCGGGGCCGAGGGGGTGCGTGCTGGGTGGGGGTGCCGACGGGCAGGGCGGCCGGGCCGTCCCGTCCGGGCGCGCCGGGGCATGCCGGACCGGCGCAGCGGTTGTCCAGGTCCTGCGTCCGGCTTCCGCCACGGGGCGGTGTGCGGGAGCAGGCCGTTCGCCGGGCCGCTGGCCGCCGGGTCCACGTGGTTCGGCGGGGCCGGTCGGCCGGGTCGACGGCGCTAGCCGTCCCGGCGGCCGATCTGCACGTTCTCCAGTACGCCGAGCGCGTCGGGCACCAGGATCGCCGCGGAGTAGTAGGTGCTGACGAGGTAGGAGATGACCGCCCGTTCGTCGATGCCCATGAACCGCACCGACAGGCCCGGCTCGTACTCGTCCACCAGCCCCGTCCGGCGCAGACCGACGACGCCCTGCTTGTCCTCCCCCGTCCGCATCACGAGGATCGAGGTGGTGTTCTCCCTGCTGATCGGGATCTTGCTGCACGGCAGGATCGGAACGCCGCGCCACGCCGGGACCTGCTGCCCGCCGAGGTCGACGTGGTCCGGGTACAGCCCGCGGGCGTTGAACCCGCGGCCGATGGCGGCGATCGCCCGGGGATGCGCGAGGAAGAACCGGGAACCGCGCCGGCGGCAGAGCAGTTCGTCCAGGTCGTCGGGCGTCGGCGAACCGGAGCGGCTCTGGATCCGCTGCTTGAACGCGGCGTTGTGGAGCAGGCCGAACTCGCGGTTGTTGACCAGCTCGAACTCCTGGCGCTCGCGCAGCGCCTCGACGGTGAGCCTGAGTTGCTCCTCGGTCTGGTTCATCGGCTCGTTGTAGAGGTCGGCGACCCTGGAGTGGACCCGCAGCACGGTCTGGGCGACCGACAGCTCGTACTCGCGCGGTTTGAGCTCGTAGTCGACGAACGAACCGGGCAGCTCGAACTCGCCGGTGTGGCCGGCCGACATCGCGATCTCGGCCTCGCCGTGCCGGTTCTGCCGCTGGAGCGGGATCGCCGAGAACCGGTCGACGTGCGCCCGGAGGCCCGGAGCCGCCTCCAGCACGGCGTGGAAGTCCGCCCGCGAGAGCGTCAGCAGGGTGCCGGCGGTCTCGGCCGTGGCGGTGCAGTCCCAGGTCGCCCCGGTCTCCAGCAGGGCGTGCTCGCCGAAGTGGTCGCCGTCGGCCAGGACGGCCACGGACACCGCCTCGCCGTACCGGCCCTCGGAGCTCTGGGCGACCCGGCCGTGGGCGATCAGGTGGATCCGCTCGGCGGGCGTGCCGCGCTCCACCAGCACCTCACCCGCGCGGAAGTCGCGCTGGACGCAGCGGCCGGCGAGCGCGGTCAGCACGGCCACGTCGTCGAAGCCGCGCAGCACCGCGAGTTCGCCCAACTCGCGCGGGATCACCCGGACCCGGGCGCCGTCCTGGACGAACTCGATGCGCCCGTCCCCGACGGTGTAGGTCAGCCGCCGGTTGACCCGGTAGGTCCCGCCCTCGACCTCCACCCACGGGAGCATCCGCAGCAGCCAGCGGGAGGTGATCTCCTGCATCTGCGGCACGGACTTGGTCGTGGTGGCGAGGTTCCGGGCAGCAGCCGTGCCCAGGCTGCTCCGCCCAGTCGGCTCCGACTGCGCCGGCTGGCTGGTGTCCACCGTCATCGAGCAGGCTCTCCTTCAGTAACAGCGGCGACCGGCACGGTCCACGTCGTACGTGGCCGGGGCGAACGGGGCGATCGTCCGCGCAGGCCGCTGACCTCCAGGAGCAAACTAGCCGCCGGGGCGGCCAGTTGGCCCGACGCGCCCGCCGCATTGCCTCGAAGTGATGATCTTTTTCGCCAGCATGTTTGTGTTCGCACAGGGTGCATACGATGAAGGATTGGTCTGCGACGGAGTGCGCGCCGGAGTGCGTGTCGAGACCGGACGCCGGGACCGGGCGCCGAGGCCGGTCCCGAGACCGGACGTCCTGGGGTTGCTGCCGGGTCCGGTCCCGCCACCACCGGGACCGGACCCGGCAGGCAACGGTGTCCGGCTGTCAGCCGTCGGAGGCCGCCGGGGCGTCGCCGTGCTCCCGCTGCCAGGCCGCGGCGAACATCTCGTGCAGCGGGGCGACCGGCAGCACCCGGACGAAGGGGGAGCGGACGGTGTTGCCCCAGAGCGGGGTCACGGTGTGGGCCGCGAGCTTGACGGTCTCCAACGGGAGGTGCGGGGCCTTCAGTTCGGTCCAGTCGCCGGGCAGGAAGAGCGTCCGGCCCGCCCTGGCACGCTTGGCCTCGACCACCGCTCCGGTGGCGAGGAGTTCCTCGCGTGCCGCGGTGTGCTGCTTGGCCGCCCAGCCGTTCCAGCGGCGGACGTTGCGGTCGGTGGGCGCGGCGAGCGTCGCGAGCTGGAGGTACAGCGCCGCGGCGTCGGCGCCGACCGCGAGCCGGTCGCACACCCGGGCGACCAGCTCCGGGCAGGACTGCCGCGGGTCGGCCTCGTACGCGCCGGCGGGCACGGCGCCGGAGCGGGCCCGGTCGAGCATGCGTTCCAGGCCGCCGCCGGGCAGCAGGGGTGCCACCCGGTCGAGTTCGCGGGTCAGCCCGGTGATCCCGCGGAGCGTGCGCCACACCTGCGGGTCGGCCGCCGCCGCGGGACGCAGGAACGCGCCGCCGCCGGGCGCGCAGACGACCAGCGGCCCCGAGTCGTAGGCGGTCTGCGGCAGCGGGCCCTCCTCCTTGCGGCGGTCGCGCGCGACCGGTATCCGCGCCGGTCCGAAGCGCTGCTCGATGCCCTCCGGGGTGTCCCGGACGGATCCGCCGGCGAGATCCAGCAGCAGCTCCGGGCGGGCGAGTTCGGCGCGCAGCCGGTCGTGGAGCGCGGCCGCGCCGGCCACGGCCGGGTCGCCGACGGGCCGGTCCGTGCACGCCCACACCAGGGCGCTCGCGATCACCTGCAGGGGCAGCCCGACCGGGGTGCCGTACCGCAGTTCGACACCGGCCGCCGGGACGGCCCGGACGTCGACCCCCGTGCTGTACGGGGTGGCCGTCAGCTCCCAGCCCGCGGCCTCCACGGTCGCGTCGGTGGCGGCCTCGTAGCCGCCGGCGAGCCGGCGGGCCCAGACCTCGGGCAGGCCCAGCTCGGCCTCCAGCGCGTCGGCAGCCTCGTCGTGGACGGCGGGCTGAGCACCGAGGCGCGCGCACCAGGCGGCGGCCATCCGTTCGACGGCGGCGTCGACCCCGCCGGGCTGCCACAGTTCGGCCGGGTCGTCTGGCAGTGCGGCCGCCAGGACGGCCCGCCGGCCGTCGCCGCCGAGCCGTGCGCACAGCCGGTCGTAGGCGTCGACGGTCATGGGCGTCGCCCGGTAGGGGGCTTTGCGCAGCAGGCTGCGGTGGTCCTCGCGGTCGGACCCGGCGACCAGGCCGGCCACCACGAGCCGGGCCACCGCCCGCCGGACGCCGGTCAGTTCGGCGAACCGGGCTGCCGCGGCCTCCGGGAGGGGGAGCGGACCGTGGGCGTCGATCGCGGCGAGCAGGGCCCGCAGCCGCGCGGCGTCGTCCCGTGCGACGACGACGAGCCGGGCCTCCGGAACGGCCCTCGTTACCGGGTCGCCCTCGGTGGGCTCGGCGTGCCGGGCGGCGGGCGCGGCGAACCAGTGCTCCGACGATCCGGCCTGCACCGCGGCGGAGGCCACCGCCGTCCCGTCCTCGCGCAGTGCGTCCAGGGCCGCGGCGGGGGCCCGGCCCACCCACCACCGGCTGCCGGCGGCGGCGAACGGCTGGTGCGCCCAGGTGTCCAGGAGCGCCAGCAGGGCGGCTCGCGACGGGTCCGCGGTCGCCGCCACGGCCGCCCGCCAGGCGGCGGCGTCGATCGCGCCGAGCAACTGCGTCCAGTCGTGCGGCGGCGCGGGGGGTGAGAGGCGCCGCACCTCCTCGGCGAGGGTGCCGGCCAGGCAGGCGCCGTCGGCCGCGAGCGCGGACAGGGTGGCCGGCAGCGGCACGTCCGGAGTGCGCCGCCACGGGTCCCGGCCGCCGGTCCCGACCAGCCCGTACAGGGCGGGCACCAGCTCGGTGTCCGGTGCGGACCGGCCCGGCAGGGCCGGCGGCGCCTGGGTGAGCAGGGTGACCCGGTGGTGCAGGGCGAGCCTGCGGTCCTCGACCCGGACGGCCCGGACGGCCACCGCAGCGACGGCCTCGACCAGCACCGGGTCGGTGACCTCGGGCAGTTCGCGGGCGATCGCCGTGCGCAGCTCCCCGGCGCCGCCGCGGGCGGCCGCGAGCAGCGCCTCCGCGCCGGTGCGCCCGACGCCGCGCAGCGCCCGCGATCCGGCCTCGTCCCGGGTGCGCAGCAGGTACCAGAAGGCGGGCGGCAGGGCGACGCCGTTGGAGACGGTGGCGCGCCGGGAGCGCTTCGCCCACCTGCTGGCGGGTGAGCGGTGGCCGTCCAGCTCCCACAGCAGGCTGCCGTCCGCGGTGTAGGCGCGGACGCCGGTGCGGGTCTCGGCCTCGGCGAGGACGACGTCCTTCACCGCGCCCTGGGGCGGTGCCCACAGCCCCCACGGCTGCTGGCCCTGGCGGTCGACGTCGAAGCGGGCGGTGCGCCCGTCGACGCTCTCCAGCAGGTAGTGGTCGGGCGCGGCGTTGCGGTGGGGGGTGCGGTAGAGCACCCGGGTGCCGACCAGCCCGTCCCGGCTGCCCAGCGGCGAGTCGGTCGTTCCGGCCGGCAGCGGCGCCAGCTGCAGTGCCTCCACGTCCAGGGCCATGCCGATCTCGGACGGCTCGGCGGCCGGGTCGGTGCTCGCGGGGCGGCCCGGGAAGTCCGGCAGCTCCACGACCCCGCGGGACTCGCCGGTGACCGGGTCCAGCAGCTCCCACGGCCGGCGCCGGAAGACGCCGTTGGCCCAGGTCCGTGACCCGTCGGAGAGCTGCAGCTCGTAGCGGTCGATGCCCTCGGTTCCGCCGGGGCGCAGCACCCGTTCGCCGCCGTGCCGTCCGCCGCCGTCCGCCGTTTCGAACTGGAAGCCGAACGCCCCGTCCAGGCTGCCGTCGTACGGCACCAGGCCGCCCGTGTCGTCCGGGGTGAACGGCTCGTCGGGACGGTCGGCCCAGACGGCGGTGTGGGGACGGTCCTTGGCGGTCCAGCTGACCAGGAAGGAGCCGCCGACGTAGTGGACCGCGAACGTGGTGGCGTCGTCGGGCACGGTGAACCGGCAGGAGGCCCGGACGCCGTCCGGGGCGACGGCGACGGCGCGGGTGCGTCCGAACACCGTCAGCACCGGCCAGGTGGAGGTCACCCCGGACACGCCGGGGAGCGGGCCGTCCTCGTCCTCCGCCGCCCGGGAGTCCGCTGCGGCGTCGGCGGCGTCGGCCGCGAGCTCGGCGTACGCCGACTCCAGGGCGGGCCAGGCGAGTTCCTCCGGCAGGCCGGCCCGCAGCGAGCGGTGCAGCGAACCGGCGGCGCCGGCCGCGGCGAGGGCGTCGGCGATGCCGCCGAGGGCCGTCACGGTCGGCCGGTCCAGCAGGGTCGCCAGTTCGGCGACGGCCTCCTCGGCGCCGGCCATGCCGCCGCCGGCGACGGTGTCGACGAGCCTGCCGACCCGCGCGGCGACCGCCTGGGCGATGCCGTCGTTGCCGGGCAGCAGCGTCACCGCGGTGCCGGCGCGGCGTGCACGGGAGGGCCCCCACTGCGGCAGCAGGCCGGCGTGGACGGTGCCCTCCAGCCGGGGGCCGAACACCGGATCGGCGGCGAGGGCGGCGAGGTCCCGCCGGGACCGCTCGCCCCAGAAGTGCATCCGGATCTGCGCGCCGGGGTCGAGGACGGCGACGTCGGCGGCGAGGCACGCGTCCAGCAGGTCGGCGTCCAGCCCCTGCCAGTGGTGGCGGGTGGTGTGCAGCTCGACCGGGGTCCCCGCCGCCCGCAGGCGGGGGGCCAAACGCCCTACCAGGTCGAGGAGTTCGGCCGGGAGCTGCTGCCGTCCCACGCCGCCGCCGGGCTGCGCCGCGTACTGGTACATGTGGACGAAGCGCCCCAGCCAGCGGGGCAGGCCGCCCTCGGGTTCCACCCGGCCGTCCGCCATGGCGTCGGCGGCGCCGCAGCCGATCAGCAGCCGCAGCCAGGCGCCGCCGTCCGTGGTGCCGTCGGGGAAGATCCCGACCAGAGCGGCCAGGAGCGGGTGCTCGGGCGGATGGGCCGTCAGGAGCGGAGCGGCGGCGTTCAGCAGGGCGTCCGGCACCGCCTTGTCGCGGGTGACCGCCAGGACCGCGCCGACCAGCCGCGCCACCTCGTCGTCCCCGAGCCCGGCGGCCTTCGCCGAGGCCCGCGCCCGGCGGACCAGATCGGCCGGCAGGTCGGCGGAGGAGCCGGCCCACGCGGTCAGCAGCCGGTCGAGGGCCGCGTGCGCGGCGGCCGGCTCCAGCGTCTCGGTGAGGAACCGCTGGTGCGCCGCCAGCTCCTTGGCCGGCATGGCCCCGGCCGCCGCGAACAGCAGCGCGTTGGCCCGCCGGTAGCCGGCGTCCACCGGCAGGCCGTGCTCGGCCTCCGCCGCGCGGGCGGCCGCGTAGGCCCGCCCGGCGGCCCGGCCGCCGGTGCCGATCAGCCGGTGCCCGACGGTGTCCCAGAACCACGGCAGATGGGCCGGCGGGAGCTGCCGCGCCTGGCGGGCCATCGTGTCCACGAACGCGCCGGGCTTGTGCCAGGACCGGTTCAGCCGGTCGGCCATCAGGGCGGCCAGGTTACGTGCGGCGTCCGCCGCGTCCGGGTCGTGCGCGGCGACCCAGTCGGGGTACGTGGTCGAGCGGTGCGGCCCGGCGGCGGGCAGCAGGGATTCGAGCGAGGCGATCATGACCCGGATCGTCGCACGCCCCACTGACCACCCCGGCCCGGCCCCCGGCCGTTCCACCCGGCCGGACTTGACGGATCGTCCCCTCCGACCCCGTGCCCCGCACCGTCCGGGGCCGCACGGCTCCGGCCGCGGGTCGTCGGCATGCGCTGCCCGGAGGCCCTAGCCGATCCGGCCGAGCCGGTCCGCCGCCCGTCGGCCCCGCCGGGAGCGGTGGGCGGCCGCGGCGGTGGAGACCGCGTCCGGCAGCCAGGACGCCACGTCGTCGACCTCCGGGATGCGCGGGCCTTCCCGGTTCGCGTCCCCGATGGCCTCGAACAACCTGTCCTTGTCCCGGGCGAACTCCGCGAGCAGCCGGGCCGGGGAGTCGATGCCGCACTCCACCAGCAGGCCCAGGGTGGCGGCGCAGTCCAGGCGGTCGTGGAGCTGGGTCAGCTGGGCGATCTGGACGAACCGTTCGACCAGCACCGGTGAGACGTCGAGGTACTCGGCCAGGACGGCGCGCTGACGGGCGGTCGCGGTGCGGAGCAGGAAGTCCGTCGGGGCGCTGAGCCCGGCCTCGACGAGTGCCGGTCGGCAGGAGTCGAAGACCGGGAGGTCGAGGAAGGTCGAGGCGGCGGCCGTGAGCTCCTGGTACTCCTTGCTGTCGTGCAGCCCGGCGAGGCAGGGGTCCTTGCGGGCCTCGGCCCTGAGCGCCTCGGTCGGCAGGGCGATGCGCAGGTAGTGGATGGCGGTGCGGTCGGACACCCGGGGGCGCCGCGGGTCGAGGCCGGCGAGGCGGGCGTACTCGTAGGCCAGCCGCGGCGGGGGCGCGGACCTCATGAAGGGGTGGCGGGCCGACCACACGCCGGAGAGCGCCGCGATCTCGTGCTCCATGGCCTCGGCGACGGGGCGGATCTGCCGGGCGAGGGTCATGTGCTCCACGTCGTCCGTGTCGGTCTCCACGCACTTGCGCGCCAGTTCCTCGACCGCCCTCTTGGCCTTGCTCGAGGCGTCCATGTCCCGGCCGCCGGTGGCCGCGCAGCGGTTGATCCACTGGGAGGCGCTGCGGTACAGCGCACGGATCACCAGGACGTCGGGGCAGAGCGCCTTGACGACGGCCAGCTGCTCGTCCGCCGCGTCGGCCAGCTGCCGGTAGGCGTAGCTGTCGTGCCGCGTCGCGTCCTGGAGGGCCCAGAGGTGGTCGACGCGGGCGAGGATGTTGCCCGGGTCCTCGTCGACGGCCCTGGCCAGCAGCGCCGTCCGCAGGCCGGGATCGTCGATGAGCGAGCGACTGGTCGCGATCACCTGCAGGGTGACGCTCCGCCAGTTGGTGGCACCGCAGAGCTGGTTCCTGAGCCGGGGGTGCGCCCGGCTCAGCCGCAGCAGCGTCACCGCGGCGGCGCCGGTGAGCAGCTGGGCCTTCGCGCGCTCCCGGGCGTCCTCGCTCCTGCCCAGCGGGAGGAACAGCTCGGCGCGGCTGAAGATGTCGCTCTCGGCGTGGCGGCCGTTGCGGGAGAGGGTCACGGTGATCCGGTTGTCGTCCATGATGGCGGCCCGCACCCGCCAGGTGAGGTCCGGCCGGACGGCGAAGAAGAGGCCGGAGAGGGCCGCGGCGATCTTCCCGTTCGGCAGGGCGCTGAGGTCCTCGGTCTTGATCGTGCTCAGGTGCATGGAGCTGGTGATCGCCCGCAGCCGCATCGGCGGGGTGTCGATGCCGAGGTCCTGGACCCGGGCCAGCAGGTAGTCGGTGGCCACCGCGTCGTTCTCGCCGTCCGGGGACTGCACCGACACCTGGACGCGGAGGTTCTGGCCGAAGGTCGCCGCGGTGAGCAGGATCCCGTCGAGCGCGAGCACCGCGTAGGTGGTGAGGAGTCGTCGGCCCGGGTCGTCCAGGACGACCGTGCGCAGCAGCAGACCGAGGCCGCCGACGGCCAGGAGCGGGACCAGCAGCCGCCCCCAGTAGGTGAACGCCCCCGCCAGGGTGGGCCACCAGGCGCGGAGCAGCCGCCCGAGCGTCTGCCGGCGCGACTCCCGCTCGGAGGCGAACCGGTAGCGGCCGTGGGTCCAGGCGGCCGCGAGGGTGACCGCCGTGGGGAGGACGACCAGCACGGTCAGGTCGGCCGGCCAGTCGCTGAGCTCGCCCGGGTCGAAGGGGTGGAACATCTGGTAGACCGTGAACATCAGGGCCGACCCGATCAGCAGGAAGTAGCCGGCGATGCCCAGCGAGATCCGCCACGGCCGGGGCCAGGCGATCGAGTCGACCTTCACCACGACGCCCGTGAGCAGCCCGCTCAGCGCCACCAGGGCGAGGAGCAGGATGGCGGCGGCCGTGAACAGCTGGGTCATCGGCAGGACCCAGCGGTCGTAGAACAGGTCCCAGCGGGAGAGGGCCAGATCCTGCTGGCGGGCCGTGATCGCGTCGAGGCCGGCCGCCGCCTCGGCGTTCTCGGCGTCGTTGCCCAGCGCCTCCCGGAACTTCCTTTCGGCCGCCGCGAGGTCACCCGCCTGGAGGAACTCCTGCCCGGCGGCGGTCGCCTGGGCCGCGACCTGGCGGTGCGCGGCGACCAGCGTGAGACCGAGCGACGCGCAGGGCAGCGGGTTGCCGTCCTCCGTCTGGGTGTAGAGAGCGGTGGCCTGCGCCAGGTGGCCGGCCTCCAGCGACTGCTGCGCCAACGCACAGAGCGCGGTCGGGTCGGCGGCCGCGTACCCGGGGGCGGCCGACGCGGTGAGGGCCGCGACCACGGCCAGCAGCACGGCGGCGGTCGTCCGGCCTGGGTGTCTCGGCATCATGCACACCTTGAGTCCGCTCGGTCCCCCGTCCACGAACGATAGGGTGGCCCGCCGCGCACCGCCGGTCGGGCACCACCGGTCGGACGACCGTGATGGTCGACTCGGCGAGCGCCGGACGGCCGCCCTTCGGTTCCGGCAGGTGGTCGTGGGTGGTGTTGCGGGAGGCGCCGAGGGGCTTCGCGATCGAGGTGACGGTGTTCTCCGGGCGGGCGGACAGGTCGCGGGCGTGGCGCCCGCCGGGTGGTCGTGTCGAGCGCCTCGCGCAGCGAGGTGGAGCCGACCCCGCGCTTGCGCAGGCCGGACACGATCGCGATGAGGTCCTGGACGGGGCGGCCGGGGCGGTCCAGCGACGGGGCTCACGCAGCAGATCGCAAAGACTTCTTCGCGAAGAACTCTTTGCGAAGAAGTCTTTGCGGTTTAGTCTGTGCGGTGTGACCGACGCGACGAAGGGGCCGGAGGGCCCGAACCCCGAAGAGAATTCCGTTGTCCTGGATGCCAAGGGGCTGCGTGCCATGGCGCATCCGGTGCGCGTGCAACTGGTGGGGCTGCTGCGGAAGTACGGCCCATCGACGGCCACCCGTCTCGCGGAGCGGCTGGGCGTGAATTCCGGGACGGCCAGCTATCACCTGCGCCAGCTCGGCGCGGCCGGTCTCGTGGAGGAGGACGCTGAGCGCGGCAACGCGCGAGAGCGCTGGTGGCGCTCGGTCCATCAGATGACGGAGCTCAACGACCGGGAGTTGGCCGATCGGGAGCCCGAGGCCACCTTGGCCTTCCTGCAATCCGTCGCCACCACCTACACCATGCGCACTCAGCAGACGCTGAACGAGTTGCAGACGATGCCCCGTGCGTGGCGGGACACCTTCGACATGAGCGACCGGGCCCTGCGGCTCACGCCCGAAGAGGCTGGCGCCCTGCGGCGGGAGTTGAGGGCCGTCGTCTCCCGGTACCGCAGGGACACGCCCGAGGCGGCGGCAAGCGCCCCGGAGGGTGCCGAGCGGGTCGGCGTCATCACGCAGATCCTGCCCGAACCGGATGCGCCTGCCGCGTCGCCGCTCCCCTCCGGCACTCAGGAAGAGGAAGGAAACCCGACATCATGACCGACGACACCGCGGAGACCGGCGGCATGCCCGGCACGAGGTCCTTACGCCCGCTGAGCGGGGTGCTGGCGGCCATGGTCGTGTCGCTGACCGGCACGCGGATCTCCGTAGTGGCACTGCCCTGGTTCGTCCTCGTCACGACCGGAAGCGCCACCCGGACCGGACTGGTCGCCTTCTGCGAGATGGCGCCCTACGTGGTGGTCAAGGCGTTCACCGGGCCGCTGGTGGACCGGATCGGCCCGCGTGCCGTTTCCTGGACCACCGATCTGGCCAGCGCGACCGCCGCCGCCGCGGTCCCCCTGCTCCATGCCCTGGACCTGATGACCTTTCCCCTTCTGCTGGTTCTGGTCGCGCTGATCGGCGCGGCCCGGGGCCCCGGCGACCTCGCCAAGGAGGTGATGGTCCCGGAAGCGGCCGAGCGCGGCCGTGTACCACTGGAGCGGGCCACCGGTCTGGCCGGTGTGATCGAGCGGCTCGCCTCCACCGTCGGCCTGGCGGTCGGTGGGGCCCTGGTGGCGCTGCTCGGCCCCCTGACCGGACTCGCCGTCAACGCGTGCTGCTTCGCCCTCGGATCGGTGATCGTCAAACTCGCGCTGCCTCGCGGCATGGGGCACGCGGTCGGGGAAGCCCCCTCCCGGGCCGAGGAAACGGGGCCGGGCTACTGGCGACGGTTCGGCGAGGGCTTCACCTTCCTGCGCGGCGAGCCGCTGCTGCTCACCGCCATCGTCATGTGCAGCATCACCAACCTGCTGGACGCGGCGGTCACCTCGGTGCTCGTACCCGTCTGGGCCGCGGAGTCCGGCAGCGGGCCGACCGCGATCGGTCTGATGGGCAGCGTGATGGGGGCCGCGGCGGTCGGCGGGAGCCTGATCGCCGCGGTGGTCGCGCACCGCCTGCGGCGGCGGCCGGTGGTTCTCGCCGGGTTCCTGCTGGCCGGGGCACCGAGGTTCCTGGTCCTCGCCTTCGACGCCCCGCAGTGGGTGGTACTGGCCGTCTTCGCGGTCAGTGGATTCGGTACCGGCTTCGTCAACCCGGTGCTGGGGGCCGTCCTCGTCGAGCGGGTGCCACGCCGGATGCTGGGCCGGGTCAACGCCCTCGGCGACTCGCTGTCCTGGGCCGGCATCCCTCTCGGCGGACTGCTCGCCGGGGCGGCGGTGACCGCCGCCGGACTCGTGCCGGTGCTGCTCGCCTGCGGCACCGCGTACTTCCTCACCACGAACCTGGCCGGCCTGCGGCCGGAATGGCGCGAGATGGACCGTACGCGTGGGCGGGGCGTCATAACGCCGCATTCCAAGGAAGACGCCCCGCAAAGCAGTGTGAACGCAGCGGCATGACGTCCACGGGAGGGATGTGGACCATCCTGCTTCCTTCTCCCTCCCACCGCTCCCTCCGACCTCGGCACGCCGAGATCAGGGTCTGCTGCCCGGGGCCCGGGGCGCCGTCACAGGCCCAGCAGCAGGTCGCGGACGGCTGCGGGGCGGGACAGGAACGGGTGGTGGCCGGCGTCGAGTTCGACGACGTCGTCGGCGCGGCGGGCGAAGTCGCGCTGCAGGGGCGGCGGGGTGCCGCGGTCGCGGGTGCAGACGAGGTAGGTGGAGGGCAGCTGCTGCCAGGCGGCCGCGCCGACCGGTTGCCCGAGCACCCGGACGCTCTGCCGGGCGAGGTGGTCCGCGGCCTGCGCCCGGACGTCCGGGTCGCAGTCCTGGAGGAACGTGTCCACGAGCAGGTCGGGGCGGACGCCGAAGGTGCCGGCGGCGGGGTCGACGTCGAGGAACGGGGCGGGCGTGCCGTCCCCGAAGTCCGACAGGCTCTGCCCCACTTCGGGGAGGTAGCCGGAGACCAGCACCAGGTGGCGCACCGCCCCGACACCGGCGGCGGCCTCCGCGGTGACGATGCCGCCGTAGCTGTGGGCGACCACCACGGTGGGTTCGTCGCCGTCCAGCAGGGCCCGCCGTACCGACGCGACGTCCTCGGAGAGCCCCGGACCGCCGGTGCCTCCGGGCGTGCCCGCCTCGCCGCAGCTCGGCAGCGCCGGAGCCACGCTCCGCACCCCTCGTTCCTGCAGCAGCCCAGCCGTGCGGTGCCACCACCACGACCCGTCCCGCACGCACGCCCCGTGCACGAACACGACCCTCATCCGCGCCGCCTCCACGTCCGCCTCGGCCGCCCCGACCCGACCAACGGTATGCGCCGGCCACCGTCACGACCGGGAACCGGGCCGACAGGGCCGCGGCCCACGGGCACCGGCGGCCGGTCGGTACTGTGATCCGGTCGATCGTCGAGAGGTGCCCACCATGGTTCAGAACGCGGCCGAGCCGCACGCCACCACGCGGCCCGCGCTGCTGCAACTGACCGGGGTGAGCCGCTCGTACGGCGACCGGGAGGTCCTGCAACCGGTCTACCTGTCGGTGGCCGCGGGTGAGTGCGTGGCGCTGGTCGGCCACAACGGGTCGGGCAAGTCGACGCTTCTGCGGCTCGCGGCCGGCCGTGACCTGCCGAGCCGGGGCACCGTCCGGTTCGACGGCCTGGCGATGGACGAGAACGACCCGCGGATCAGGGCCCGGGTGGCGGTCGTCGGCGACACCGTCGCCTGCTACCCCGATCTCACGGTGCGCGAGCACCTGCTGCTGGTCGCGGTCGCGCACGGGATCGCCGACGCCGCCGCGTGGGTCCAGCAGGTGCTGGAGGACCGGATGCTCGACGAGCGGGCGGACGCGCTGACCTCCGCCCTGTCCTCCGGGCAGATGCAGTCCCTGCTGCTGGCCTGCGCACTCGTCCGGCCGCGGGACCTGCTGCTCCTGGACGAGCCCGAGCAGCGCCTCGACCCCGGCGCGCGCCGGCGCCTCGCCGACCTGCTCAAGGCGGAACTCGCGGACGGCGTGGCGGTGCTGCTGGTCACCCACCACGCCGACCTCGCCCTCGCGGTGGCCGACCGGGTCGTGGTGCTGGAGGACGGCCGCGTCGTCCGGCAGGGCGTCCCCGAGGCGATGCTGGCCGCGGAACTGCTGCTCGCGGAGCTCCCGGCCGCCGGGTCCGCCGGGTCCGCGGGGTCCGCAGGCGACGTGCACGCCGGGGAGGGCCGGTGAGCGCCACGGACGGCCCGGCGGTCACCGCGGAGGACGGGCCCGAGGAACCGGCCCTCGCGGCCGACGCCCCGCCCGCCGAGTGGAGCGACGACGACGACTGGACCGACGAGGCGCTGGCCCTGCTGCGCTCCCTTCGGACCCCGCACCGTCTCAACCGGGTGCGCCAGGTCGCGTACGCGCTCTACTGCACCGTGCTGATCCTGGTCGTCTGGGGAGGCGTGCCGAGCCTGGGCCTGTTCCTGCAGGCCGCGATGGGCGCCGACTACACCGGTGGCGGCCCCGCGCTGCTGGCCGCCGTGCCGGGCGGCGTCGCGGCCGTCGGGCTGGCCGTCCTGCTGCTCGCCGTGCGCGACGGGCTCTGGCGCGGCCCGGTCGTGCCGCCGCGGGCCACCATCGACTGGCTGCTCGTCCACCCGGTCCGCCCCGGGCCGGTGCTGCGGCCCTGGTTCCGGCTGTCCTGCGGGCTCGCGGTGTTCCCCGGGATCGTGGCGTCCGCGGGCGCCATGGTCGTGCTCGGACTGACCGTCCGGGCCGGGCTGCCCGCCGCCCTCGCCTGGTGCCTGATCGGCGGGACGTGCCTGCCGCTGCTCGGTGTCTGCGCCGCGCTGTCGGTGGAGCGCAGCGAGCGGGCCGCCCGCCTGGCGCGCCGGCTCACCCCGTACGCCACCGTGCTGGTCCTCGGGTTCGCCGCGCAGAGCGCCCTGGCCGCCGCGGGGCACTCCGTCCACTGGCTGGACCGGGTCGTGCTGTGGTCGGGCCCGTGGGGCTGGGCGGGGATCGCCGCCCTCGCGCCGACGCCCGCCGCCGTCCCGGGGAGCCGGGCGGCCGCCGCCCTGCTGATCGTGTCGACCGTCGTCTGCCTGGTGCGGGCCGATCGTACCGCCGGCACCGTGTCGTTGACCCTGCTGCGGGAACGGGCCAGGAACGCCGCGAGCGTCCTCGCCGCCCTGCGGACGGTCGAACCGCGCGCCGCACGGCTCGCCGTGAACACCGCCACCGGCGGTGACCGCCGGCTGAAGGTCCGGCTGCCCGCGCCCCGCAGGGCCTGGCTCGTCGTGTACTGGCGGGACACGCTCGCCCTCCTCCGCTCGCCCGCGCGCCTCGGCCGGGCGGTGCTGCTGACCGTGCCGGCACTGCTGTGCGCCGTGCCCGCCCACGCCGCCCGGTGGAACGTCTCGCTGGCCGCCACCGGACTCGCCCTGGTCTTCGGCCACCTCGCCGTCGCCCAACTGCTGGAGCCCGCCCGGATCGACACGGACGACGTGCGCCGCGCCTCCTGGACGCCGTTCCCGTTCGCCGGCCTGATGCTGCGCCACGCCGTCGTCCCCACCGTGCTCGGCGCGCTGCTCGGCGCGGCGGGGAGCACGGTGGCCGTGCTCTGCGGTGCCGGTCCGGCGGCCTGGCTGGCACCGGCCGCCGTTCCCGCACTGGTCGGCGCGGGCCTGGTGAACGCCTGCCGGGGCGCGGCCCGCCGCGACCTGCTGTACCGCCCGGCGCAGGCGACCGGCGGTGGCGCCGGCAACATCGCGGCGTTCGCGGCCTGGTACGCGGCGGGCCCCGCCGTGGCCGTGCCGCTGCTGGCGCTGCCGTTCTCCGCGGCACTGCGCGGCGGGACGGTGGACTCGCTGGGCCGGGCGGCCGCGGTCGGCGCGGTCGTGGCGGTGGGGCTGTTCCACTGGGCCCGGGTCAGGGCGGAGAAGCTGCCCGCCCAGGCCCGGCCGGGCCGGGCCGGCTGAGGCCCGGACCCGCGCCCGGACCGTTACGGTCCCGGGTACCCCGGCGGGGCCGGTGACGACGTCGAGCGGGCAGGGAGGAGAACGAATGTCGGAGGCCGACGAACCGGTCCACGAGCACCTGGTGGACTCGGCGGCGTTGCGGTCCGACGGCCGCGTCGCCGACCTGGGCTGCGGCAGGGGCCCCACGCTGGCGGCCTTCGCACGCCGGTTCCCGGGTGCCCGGCTGATCGGCCTCGACCGGTCGGCGGCGGCTGTCGGGGCCGCCCGGGAGCTGTTGGCGGACCATCCGGGCGGCGCCGCGGTCGTCGTGGCGGACCTGTCAGGCCGGCTCCCGCTGCCGGACGGCAGCGTCGACGCCGTGGTTTCGTACAACGTCCTCGAGTGCCGGATGCCCGGACCCCCACCCGACTGCGGGGCACCCACGGCCGGGATGGCACGATCGGCCCATGACGATTCCCCCTGTGCGCACCCTCCGCGGGCCGGTCCTGCCCCACCTGCCGGGCGGTCGCTGATGCTCGGCCGGTTCCGCCGTCGTCGCGGCACCGAGGGCGGCCGGGGCGAGGAGATCGTCTCGCGCCGGATCCCGATGGCCTCGGTGGGACGGCCCGTCCCCGCCGAACTCGCCGAGCTGGAGACGGAGGCCGAGTCGGGCGACGTCCTGGCGATGGCGAACCTCGGCGCGGCCCTGATCGCGGTCGACCGCGCCCGGGCACTCGCCTGGCTGACCAGGGCCTGGGACGCCGGCAACGTCGGCGCCGGCTTCAACCTCGGCACCCTGCACTCGCTGGCCGGAGACACCAACCGCGCCCAGGTGATCTGGGAACGCAGCGCCGCTCTGGGCGACCCCGACGCGATGCTCGGCCTGGTCCGCCAGGCACTCGACCGCGGCGACCGGCCGACCGTCGACCGCTGGGCCCCGCTCATCCTCGACCAGGACGAGGCCTACCCCATCACCGCCCTGGGCGTGGCCTTCCGGGACCACGGCGACCCCGACCGGGCCGTGCAGGCCTTCCTGCGCGCCGAGTCGCTGGGTGATGCCTACGCCATGGAGTACCGGGCCCACCTCCTCGACGCCCGCGGCGCGCACGAGGAAGCGGCGGCGCTGCGGGCACGGGCGGAGACGGCCGAGCGGATGATGTGAGTCGCCCCGGGCGGAGACGGACGGCCGCGGCGCCCTTCGACGCCCGGCGGTCAGGCACGGAGGGCCGGGCCGATCGCCAACAGGCTCCACCCGAGCAGGAACCCCGTCCGGCTGCCCGGCGGTCGCAAGTGACGTCATGCGCAGCTTCCGATCCGCCCGGGGCCGATCACCGGTCAACGGTGGGTCCGCCACCCGCCAGGGACTATGACGGTGCGTCAGGAAAGAGCCTGCGGAGCAGGTGATCGCGAACCGGCGGCCCGCGGCGGCGTGTTGGACGACCATGGCCTGGTTGCTTCCTCCCCGACGAACGGAGAGCCGGTCATGACGACCGTCGCGTACGGAGCGCACCCGGACCAGGTGGCGGACCTCCACCTGCCACCGTCCGGCCGGGGCCGGGCGCCGGCACCACTGGTCCTGCTGCTGCACGGCGGCTTCTGGCGTGAGCCGTACGGCCGTGCCGAACTGTCGCCACTGGCCGCGGACCTGGCCTCGCGCGGCTGGGCGGCGGCCAACGTGGAGTACCGGCGGGTGGGCGGGGACGGCGGCTGGCCGACGACGTTCCTCGACGTCGCCCGAGCCGTCGACGTGCTGCCCGAGGAGGTCGGCCGCATCGCCGGCGGGGCGGTGGACGCCGGCCGCGTGCTGCTGCTCGGACACTCGGCGGGCGGACACCTGGCCCTGTGGGCCGGCCTGCGCCACCGCCTGCCCGAGGGATCGCCGGGCCGCACCGTCGACGTGCCCCGGCTCACCGGCGTGGTCGCCCTGGCTCCGGCCGCGGACCTGCGCTGGGCCCATGACCTCGGTTCCGGTCGCGGAGCCGTGGCCGACCTGCTCGGCGGCGGTCCCGCGCAGTTCGCCGAACGCTACGCCGCGGCCGACCCGGCCGCCCTGGGCGGGGTCGAGGTGCCGACGGTGGTGGTGCACGGCGAACAGGACGAGAACCTGCCCGTGGAGATGGCCCGGCAGTACGCCGAGGCCGCCGGTGCCCGTCTCCTCACCCCCGGGAACTGCGGCCACTTCGACCTCGTCGACCCCCGCTCCGCGGCATGGCCGATGGTGGTCGCGGCCCTGGAGGACCTCCTGGTCGCGCCGGGGGAGTGACGCGCGGCTTCTGATCCGCCGTCAAGGGCCCGGGGTGCGAGGGGAGGATGACCGTCCAGTTCTCCCCGGGCACCCCGCGCGCCGAACTCGACATCCTGATCCTGCGCGAGCGGATCGGCGCCCTTCCCGGCATCCACGACGTGAAGCCGTGCAACCCGTCGGCCGACGACTGCAACTGACGGACCCGACACGGGACGGAAGCGGGCGAGCCGGCCTGGAGCCGTCCACCGCCGCCGTCCACGGCGCGGGCGCCGAAATCACGTCAGATCACGGAGCCGGCCTTCGGGCCTCCGGGGCGGGTGCCCCGTTCGCGGCGGCCGGCCCGACCCGTGGAGGAGCGTGACCGCCGGACGTCGAACCGCCCCGTGCTGCCGGTCGTCACCCGGCCGGCGCCGGGAGCGGCATCGCCCCGGGTGGCCGGTTCTCGACCCTGCACCCTGCGTGATGGGCGATGATCACAGCGTGAGCGTATGGTGGGTGGGGCGCAGGGACGATCTACTGGCCCAACTGACAGTCCTGCTGGTGTACTTCGGTGCGGACCCGCTGGAGGATCCCGGCACCGGCGAACTCGCCCGTACCGCGGCCGCCCTGGCGGGCGAGTACCGGACGAGCGACCGGGGCGAGGGGATCCGCCACGCGGCGACCCTCCTGCAGGAAGTCGCCGCCGAACTGCGCGCGGCCGACCGCTTCCGCGGCACCCTCCTGCCCGTCGTCAACCGCCACCTGCGCTGCGCCGTGGCCCTGTTGGTGCGGGCCCGCGCCGGCCTGGGGATGGCGGCCGGCCCGGCCACCGGCGGGCGCCCGCGCACCGGGGCTGCCGGCTAGACCCCGCCGCCTGCCGACTCCGTCCCGGCCCGACGCCCGCACCGGCCGGGGTGCGGGCGTGCCGCCGGCCGGTGCGGGGTCCGCGTACGGGGTCAGTCGGAGAAGTCCTGGGTCATCCACAGGGTGCCGGAGGAGTCGCGGAGGAGCTTGATCCCGACGTGGTGGAAGGCCGGGTTGAGGATGTTCCGGCGGTGTCCGTCGTTGGGCGGCTGTTCGGCGAGCATGTCGTTGGTGAGGCCGAGTGCCATGCCGGCCATGCCGTCGGTGGTGTCGGCCACCGGACCGCCGTCGCCGATGTTCTCGCCCGCGGTGCTCCACTGCACGCCGCCGGCGTGTTCGCGGTCCCCGAAGGCGGCCTCGCCCGGGCACTGGTGCTGGAGGCCGCAGCCGGCCGCCATGGTGTGGTTGTGGGCGTTCGCGCTGGTCTGCAGACCGGCGAGCATCTGCAGCGGGGCGACGCCCTGGGCGGCACGCGCCTGGTTGATCAGGTTGAGCACCTGGTTCGCCGCTGCGTCCGCGGCCGAGCCGGAGCCGGAGCCGGAACCCGAACCCGAACCGGAGCCGGTGGTGGTGGGCCGGGCCGTCCTTGTCGGGGGTGCGGCCGCCCGGGTCCTGGTCGGGGCCGCCGTGGCCGTGACGCGCTGCTGGACGGGGACGGTGGTGGTGGCGGACGCGCCGGGCAGCCGGGTCGGGCCGGTGGTGGTCTGCGGGGACGCGGCCGCCGACGGCACGGCCGACCGGCTCGGCGTCCCCGCCGTGTCGACGGTCGGCAGCTGCGGTTCCGGTGCGGCGGCCGTCGTGGTGTCCTGCGGGCCGGAGGAGAGCGCCATCCTGCCGCCGACCACCGCGGTGGTGGCCGTTGCTGCCACGGCGACCACCGCGAGCAGGGGCTTGGCGGCGGCCCCGGACCCGGCCCGGTGCCTGCCGGGCACCGCCCGCCGGTGCGACCCGCCGCCCGCCCGGCGCGTGGACGGGCCGGGCCCGTACCGGCCCGCAGGCTCCCCGCTCGGGTACTCCGTCATCTGCTCTCCTCCGTCGACCGGTCGACTGCCCTTCCGGACAGGAGACCCTCATCCGGGCCGGGGATAACGGAAATCGCGCGAATGTTCACGGAAAAACTGCCGCCGACCGCGGCACGGGTCGGCCGGCCGTTGTGGGCCGCTCACGGTACCAGCAGCACCAGGACGGGACCGGTGGCGAACGTCATCGCGCCGCCGCCGGGCAGGGTGAACGAGGTGCCCGCGGCGGGGTCCGGACGGCTCCAGCCGACGTCCCACACCCGGCCGTCGCGCAGCACCTCCGCCCGGCCCGCGCCGGTGGTCAGGGTGAACACCTCGTTGTCGGGATGGCCGGCGTTGAAGTCGGTGAAGAGGCCGGGCACCGTGCTGACGTGCTGGACGACGACGGTCGCCGTCCCGGACCAGGCCGGGTGGCCGTCCACCGCGACGCCGTACGTGCTGCCGTCGAAGCGCACAGCGATGGACGCGGAGGGCAGGTGCCAGGTCATGGCGTCGAGCGTTCTGCCGCCGTCCGGTGCGGCGCCGAACACGAAACCGGGGGAGCGGGCGGGTACGGACGGGAAGCGGGCGAGGACCTGGTGCGGGTCGAGGAAGGTGGGGTCCACGGCGTCGTGGGTGAACGCGCCGGGGTCGTTCGACGGGGTGACGTTCTGTACGTCGGCCCGCTCCAGGAGCGGAAGGAGACCGCCGATGGCGCCGCTGTAGGCGAAGTCCAGGTGCCCGTACTGCTGCAGGAGCGGGATGTCGGTCTGCCGGGCGGAGCGCACCGGGCCGATCAGGGCGGGCAGGTGGTTCGCGTCGTACACGGCGAGGAACCGGGAGAGGCCGCCCTCGACCTGGATCCAGTACACGACGTCGGCGCGGGCGAGTCCCTGCTGGATCGACTGGACCCGGGCGCCGACATTGTCGATCTTCACGGCGAGGGTGTTGCCCGCCGTGCCGACGTTGTCGAGCGGGTTCGGGAGACCGGGTACTCCCGGCACTCCTGGCAGTCCGGACTCCGGCGCGTCGGACGGCGCAGGCGCGCCCGGTGCCGGGGCGGTGGACGCGGTCGGAGTCCTCGGTTCCGGGGTGCTGCCGGCACAGCCCTGGAGGGACGCGAGTCCGATGCCGGCCCCGGCCGCCGCGAGCGGCAGCCCGATCCGGGCGCGGACGCGGCGCCGCGGGCCCCGGGCGGTGGTCGCGCGGGCGGTGCTGCGGATGTCCACCGGAGCTCCCTTCCCGACCGGTGGATGCGGTCGTGATCGGCAGCCGGCGTGAACCGACGTCTGCAGCAGGATGTGCCCGCACGGCCGCGGAATACTCCCGCCCGGATCGGCGACTTCCGCCCTGGGGAGCACGGCCGGGGTCCGCCGGCCCGGTGGTCCGCGGTGGGCTCGGCCGATCCCTTGACCAACGGCTTTTCCCGGGGTCGAGAATGAGTGTCCATCACTCGTTCGGGGCCGATGAAGGCAACGGTGCGAACCGCCGCCGTGGCGCTGGCCGTGCTGTTCGGGCCGGTGGCGGCCGGCTGTTCCGCGGGCGCGGACCGACCCGCCGGTGTCGAGGCCGAGGCGATGACCCTCGCCGACGCGCCGGTGCATCTGCGGATCACCGGACTCGCCGGGGGCGAGCAGGTCACCGTCACCTCGTCCGCCGACGACCACCGCGGGCAGCAGTGGCAGGCCCACGCCGTGTTCCGCGCCGACCGGCACGGCACCGTGGCACTCGACACGGCGGCCCAGCTCGCCGGCGGATCGTACGCCGCCGCCGACGGCATGGGGCTGTTCTGGTCGATGGACCCGGTCGGCCGGCCCGCCGACCGCACGGGATTCCTGCCGGCCTTCCCCGAAGCGCGGCCCTCCTTCGACGTGCGGATCACCGTGACGGCGCACGGCCGGGAACTGGCCGGCCGGACGCTCACCCGGCAGTGGACGGGCGCCGGGGTGTCCACCGAACGGCTGACCGTGGCCCGCGACCACGTCGACGGCCGGCTGTTCCTCCCGCCGCCGGGCACCCCGGCGAAGTCGGCGGTGCTGGTCTTCGGCGGCTCGGAGGGCGGCGACAGTCAGCGGTACACGGCGGCGCTGCTCGCCTCGCACGGCCATCCGGCCCTCGCGGTCGCCTACTTCGCCGAGCCGGGGCTGCCGGCCACCCTGTACGACGTGCCGCTCGAGTACTTCCGGACGGCCGCGCGCCTGCTCGCCGCGCAGCCCGCGGCGGCGTCGGCGCCCGTGGTCGTGATGGGGTACTCGCGCGGCAGCGAAGCCGCCCTGCTGCTCGCCCAGGACTACCCCGACCTCGTCCGGGGCGCCGTGGTCTACTCGCCCTCCGCGCAGGTCAATCCCGGCCTGCCGAACGGCGGCGACGCCTGGACGGTCGAGGGCCGTGCCGTGCCGCGGCAGCCGATCCCGCTGGACCGGGTCAGCGGCCCGATCCTCGCCGTCGCGGGCGAGTCCGACCAGCTCTGGCCGGCGCCGGGCCGGGCGCGGGCGATCGGCTCGGCGGTGCCCGGCGCGAAGCCCCGGCAGGCGCTGGTGTACCCGGACGCCGGCCACGGAGTGGGCACCTTCCCGTACCTGTCCGCCCCCACGCGGTTCGTCGACCCGACCAGCGGCCGGGTCGACCTGCTCGGCGGCACCCGGGCGGGCAACGCCGCCGCCCAGGCCGCCGGCTGGCCCCGGGTGCTCGCCTTCCTGGACGCGGTGCCGGCGTGACCCCCGGCACCGGCACCGGTGCGGCCGGCCGACCCCGATGGTGCCGGGGCCGTCGGCGGCGGGCCGGTCAGGTCAGCTCGTCGGCGAGGGCGGCGACGAACGCGGCGAGCTCGGCCTGCGCGACCGGGTCCGGCACGGCCTGCGGCAGGGCCGCGTGGGCCAGCCGGACGTGCTCCCGGATCCGCTCCTCCAGCCAGGTGCGGCCCCCGCACTCCTCGACGAGGTCGGCGACGTGCCGGAGCCGGTCGAGGGTGGGCTCGGCGGTGTCGTCGTAGAAGGCGGCCAGTTGGTCGCGGGCCGGCCCGCCGGCCTGGAGGGCGACGGCGACGAAGGCCCGGGACTTGCGTCGCCGCAGGTCGGCCAGCGGGTCCTCGAGGGCGTCGCGGGAGGTCCCCCAGACGCCCTCCCAGTCGTCGAAGAAGGCCATCGCCATCCCGGCGTGGTAGCCGAACCGCTCGGCGGCGGCCAGCTCGTCCTCGCCGGCGCCGCGCACCAGGGCGCCGGCGAGGCAGACCCCGGCGGTGGGCAGGGCGATCGTCTTCTCCAGCAGTTCGACGGCGAGGTCCGGGCTCATCCGCGAGGTGCCCTCGGACTCCAGGTCGCGGACCTGTCCCGAGCAGCACTCCCGGATCGCGCGGGCGGCCCGGCCGATCAGCTCGGTGGAGACCCGGTCGCCCACCTCGGCGAGCAGCTCGAACGCGAGGCAGTGCACGGCGACCCCGGCCTGGATCGCGGCCGGTGCGCCGAAGGCCGCCCAGAGGGTGGGCCGGCCCTTGCGGAGCATCTCCCGGTCGACGATGTCGTCGTGGACGGTCCCGGCGGCCGACATCAGGGTGCCGGCGAGGGCCGCCGTCCGGGCGGCGTCCCACGCCTGCGGGGTGCTGCCCGCGCACAGCAGGGCGACCAGCGCGGGCCGCCGCCGGAACCCGACCGGTGACGTCGGCCGGCCCTCGGCGTCGACCCACCCGAAGTGGTACTCCGTCATCCGCCGGACCGGCTCGTCGAGCCGGGCCACCGCCGCCCGCAGGGCGGGCTCCATGTAGGCGATGACGTCCTGGGTGATCTGCTGCGAGGTGCGTACGGTCTGCACGAAGGTCTCCGACATTCTCGAGTCGCCACGGAACGGCGCCGCACCTCCTGCGACGGTCGGCGTGGCCCTCCTGACATGACGCCCCGGCCCCGCATCCGCCGCAACCCGGCGCGGGCGCACCCGCTGCCGGTGGGCCCGCGCCGGGGCGGGCGGCCGTCCCGAGCGACCGCCGGTCCCGTCCCACGGGCACCTCCACGTCCGAACCGTCCCACGAATGCCGCCTATTGACGCCGCATCGCCCCGGTGCTTCACTCTCCACCGCGAGTGAGAGAGCGCTCTCACGGCATCGGGGGCCGGTTCCGGACCCCTCCCCACCCATCCACGCCAGGGAGAGTTATGTCTGTCACCCCGACCCGCCGGACCGTGCTCCGCGGTGCAGCGGTCGCCGCCGCACTGCCCGTGGCCGGCACTCTCGCGACCGGCCCGGCCTCCGCGGCGCCGGACGCCCGCGGCACCACCGGCCTGGGCACCAACGTCCTGGTCTTCGACCCCTCCATGGGCGACGCGGCGATCCAGGCCCGGGTCGACGCCGTGTTCAAGATCCAGGAGTCCAACCAGTTCGGCACGGAGCGGTACGCCCTCGCCTTCAAGCCGGGCACCTACAACGTCGACATCAACGTCGGCTTCTACACGCACGTGCTGGGCCTCGGCCAGAGCCCCGACGACGTCGTCATCAACGGGCACGTCACCGCCGACGCGCAGTGGTTCCAGGGCAACGGCACCCAGAACTTCTGGCGGGCCGCCGAGAACCTCTGCATCGTCCCGCCGGACGGCCTGGAGCGGTGGGCGGTCTCGCAGGCGGCCCCGATGCGCCGCACCCACGTCAAGGGCAACATGACCCTGTGGCCCAGCCCGCCCGGCAACCGCTGGTCCAGCGGCGGCTTCCTCGCCGACAGCGTGGTGGACGGCCAGGTCGAGTCGGGTTCGCAGCAGCAGTGGCTGTCCCGCAACGACACCTTCGGCAGCTGGACGGGCGCCAACTGGAACATGGTCTTCGTCGGCACCCAGGGCGCTCCCGCCCAGAGCTTCCCCAGCCCGCCGATGACCAACGTCGACCGGACCCCCGTCGTCCGGGAGAAGCCCTTCCTCACCGTGGACGCCCACGGCTCGTACCACGTCTTCGTCCCCGCCCTGCGCCACGACTCCACCGGGACGACCTGGGCCTCCGGCAAGACCGCCGGACACGGCATCCCGCTGTCCGCGTTCCACGTGGCCCGGCCCGGCGACTCCGCCAGAACCCTCAACCGCGCCCTCTCCCAAGGACGGCACCTGCTGTTCACCCCGGGCATCTACCCGCTCTCCGCCCCGCTGCAGGTGACCCGGCCCGGGACGGTCGTGCTCGGCCTGGGCCTGGCCACCCTGCAGGCCGTCAACGGGAACTCGCTGGTCGAGGTCGCCGACGTGGACGACGTCACCGTCGCGGGCCTGCTCCTGGAGGCCGCCTCCGCCGGCTCCCCGGTGCTGCTCCGGGTCGGGGAGGGCCGCAGCCGCCGGAACCACTCCGGCCGCCCCACCGCGCTCTTCGACGTCTTCGCCCGGATCGGCGGGGTCGTGGCCGGCGGCACCGAGGTCGCCATCCGGATCGACAGCAACGACGTGATCGTCGACCACATCTGGGTCTGGCGCGCGGACCACGGCCTCGACGGCAGCGTCGGCTGGTCGGTCAACCCCGCCGGCACCGGCTTCCTCG
Organism: Kitasatospora sp. NPDC093679; assembly: GCF_040683455.1. Classification (NCBI taxonomy): domain Bacteria; kingdom Bacillati; phylum Actinomycetota; class Actinomycetes; order Kitasatosporales; family Streptomycetaceae; genus Kitasatospora; species Kitasatospora sp. NPDC093679. Next base: position 58,653 of record NZ_JBFBDW010000038.1, read on the forward strand.
TCAACGGCGACCGGGTCACCACCTACGGCCTGTTCGCCGAGCACTTCCAGAAGTACGAGGTGCTCTGGAACGGCAACCACGGCCGCACCTACTTCTTCCAGAACGAGCACCCCTACGACGTCCCCACCCAGTCCGCCTGGGTCCACCACGGCACCCGCGGCTACGCCGCGTACAAGGTCGCCGACTCCGTCACCGACCACCGGGCCTGGGGCCTGGGCAGCTACTGCTTCTTCAACCTGCAGGCCGACATCTACGCCGACCGGGCCTACGAGGTCCCCGACACCCCCGGTGTCGTCCTCACCGACCTGATGACCGTGTGCCTCAACGGCCCCGGCGGCGGAGGCATCCTGCACTGCGTCAACAACAGCGGCGATCCCGTGCAGAACGGATTCGGCACCTACTTCATGAAGGGCTACTCGAACGGCGTGGCGACCGTCTGACCGCCACCGGGGCGGTGACCGGGTCTCCCGGCGCCGCCCCGGCGCGGCGGCCCCGGGCCCCGGCCGGGAACGACGCCCCCGCCGTCCCCCCGGGAATCATCCCCGGAACGACTTCCCGGCCCGTCCGGCACCGGGCGCTCCACGACCGTCACGCGAGCAGCCCGCAAGCCCCGATGAGACGGCTCCTCAGGAGGCCAGGACCTGGCGGGCGGCCCGGACCTGGGTCTCCAGGCCGGCCTTGGCCTCGGCCATCGCCTTCCCCTCGGCGGCGATCGCCTCCAGCTGGTAGGCGTAGTCCACCGCGTACCAGACGCCCACCACGTTGTGCTCGTGCCGGCAGGCCGCGTCCGCCTTCGCCACCCGGATCTCGTGCGGGGTGGGCACGGGCGTCCTGTTCCACTCCGGGTCGCCCATCGCCGCCACCGGATCCGGGTAGTCGAAGCCGCTCCCCTTCATGCACTGCGACCACCGGGCGAACGCGGCCCGGGTGCGCGTGTCCTGCTGGGACTCGCTCAGCGTGCGGAACTTGAGGGTGACGGCCGTCTGCGGGTCGCCGATCTGCCCGTCCGCAGCACCGGTGAGCCGCTGGTTGGCCTCGCCGAAGCAGCCGTGGTCGGGCACCTTGCGGCCGTTGACGAGCTGGCCTCCCGGGCCGAACCGCTGCTTCGGGTCCGAGGAGCCGGTCTCCGCGATCGTCTCCTCCCGTGACGTCGGCGCCGGGGCCGACCGGGGCTGCATCTTCTCGGCGGGGACGCCGCCCTCCGGGTGGTAGCCCCAGGTCGCCATCGTCGCGGCGTTCTGCGGGCCGTAGCGGCCGTCGATCCGGGTGGTGGGAGCGTCGCTGCCGCGCAGTTCCCTGGGCGACGCGGGGAAGGCGAAGGTGAACCCGAGCCGGGTCATGCAGGCGGTGACCAGCTTGGCCTGCGCCTGTTCGACCTGGGTCTGCTGCTCGTAGTTGAGCAGGTAGCCGTCGAGGGGCAGCGGCTTGTCGTTGGCCGAGTCGAGCGCCGGCACGGCGGAGACCGGGGGAACGGGGTCCGTGCGCGACGGGGAGGCGGTGCCGGGCTTCGGCTCCGCGACCGCGCCCGCGCAACCGGCCAGCAGGAGCGGCAGGGCGATCAGCAGGGCGGTGCGGCGCGGGCGTCGTGACACGGGTGGGACCTCTCTCGCGAGGAGGACTCGGCGGATCGGCGGCCGCGGTGGTCCCCGGCCGGTGGGGACGGCCGGGGACCACCGCGTGAGCCACCCGGGCCCGGACACGGACCCGGGCGGGCTCGGGCGGGCTCAGTGGAAGGCGCCCGAGGCGTTGTTGTTCTTCAGCGTGCTGTTGAGGTCCACGGTCTTCCAGGCCGGGATGGTCTGGCAGGCGTACCGGCAGTCGTACCAGCTGTTGTAGTAGACGACGAAGTTGCCGCCGTACCAGCTGTCCACGGCCGCGGCGTGGTTCTTCACCGTGTTGCCGACACCGTTGCTGCCGTTGAGGCCGGGCTGGAACCAGTAGGCCCCGTAGTCGTGGATGTCACCGCCCTGCTGGAAGTAGGCGCCGTAGCCGTAGGCGCTGGAGTTGTAGTAGAGGCAGACGGCGTGGGTCTCGCCGTTGCAGTCGTAGTTGATCGCCGAGGCGGTGTCCGCCGTGGCCAGGCCGGTCGTGGCAACGGCGGCGGCCACGCCGGCCGCGGCGAGGAGCTTCCTGATGCGCATCTCGTTCCTCCTTGCGACGCCGGTACCTCCGGCGTTCGGTCAGAGCGGTCCCGTCTGTGGTCTCCGGGCGGTTGCGGCCCCATCATGGGGACGGCCCGTATCGCCCCGGTAGCGCCGTCGTAGCGCGGGACGCCGTGGGCGCCGGGACGACACCGCCCGGGACGGGACCGGGGACTCCGTCGACCGGCGGCTCCGCCGCGGGCGCGGGCGGCCCCGGACCGCGCAGGAACCGGAAGAGTCAGGGGGGACCGTGCACACGGCCAAGGATCCGAAGCTCCACATCGTGCTCGGCCCGGTCTTCCTCCTGGCCGCCGTCCTCATGGGCGGTTCGGGCATCGCGGCCCACGTCGAGTACGCCGGAGCCCCGCACGTCCGGGCGACCGTCCTGGTGGCGGCCTACGACCGCACGGCCCGCGGCACCACGGCCCGCGTCATCACCGTCGCCGCCCCGGACCCCGTCCCCCTCGACGACCTCGGCTCCGCCCCCGACGACCTCGTCCCGGGCGACACCGTCACCGTCCTCGGCCGCCCCGGCCACGCGCTGCTCCCGAGCCAGCTCGGCTGGTCCCGGCTGCTCGTCCCCGCCGTCCTCGCACTGATGGGCCTCGTCAGCACCGCCCTCGGCATCGACGCCTTCCGCAACGGACCCCCGCCAAGCCCCGGCGACCCCGAGGCCTGGGACTGACCACGCGCCGCAGAACGTCGCACCGTCGAGGACGACGACCGAGGACCACCGGCGTGGACCGCCGGCGTGGACCGGGCTGTCGGCAGTGGGGGCGCCGACAGTCGCGGGTCCGGGGGCCGGGGTCCGGGCTCCGGGGGCGTCAGCCGGCCAGCGCCCGGGCGGCCGCCCGGACCTGGGTCTCCAGGGCGGTCCTGGCGGCAGCCATGGCCGGGGCGTTGGCCTTGATCGCCTGCTCCTGGTAGGCGTAGTCGACCGCGTACCAGACGCCGACCACGTTGTACTCCGCCCGGCAGGCCGCGTCCGCGGTCGCCACCCGCACCTCGCGCTCGGTGGGCAGCGCGGTCCTCCGCCACTCCGGGTCGCCGACCGCCGCCAGCGGGTCCGGGTAGTCGTACCCGCTGCCCTTCATGCACTGCGACCACCGGGCGAACACCGCCCGTGTCCGGGCGTCCTCCTGAGAGTCCTTCAGGGTCGAGAACTTGATGTCGTCGGCGGTCTGCGCGTCGCCCACCCGGCCGTTGACGGCCCCGGTCAGCTGCTTCACCGACTCCCCGACGCAGCCGTGCTCCGGCACCGTCTGCCCGTTCACCACCTGCCCGCCGGGACCGAGCCGCTGCTTGGGGTCGGACACGCCGCGCTCGGCGGCGGCCATCTCCGGCGTGGTCGTCCAGCCGCCGCCCGGTACGTCGGGGGTGGCGCGGATCCCGCCCTCCGGGTGGTACCCCCACTTCGCCATCAACGCGGCGCTCTGGTGCCCGTAGCGCCCGTCCACCCGGCTGGCGGGGGCGTCGCTGTCGCGCTGCTGGTCGGCCGAGCCGGGAGGCGTGTACGTGAACCCGAACCGCTTCATGCAGCGGGACACCAGCTCCTGCTGCGCCTTGGCGACCTCGGACGCCTGCTGCGGGTTCAGCAGGTAGGCGTCCAGCGGCAGGGGCTTGTCGTTCGCCGACGCGAGGGTCGGTGTCGCGGAGACCGGCGGCGGCGTCACCGGCGCGGTCGGCGGTCCGTCCACGCCGGGGTTCGGGGCTGCGGCGCTCGCGCAGCCGGCCAGGAGTAGCGGCAGGGCGATCAGGAGAGCGGCGGGGCGGCGACGCCGGCGACTGGACACGGGAGCGAAGGCCTTCCTGGTCGGCGGGGCGGGCTGGGCGGGAGGGGAGCCGCGCCGGTCCCCGGCCGGGTGCACCGGGCCGGGGACCGACGAGAACGATCGAGCGTTGCCGGGTGGGGTCAGACGACCCGGCCGGACGCGTTGTTGTTCTTCAGCGAGGAGTTGAGGTTCACGCTCGCGTACGGGGCGACGGTCTGGCAGGCGACGCTGCAGTCGTAGCCGCTGTTGTAGTAGACGCGGAAGTTGCTGGCGATCCAGCTGTCCACCGCGGCGGCGTGGTTCTTCACCTCGACGCCGGAGCCGCTGGAGCCGTTCGCACCGCCGCTGAAGTACTTGCCGGCGTAGTTGGAGACGTCGCCGGTCTGGATGTAGACCGCGCCGTAGCCGTAGCTGCTGGAGTTGTAGTACAGACAGACCTGGCCGTAGGTGCAGTCCTGTGCGGGCGCGGCCATCGCCGGTGCCGCGGTGGACAGCCCGACGGCGAGGACGCTTCCGGCCACGGCGGCCGCGGCGACGAACTTCTTGACGCGCATGTCGTTCCTTCCTTCGACGGCGCCGGAACGTCCGGCGTCCGTTTGCAGGGAGGGCCCAACCCCCCTGCGGGTGGAGCAGGAACCGCGTGGTGCGCGAAGGCGACCCCCGAGGGAACCGGGGCGCCGTTCGTGTGCCGATCCTCACCGCGGGCCGTATCGCCGCAGTAGCGGCCCGGTAGCGCGTGGCGATGCTCCAGCTCACGGGCCCGGAGCGGCGGCGGGACGCCCGCCGGACCGCCGTCGACCGGGACGGTGGCGTCGACGGCGAGATCGACGACCGGTCCGGCTCCCGCTGCGGCCGACCCCGTCGCTGCCGGGCCCGCAGGGTGGGTTTGCTTTCGGAACTCCGGGTGGCCAACGTTGCGCGGCCCGGGTGTGACGTGCGTGAAGGGGTTCCGCTGTGAGTGAGCACGGCCTGATCGGGCGTGCGGGGGAACTCGCCACGGCGCGGCGGTTGCCGGAGACCCGCGCGGCAGTCGTCCTGACCGGCCCCGCCGGGATCGGCAAGACCGGTCTGCCGGCCGGGCTCGTGACAGCGGCGGAACGCGACGGCCGGCAGGTGGTGTGTGTGCGCGGCCACGGCCCCCACCGCACCCACGGGGTCTCCTCGACCTGGCCGGGGCTGCGGCCCGCTGCCGCCCTCCGGCCGCCCTGCACGCGGCCGGCCCGCACGCGGCCGGCCCGCACGTTCCCGTGGGGGCCGGCCGCATCGGCGCGTCGGTGGTGGACCGGGCCGGGCCGGGCCGGGTGGACGTCAGACGAGCTTCCAGCGCCAACCGTTGTTGTCCGTGCAGACGATCTCCCGGCCGGCCGCGTCCGTCCCGTGGACGCCGTGGTCGGAGTTCCGGCAGTACTGACCGGCCTGGTAGCAGTTGCCCGCGTTGGAGAGGGGGTGGCAGCCGGTCGGCGCCGCGGTCGTGCGAACCGGGGCGGCGGTGGTGCGCCGGACGGTGGGAGTGGAGGTCGTGTGCCGGACGGCGGGGCTGGAGGGCGTGCGGGTGGCCGCCGCGACCGTGCCGACGGGCGCGGGGGCGGCCGTCGGGGTGGCCGTGGCCGTGTCCTGGGTGGCTATGGGGGTCGGTGACACCGCCTCAGGGGACGGCGGGTTCACGGCCGAGGCGACGGCCGCCGAGGCCGCCGGGGCGGCGGTGCGGGTGGTGGGGGTGTCCTCCGGTGTGCAGCCGGCCAGGGCCAGAACGGCGGCGAGGGCCAGTGCGCTGAGGGTCTTCTTCACGTTGCTGTCGTTCTCCAAGCGGTGGCCGGCCCGGCGCTCCTGACGGGGCGACCGAGTCGGTGGGGACGAAGGGCGCCGAACGCGACCGGCGGCCCCGGCGGTCCCGGGTGGCTGCCGCAGGGCGGGCGGGCGGACGCGACGATAGGCCACGCGCCACCCCGCGGGAAGGCCGTCGCCCGGGATCAAGGGAATCCCGAGGGTCGGCACCCGCAGACCGGCTGCGGGCGGTATCCTCCTCCGGCCCGTGCCCTGCGCCCACGCCCGTCGGGCCCGGTCCGCAGGCCGAACGCGCCGGGCCCGGTCAGCCCTTGACGACCGTCCGCTCGACCGCCGGAAACCCCTTGTCCCACCAGTGCCCGTAGCGCCGGTGGACGGCCGGATCGCGGTCGGCGAGCAGCACCGACAGCCGCGCCGCCTCCTCGGTCAGGCCCTGCCACGCAACCCTGCCGAGCCTACGGAAGGCGGTCAGTTCCAGTCCGCCGTCGACGGCCCGCCACACGCCGACGACCTGTCCGTCGACGAGCAGACAGGGCAGCACGTCGCCGTTGCGCCGGACGACCAGCGGCCGGTACTCGGCCGGCACGAGCCGTCCGGGGACGGCGTGCGCCAGCAGCGTGCTGTCCCACATCGGCAGCAGCCTGGGCGGCGCCGGGGTGTCGTCGTCGGGCACGGTGGCGTCGGCCAGGTCGAACAGGGCGGCGCGGCCGGGGCCCTGCACCCGCACCACCCGGTCGCCGAGCGCCCGCAGGGCCTCCGCCGTCGGGGTGCGCGTCAGCAGGGTGAACCGGGCGAAGTCCTGGGCCGACGCGGGCCCGAACGCGCGCAAGTACGAGAGCAGCAGGCGCCGGACTCCGGCGTCGGCCTCCCGCGGTTCGACCGCCGCGGCCGCCGGGGCGGCACGGTAGCTGTTCGGCCGGGCGAACGACCACGGGCCGCCGGTCGGTGCATGGTGTACCGGCGCGAACGTGCGCAGCGCCCACCACACGCGGTGGGCGTGCTCGCCGTGCCTCCGTGCGATCTCCTGCTCCACCCGGGCGCCCGTGCGCGGCTGCTGCAGGAACCGGGCGAGCTCCGGCAGCAGCGCATCGGCGTCGGCGGGGGCCAGCCCCGTTGCGGTGAACCGGCGGTCGTACAGCCGTGACGCCCGCAGCGTGCTCAGCATGGCGGCGCGGTAGGGCTCGTGGTCCTCGGCATGGACGACGTGCAGGGTGAGCCGCATCAGCGTCGACTTCACGACCCGGCCGTCCGCGAACGCCGCGTCGAGATCCTCCGGCGCGAAATTTTGCACCCGGTTCCACAGCGCCAGGTACGGCGACGCCGGTTCCTGCGCCTGCAGAGCGCAGAGCCGGCGAACCGCCTCCGCCACGTCGAGGCGCCGGCGCTCGAGCAGGAACTGACGCTCCAGTACGGCCAGTGCGAGCTGCCGCTCGGTGAGGCTCATGACCGAATCATGCCACCCTCGGCCCGGCCGGGAATCAGCCGCCCGTGCTAGAAATCCCTGGTGAACGACGACCCCGAGCCCTCGACCCTGCGCGTCTTCGTGGCGCTGGCTCCACCCGACGAGGCCAAGGACGAGCTGGCCCGGGCGCTGCAACCCGCCTACGCCCGCTACCCGCGGCTGCGGTGGAACCGGATCGAGGACTGGCACATCACCCTGGCCTTCCTCGGTGAACTGCCCGCCACGGCCGTGCCGTTGCTGCGCTCCGTGCTGGCCGGCCGGGCGGCGTCGCACCCCGCCCTGCACCTGGGCCTGCGCGGCGGCGGCCACTTCGACGAGCGACTGCTGTGGAGCGGGATCGACGGGGACCTGGACGGACTGCACCTCCTCGCCGCCGACGTCCGGGAACTGGTCGGGTCCTGCGGGATCCAGTTCAACAACCGCCCGCTGCGCCCCCACCTGACACTGGCGCGGGCCCGCCGCGACGATCCCACCAGCGTGCCGCAGGCCGCGGCCGGACTCTCCGGCTTCGTGGGCCGGCCGTGGCACGCCGAGCGCCTCCACCTGGTCGGCAGCAACATCGGCCGCGGCCCCGGGCCGATCCGCTACCGCGACATCGAGGCCTGGCGGTTCGGCACCGAGATCCGGGCCGACGAGGACGGCGCACCCGCTTAGATCGGGCCCACACCACCAGGAGGAACCGGTGTCCCACCCGCAACCGCTCACCCCCGAGGAGAAACTCGCCGGCGCGAAGGAGCAATTGCGCCTCCCGCGCACCGTCGTGATCTGCGGTTCCACCCGTTTCATGGCCGAGATGGCCGAGGCCGATCTGCGGGAGACCGAAGCCGGAAGGATCGTCGTCAAGCCGGGCTGCGACATGAAGTCGCCGCACGAACTCTGGTCCGATCCCGTCGAGGCCGAGGCGCTGAAGGTGCGACTCGACGATCTGCACCGGGCGAAGATCCGGCTCGCCGACGAGGTGCTCGTGGTCGGCGACCACATCGGAGACAGCACCCGGGCCGAAATCGCCTACGCCCGGTCGCTGGGCAAGCCCGTGCGGCTCACACACCCCGAAGTCGCCCCCGACGCCTGACCGCCCACCCACACCCTCCGCAGGCACCCCCGGGAATGGATCGTCCAGGTCTGTCCGGCGGATCAGGCGTGCGTCTGATCCGCCGGAGGCCGGGGGAGCCGCACGCCTGATCCGACAAGGTCCGGGGGAGACGGCGCGGCCGTTGCCGACGGTCGAGCGGTATCCGGCCGCGGAGCCTGCGTGCGAAACCGTCTGCGGACCCCGGCGGCCACTGCTGCTCCTCCGGAGTGATGCATTCGGTCTCGCCGCCGTCGGGGCGAATGCGTTCCGTCCGGCCGTGGTGGCATTGTGGGCGGCCGTCGGATTGTCGTCTCTGTTGTGACACGAACCATGGTTGTCCGGCGTGAACCGTGCCCCGCCCGACCGTGCTCGCGGTCGGACGGGGCAGGCGCGGGGAGGGGGATCAGGCTCTGGCGCTGAACGTGGGCAGGTAGCCGTTGGCGTGGCCGGTCGCGTTCGGGTGGTAGCTCTCGTGGACGATGACGCGGGTGCTGTTGAGCCACCAGTCGGACGAGCAGATCTCGTGGTCGGTGAACACCTGGCGTACGTCGCCGAAGGCGAATCCGGCTGCGCCGGCTCTGTCGGCGATGACGGAGTCGATGGTGTCGGCGGCGCCGTTGATGGCGTTGCGGCTGGTGTCGCTGATGCCGAAGGTGCAGCTTCCGCCGATCTTGTAGAGGTGGGGGTAGCCGAGGACGACGACACGGGCCGACGGGGCGCGGTTGCGGATGCCCGCGTAGACCTGGTCGAGCAGGGCGGGGAGCTTGCTGGTGGCGAAGCTCTTGGCGTTGTTCACGGCGGTCAGGCAGGCGTTGGTGCCGTTGAGGACGCAGGTCTGCATGGCGCTCGCGAAGCCGGCGTCGTTGCCGCCGACGCTGATGCTGACCAGTGTGGTCGCGCCGTTGACGGAGGACAGCTGCTTGTCGATGACGTCGGCGGTGGTGGCGCCGGAGCAGGCGACGAAGGCGAAGGAGGCGGGGGAGTGGGCGGAGGCCCAGAGCGCGGGGTAGGCGTGCAGGCTGCGGTTGCACGATCCTGCGGAGCCGATGTAGTCGCCGGTTCCTTCGCCGGATGAGTACGAGTCGCCGAGGGCGACGTAGTTCCCGGTCGCCGCCGCGGCGGGCGGTGCGGCGAGGAAGAGGCTCGAAGCGAGCAGGAGGACGGTGCCGGACAAGGACAGGACGAATCGCGGCCGCATGGGACCTCCACCGGTCTACCCGCGTCACCTTGACGCGGCGGTAACTTTGTAGCGGCGCCGTGCCCGGGCTGAAAGATTTGTCACAGGGGCAATTCGGTGAAACGGATTCACTTGCTCCTCACTGCACGCCAGTTGTCAGGACCGCCGCGCCTGCAGTATCCGCGGGCGCGGTGATGGCGGCCGGCTACACGATCTGACGTACCATCAGATCGCGGTGGGGGGATGGTGCTGTGGTGAATGCCTCCCGGGCGCGAAAAAATCTTGAGATCGAGGTGGGGGCGGCCGAAACTCCCACGCCTACCTCCGCACCCACGTCCTGCCCCCCCGCGCTGCGCCTGCACGGACTCGATTGCGAGGCCCTCTGCCGCGTCACCGACGACACGGACCCCGGCGGCCCGCACACCCTGTTCTCGGGCGCGGCGCTCATGGCCCGCGGCATCGACCCGGACCTCCCCGCCGGCCCCGTCGGCCATGACGGACACCCGCGCCCGGGCAGGGGGAACCCGCCGCCGCGGCAGGCGGCGCTCCGGTCCGGGCACGGCCAGAATGGGCGGCATGGACGCCGTGCAGGAGTACGTCGACGCGATCGCCCCGGAACACCGCCCGCTCTTCGACCGGGTGAGCGGCCTGATCCTGGAGGCGTTCCCGGAGACGAGCCCGACGCTGTCGTACGGAATGCCGACCTACCGCGTCGGCGAGCGCAGGCTCCACGTCGGCGCCTGGCAGCACGGCATCTCGATCTACGGCTGGGGGAAGGACCGCGACGGCGGCTTCACCACCCGGCACCCCGAGCTCGTCAGCGGCCGGGGGACCATCCGGCTGCGGCCGAAGGACGCGGCGGGCATCACCGACGACGAGCTGCGCGGTCTCGTCCGCGCCGCCCTGGAAGCCTGAGCGGCCCCTCGGGGAGGCCCGCCCGGTCACACGCTGGAGACCGGAGTCGGAACCGATTTCCCAAGCTCAGGTGCGGTGCCGTACAGTCGTGTCCACCGACGCGGGGTGGAGCAGCTCGGTAGCTCGCTGGGCTCATAACCCAGAGGTCGCAGGTTCAAATCCTGTCCCCGCTACCACATCCGGAAGGCCCGGCACCTCAGGTGCCGGGCCTTCCGGTTCTCTCTCCCGGGCCTCGTCCGGTGCCGGAACCGACAGGTCCCCGGACCGCCCGGTTCAGCCCGCCTCGGAGGCTTCCGGCGCGACCACCGCACGCGGCGGAGGCAGCAGCACCAGCGCCGTCCCCGCGGCGAAGCCCGCCACCGTCCACCCCGCCGGTGCGCCCGCCCCGGCCAGCCCCTCGCCCGCCCAGACCGCCAGCGTCCAGACGGCGGCCGCGAGCCCGGCCAGCCCCGCCAGCACGGAGTACGGCTGCCGAACCTCCGCCTGCGGACGCACCGCGCCGCCCACCCGCAGCAGCCCCCGTTCCACCGGCCGCAGCGCCACGAGCAGCCCGAACAGGAACAGCGTCAGCACGGCGATCCACACCGGCCGCCACGCCCACCAGCCGCCGGAACCGACCACGGGCTCCGGCGCGAGGCCCGTCAGGTAGAACGCGGCAGCCGCCGCCAGCACCGGCACCATGTGCCACAGGTACAGCGTCATCGACACCCGGCCGAGCGGGCGGACCAGGCGCCACAGCCACTCCGCGCGCAGCGCCCGTTCCATCGCGGGTGCGGCGAGCAGGCACAGCGCGCACTGCGCGAGCGCCCAGGCGAGCATCGCCGGCGAGGGCGGGTCGGTGTTGCTCACCTCCTCGGTGCTCACCCGGATCAGGCTGACCGGGTACGGCCCGAACGCCACCAGCCCCGCGAACGCCGCCGCCCCGCCACCGGCCACCGCCCACAGGAGCGGCCGGCGCCCCGGCAGCCGGCCGTCCTCCCAGCCGAAACCCAGCTGGTAGGCCACCGCCCAGACCAGCACGTAGCCCGCCGCACCGACCGGACTCCCGCGGTCCGCCAGGTCGACCAGATCCGCCACCACGGCCAGCCCGGCCAGCGCGGCGATGGAGGCGAACCCCCACCGCCGGTACGCCGCGTACAGCCACGGCGTCAGCGCGCTGACGACCAGGTAGACCGGCAGGAACCAGAACTGCATCGCCAGCGCCCAGCCCACCATGGCCAGCAGCCCGGGGTCCGCGCCGGCCGCCCGGCCGGCCGCCAGGCACGGCACCGCGATCCCCAGGTACGCGGCCGTCGGCAGCAGCAGCCGCACCGCCCGCGCGTGGACCCATCCGGCCGCCCCGCCGCCGCCCTCCCGGTGCCGCCGCCAGGACCCGGCGGCCACGTGGCCGCCCGCCAGGAAGAACACCGGCATGATCTGGAAGAGCAGCGTCAGCCACTGCGTCCACTCCACCGTGGCGAGCAGTTCGGGCGCCGCGATCGTGCCGTCCGGGTGCCGCACCAGCGCGGTGATCACCCAGTGCCCGAGCACCACCATCACGATCGCCGCTCCCCGTAGGAAGTCGACGTACCTGACCCGGTCCACGCCGCCCACCGTCCCCCCGTCCCGAACCGACCGGTCCACTGTGGTCGTACCGCAACGGCCCGGTCCAGTGCCGCACGGTTGCGATTCGATCTCCCGGTCCGGGCGGCGAAATCCGCTGGGGCACCGGTGGGCCGGCCACCATACTGACCGTCATGTGCTTCCGCGGCGGTACCCCGAACCGGCACTACGTGTGCCTGCCGTGCCGTGCCTCCGTCAAGCGCCGCACGCCGACCACGGTCTGTCCGCGCTGCCGCGGCCGGCTCGTCGACGCCGGACAGGACCTCAAGGTCCCGCGCCGCGCGGACACGGCCGCCTGGCGCACCCTCACCGCCCTGCTCAACGCCGGCGTCACCTTCCACTCCTCCTGCTGCGGCGGCCCCGGACGGCGGCCGCGCGCCCCGCGCGAGATCCGCGAGCGTCTCGCCGCCGCGGCCGGCACCGGCCTCCCCCTCGCGGAGGTCCTCACCGCGCCCGAACTCCCGCGTCGACGTGGCGGGTGAGCCGCAGCCGCCGTTCACCGACCGGCCAGCCCGCAACGGGCGTGGGCGTATGTGTGGGCGGGCGGTGGCGCTTGTCGGCCCCGCCCGGCGGAGGTCAGGACCGAGTCTGGTGGACATGGGAAGCACGAAGAAGCGGTGGGCCTCCGCGGTGGTGCACTGCCGGCCGGGTTCGGTCGCGGGGATCGAGACGGCGGCCGCGCACGTGGGCGGGCAGGTGCGGGTGACCGGGCGGTGGGTGCGGGTGCGGCCGCACGACGGGGGAGAGATGTGGATCTCGGCGGGCGCCGTCCAGCGGATCGTCTGGGACGTGCCGCCGGACGGGTGACGCCCGGGCCGAGCCCGGGTTCGGCCTGTCTGGCCCGAACTGCTCGGGCATCGTCGCCGACGTCACCGACCCCGCGGCCATGGAGGCCGCGCACCGGGAGGTCGTCGCACGGCACGGGCGCCTCGACGCGGTCGTGGCCAACGCGGGCATCGGCGCGCACGCCCCGCTCGGCGTGATCACCGAGGAGCAGTTCGACCGGACCTTCGCCGTCAACGCCAAGGGCGTCCTGTTCACCGTCCGGCGATCGCGCTGCTGCCGCCCGGCGGCACGGTCCGTCGTCATCGATTCGACAGCGTCCGTCCGTCCGGCCGCTGCCGGCACGGGCCCGTACGGCGGTGCGGAGGCCGCGGTGCGCGCCTTCGTCCGGTCCCGGATCCAGGACATCAAGGGCTCCGGCATCCGGATGAACGTCCTCAGCCCCGGCGCCGTGGACACCGAGTCCCTGCGGCGCGCCCTCGCCATGGCGCAGGGCGCCGGCGCCGTCCCCGGCGCCGTCCGTCGGACGGGCGAGGGCAACCCCACCGGCCGGATCGCCGAACCCCCCGAGATGGGCGAGGCCGTGGCCTTCCTCTGCAGCGACACCTCCGGCTTCATCGCCGGTGTCGAACTCTTCGCCAACGGTGGCACGGCACAGGTCTGACGCTCCTGCAGGCCGGCGCCCCGGGGCGGCCCCGAGACCGTGATCGGTCGGCGCTCCGGCGGCCGAGAGCCCGTCGGAGCGGTCGGGTAGGGTGGCTGGCTTCGGCGATCATGGGGGTGTCGGAGCAGGTGAACGCGGGTTTGGTGCACCAGGTGCGGATGGTCCGTGCGGGTGCGGGGGATCCGGGCTCGATGCTGGCGGTGTTCCGCTCCAGTGCGGTGCTGGTGCCGCAGACCGCGGACGGTCTGGTGTGGTCGGGGGACGAGGGCGGGATCCGCTGGATCCACGCCTTCAGCGACGAGGCGGAGCTGACCGCGTTCCTGGCTGCCCGCGGACACGCCCCCGGCGAGGTGCCGTACCTGACGGTCTTCGGGTCGCGGCTGCTGGACGTCGCGGTGCCGGCGGCCGGCGTGCCGTGCGGGGTGGCGTTGGACGTGGCGGGTGCG
>NZ_JBFBDW010000039.1:0-71428 GCF_040683455.1 Kitasatospora sp. NPDC093679
CGGCGGCCGCCGCAGCGGCCGAGCGGTTCAGACCAGTGCCGTGCCCAGCCAGGCGGCGACCAGGGCCAGCACCAGCAGCACCAGGTTCAGCCCGATCTCCCGCACCTCGCCCCGGGACAGGTGCAGCGCCGCGCCCCCGACCTGCACCAGCACCAGACCCACCGCGGCCGCCACGGCCAGCCCGACGGCGACCCCCGTCAGCGGCGGCAGCAGCAGACCCAGCGCACCCAGCACCTCCAGCGCCCCGACCACCCGGACCAGCGGGAGCGGCACGGCGTCCACCCAGCCCGTCATCGGGCGCAGCGCCTCCCGGTCCTGCAGCACCTTCTTGCCGCCCGAGTAGACGTAGAACAGCGCGAGGAGCGCAGCGACGAACCAGTACGCGACATGCATGAGGAGCCCCCGGGAGCAGTGACCTGCGGTGAGGCGCCCATCATGGGTCACGGCCGGAGGGCCTACAAAAGGCACACGGATGTGCGTGAGACACGGGGAGCAGCCATGACGCAGTACGAACACACCTGCATGATCCGCGGCGACGGCGGCAGCACCGTCCGCGCCGTCCTCGACCGGATCTGCGACAAGTGGACGCTGCTCGTCGTCGCCACCCTCGACGAGGGCCGGCTGCGCTTCGGCGAACTGCACCGGCACATCCCCGGCATCTCGCAGCGGATGCTCACCCTGACCCTGCGCAACCTCCAACGCGACGGCCTCGTCTCGCGCACCGCCCACGCCGAGGTCCCGCCGCGCGTCGAGTACGCGCTCACCGACCTGGGCCGGAGCCTCATCCCGCCCGCACTGGCGCTCGCCGGCTGGGCCGTCGAGCACAACGCCCGGATCCAGGCCAGCAGGGCCGCCTACGACGGGGGATGATCGGACGGACACCCGTTCGGAGAGGACCACCGGCATGGAGTTCCGTCACCTGGGCCGCAGCGGCCTGGTCATCAGCGAGATCGCCTACGGCAACTGGCTCACCCACGGCTCCCAGGTCGAGGAGGACACCGCCGCGGCCTGCATCCGCGCCGCCCTCGACACCGGCATCACCACGTTCGACACCGCCGACGTCTACGCCGCCACCCGCGCCGAAGCGGTGCTCGGCCGGGTGCTGAAGGGCGAACGCCGCGAAGGGCTGGAGATCCTCACCAAGCTGTTCTGGCCCACCGGGCCCGGCCGCAACGACCGCGGCCTCGGCCGCAAACACGTCATGGAGGCCATCGACGGCTCGCTGCGCCGCCTGCAGACCGACTACGTCGACGTCTACCAGGCGCACCGCTACGACCCCTCGACCCCCCTCGAGGAGACCATGGAGGCCTTCGCCGACGTCGTCCGCGCCGGCAAGGCCCTCTACATCGGCGTCTCCGAGTGGACGGCCGACCAGATCCGCGCCGGCCACGCCCTCGCCCGCGAACTGCGGGTGCCGTTCGTCTCCAGCCAGCCGCAGTACAGCGCGCTCTGGCGGGTCATCGAGGCCGAGGTCGTCCCCACCTGCGAGGAACTCGGCATCGGCCAGGTCGTCTGGTCCCCGATCGCCCAGGGCGTGCTCACCGGCAAGTACCTGCCCGGCGCCGCCCCGCCGGCCGGCTCCCGGGCCACCGACGAGAAGGGCGGCGCCGAGTACGTCGCCCGGTGGCTGCGCGCCGACGTCCTCGAACGCGTGCAACTGCTCCGCCCGCTGGCCGAGCAGGCCGGCCTGAGCATGGCCGGGCTGGCCGTGGCCTGGGTGCTGCAGAACCCGAACGTCTCCGCCGCGATCATCGGCGCCTCCCGACCCGAGCAGGTCGTCGAGAACGCCGAGGCGGCCGGCGTCCGGCTGGACGCCGACCTGCTCAAGGCGATGGACGACATCCTGGCCCCGGTCGCCGAGACCGACCCGGCCCGGACGGCCCAGAACGCCCCCAAGGAACGCCCGTAGCCACCGGAGCTCCCCGCGCCACCGGATCTACCGGAGCGGCACGCGGTTGGTGGCGCTCAGCACGTCCCCGCGGACGGGCGAGCCCGCGGCGCGCCGCGCATCGCCGACCGCCGGGTCCGAGACCGAGACCGTCAGCGTGTACCGCGGCTGGCCGGTGATCGTATTCGAGCCGTCCACCGGCGGGGCGAGCCCGCGGGAGACCGCAAGGGCGTCGACGCCGGGGCAGAGCGCCGCGAGCGGGAGCACCAGATCCGCGTCGCCGCCGGAACGGAAGTCCGCCGGCTTCGCCCCGGCGTCCTGCGGCGCGGCCTCCCCGTTCGTGAGCGGCAGGCCGTAGGCACCGCCGACCAGCCCGTCCGGGCCCTCGATCTCGACCGCGGCGCTCAACGGACCCGACCCCGGCAACGGGCGCGCCGACCCCTGCCCGCTGGCCCGCCCGCCGACCTGCGCGAACGCCAGGCCGACGGTGAAGTGCCCGGGGTCGCCGCTCCCCAGTCGCTCGAAGCCGTAGGAGGTGAGGACGAGCTGCGGACCCGGCGGCTCGTCCGCCGTGCCCGGGCCCGTACCCGTGCCCGCGGCCGGGTTGGACTGCGGCGGCACGGCGTAGTGGTGGAAGCCCTTCGTGCCGCATGCGCTGCCCGTGGTGGTCCCGCCGCCCGGCAGCGCGGTGTCCTGCGCCTTGGTGACCACCGGGACCTCGGGGGCCGGACCGGCACCCGCCAGCAGACCGTCCGGCCGGAGCGTCACCGCCACGACCGCACCGGCCGCCGCCAGCACGGCCAGCGCCACCGTCAGCGCCCGGCGACCGCCGCGCGGCCGCCGGACGGCGCCCGGGGACGACGGCGACCAGCGGCGGCCACCCGGATCGACCGGAGGCTCGACCCGCCACCTCGCCGACAGCTCGCGGGTCCGCGCCGCAGGCTCCTTCACCGTGGCGGCGCGGACGAACCGCTCGTCCAGCACCAGCCCCTCGAACGGGTCGGGGGCACCGGGCTCCGGCTCCTCGGAGGGGTGCGGCTGCGGGTCGTCGGCTATCGGCATCGCGCCAGTATGCCCACGGCCGCCGACACCGCGGCCGCCGGGTCCCGCCGGGCGCCTGACGGTTCGTCGGCCGTCTGCTGCGCCCGGCGGGAAGAACTTCTGCGGCGAAGCCGTCACATCCGCCGGACGGCATCCGTCAGTGCAGTGCAAGCAGATCGGAACCCGCCGGGAGGAACCCGCCGTGAACACCAGCACCAGCACCGCCGCCGAGACCGCTGCCGCCGAGACCACTGCCGCCGAGACCACTGCCACGGAGACCGCTGCCCCGACCTCGCGGATGTCCGACCCCGTGGCGCTCGTCCCCGAGCTGAAGGAGCTGAGCGGCTGGCTCTTCCGCGCCACCGGCAACCGCTCCGTGCCGCGGACCACCATCGGGCTCGTCCAGCTGCGCGCCGGACAGCTCGTCGGCAGCACCTACCTGGTCGTGATGCACGCCGGGATGCTGCGCAAGGCGGGGGAGAGCGAGGAGCGGATCACCGCCGTCGCCACCTGGCGCGACGCCCCGTACTTCACCCCCGCGGAGCGCGCCGCGCTGGCCCTGGTCGAGGCCGTGCTCACCCCGAACCCGGCCGGCGAGCGCGTCCCCGACGAGCTCCACGCCGAGGCCGCCCGGCACTTCGACCCGACGGCCCTCACCACCCTCACCCTGGCGATCGGCCAGGTGAACTTCTTCGTCCCGCTCGCCCTGATCGGCAAGCCCGTCCCCGGCGTCGCCCCCTCCGAGCAGTGGACCTGACGCACCGTCCGACCCCGCCGGGCCCGGCCCGTCCCCCAAACGGCCCGGGCCCGGCACGGTGACGGAGCGAGGTCATCGTCAGCCCCGGTCGGCCACGCCGGCACGGTCCTCGCGTGCCTGGCGGTCCTCCAGCAGGCGGCGGATGTCGTGGAGGCGTGCCGCACCCGGGCTGCGGACGTGTTCGATGCCGGAGCGGATCTCGCCGAGGACCGCCGAACCGCGTGCGTCGCCGCGCAGGACGAGCCCGGCCGCGGCCTCGATCCTCGCGTCGAGGTACGGGTCCGCCAACCGCGCCGCCAGCACGGCGCGCAGCTCGGGGGTGTCGACGGGAGACAGGGGTGAACTTGTAGAGCGCGGTCGCCCGGGTCGAGGGGACGGGGTCCGCAGCCAGCCGCATCAGGGCCGCCACGACCTCCGGGTGCTCGGCCGGGTCGATGAAGAGGTTCGAGGCGACGGTTCGACGGACGTGCGGATCGGGATGATCGGCGTGGACCCGGACGGCCCCGCCCTCTCCGGAGCGGCAGTAGGAGGTGAAGGCATCGATGACGACGGCAAGGGCATGAGGGGTCCGCTCGGTCTCCAGCAACGGACACAGGAACTCCGCCGTCTCCCGGGTGTACGGCGGCTCGTCGTCGGAGGCGACACCGGTCTACGATCACCCGTCCGGCGACCTGGTGGACTGACCGCGCGACCCGGTCGGCGCGTCAGTCGGGCGCCGCGGCCGATCGGTGGTGCCGGCAGGGGACGGCGGGCGCGACCTCGTGGCCGGCCAGTGCTGCCATTCCCGTCGTCCACCCGGGGGTGCCGTCGACGCGGCCGACGACGAAAACCCGGTTCTCCCCCGACGCCACGTGGTGCCGGTAGGCGCGGATGAACGGCGCGGCGTCCAGCTCCAGGAGGTGGGCGAGGACGTCCTCGACCAGGCAGTACGGGCAGCCCTCGGTGAGCCGTACGCGCGGCGGGGCACCGTCCTCCAGCGGAGGCTTGTCCGGAAGGATGACGCCGCCGTCCGCGGTCACCCCGAGCATGACGCTGCCGGAGGCGGTGTACGTGGTGGCGATGATCCGGCGGAACAGCCGCACGGCCGTGCCGGTGCGCATCGCCCGGCCGCTCGCCCGCGTCCGGAGGGCCCGCACCACCGGGACGACGACCAGCAGCAACGCGGCGGCGCCGAGCAGCACGCAGGCGACCGGCACCAGGAAGGCGGGGCCGCCGTGCGAGCCGACGTACAGGGTGCCGCCGCTCCAGATCCCCAGGCTGACCGAGCTCCCGAACCGGGGCACTTCGGACCGGCTGACGCTGCCCGCGATCCGCAGGACGTCCCAGGCCGCCAGCGCGGGCAGGCAGAACGAACCGAGCGCCATCACGACGTCCACGCGTCCACCCCCGGCCACGGCGACCCTGTGCGGACTCGATTGGACCGCCCTGCCTGACGCTGTGTCAATCTCCTTGGGGTAGTGGTCTGGTGTTCTTCGCCCGGCACCTGAGCTGTCGCACAGTCGCCGTGACCGAACGCGCCGGCCGGGACTCGTTCCCGGTCCCGCTCAGGCGGCGCGGCGACCGGCCGTCACCGGCCCACCCGTCCGTCGACGCGCTCGCGCAGCAGATCGGCGTGCCCGCAGTGACGGGCGTACTCCTCGATCCGGTGCGCCATCGGCTCTCGGACCGTGATCCCCTCCTTGCCCACCCGGGCACCCGGGTCCGGGTGCCCGGCCGGGGTTCCCCCGGGGTGGTGGGTGTCGGTCAGGGGGTGGGGCCGCCTGTGCCATGGACCTCTCGGCGGCGTGTCAGCGGGCGGAGTCCGGTGGTGATCACCCCGGGTCGCGGGTCAGTGCTGCAGGGTGAGCACGCCCGGTCGCCACGGCAGCTGGTCGTAGGGGCCGCTCGCGGTGGGGGACTTGCCCTGGTAGAGGAACTGCAGGTTGCAGGGGTCGATGGTCATGGTCTGGTCGGGGTTGGTGCGGACCAGGTCGCCGTGGCTGATGTCGTTGGTCCAGGTGGCGCCGCTGTTGGCCTTGCCCGCGAAGGGGTTGCTCTCGGTGGCGGCCTGCGGGGTCCACGAGCCGTTCAGGCTGGTGGCGGTGAAGGAGCGGAAGTAGCGCTGCTCGTTCGCACCCCTGGCCTCGACGATCATGAGGTACTGGTTCTGGCCCTGCACCTTGTAGACCTGCGGCGCCTCGAACAGGTTCTTCACGGTGTCGCTCATGACGGTGGTGTAGGAGGAGCCGAAGCTGCCGGGGAAGTTCGCGAGGGGCATGCTCGCCCGGTAGATGCTGCCGTTGTCGCCGGCGAAGAACAGGTACATGTTCTGGCCGTCGGCGATCAGGGTCTGGTCGATCGGGGCGGCGCCGGGGATGCTGCCGGTGAACAGCGGCTGCGGCGCGGACCAGCCGTTCGGGTTGGTCGGGTCGCTGGAGGTGCGGTAGATGAACGGCCACTGGCCCCACTGGTACGCCAGTACCCAGATGTTCTTGGGCGCGAAGTAGAACAGCGTGGGCGCCACCGCGGCCTGGCCCATCCCGCTCTGCCCGGCCGTCGCCATGTCCGACCAGTTGGTGAACGGGCTGAACATCATCGACCCGTACGACGAGCCGTTGACGTTGGACGCGTAGACCAGGTGCTTGCCGTTGTACACGACGTTCGTGAAGTCCTTCACCGCCGCCCACCCGTTCGCCGGCTGCGCGAGCGCCCCGGTCGAGGTCCAGCGGTACGTCGAGGGCAGGGCGCACGTCCCGGTCGGGGGAGTGGTCGGGGTGGACGACAGCCCGGCCCACTGTTGGTTGTTGCGGCCGTTGCACGTCCAGATCTCCACGGCGGTGCCGTTGGCCGTGCCCGAGCCGGTGACGTCCAGGCACAGCCCGGACTCGACGCCGACGATCGTGCCGTCGGCGTTGACCTTCCACTGCTGGTTCGCGCCGCCGCTGCAGGTCCAGATCTGCACCCGGGCACCGGCCGTCGTGGCGTGGCCAGGAACATCCAGGCACTTGTTGCCGTAGACGGTCAGCTGGCCGCTGTCGGTCGCCGTCCAGAGCTGGTTGGCGCCGTTCCAGCAGTCGTAGATCTGCACCGATGCGCCGTCGCTCTGGCTGGCGTTCGCCACGTCGAGACACCGGCCGGACCCCACGCCGCGCAGGGTGCCGGTGGTGGCCGCCTGGGCCGGGTCGGCGACGAGCATCGTCGTCAAGGCCGCCACGGCCGCAAGCAGTGCTGTGAACAGCACGGTCAGCCGACGGCGGCTGGAACGTCGTCTGCGCACGGAAACCTCCTGAGAGTACGGATATCTGCCACACGGCTTCTGTTAGCGCTCACATGTGTGGCCGCCGTGAGCGCGGGCGCGCCAATGCACGTCAGTGCCCTGGGTGGTGTCGGGTTTCGTGGTCCTCGTCGGGTGGCTGCGGCGACATCGCCCCAGTGGCTGGGCTCACCCGAGGTTCCGGTGCTGGTTGGCGCCGCCATTGGCGTCCCGGACCTGCATCCTTGTCCCGTTGGTGGTCTTGGCTCCGGGTTGGTCCAGGACGCGGCCGCCGGCGATGTTGGTGAGGGTGAAGGAGCCGTCGCTGTTCTGGCCGGCGTGCCACTGCCGGTTGGCGGCATCGCTGGCGCCCCGTACCTGGAGGGCGGTGCCGTTGCGGAGACGGGTTGTTCCGTTGAGCCATGGCATGACGGATCGTTCTCCTTGGGTGGGGATGCCGCGCCGCCGGGAGAGGCTGGAGGTGCCGGCGGTCGTGCGGGCGCGTGTGTTCCGCCGGGTGGTGCGCAAAGTGCGTGGGAGGGGCTCGGGGGAGAAGGTGGGCGCCGGGCCCCCGAGCACGTCTGTTAGCGTTAACAATTTTTCTGCAACGCAAGCCTCTCCAAGCTTGCCTCGGTGAAATCTGTATCAGGCGTTGCCAGTTGTCAATACTTCGCGCAGCAGTCCACCCGAAGCCGGGGTGACCGCCCGACGGCCGGGACCGTCGTGGGGCACCAGGTCGTCGGAGGCTGCCGGTCCCTCCCTCCGTGCCTTCGCTGCGCGGTGGTTGACGCCGATGACCGACTGGCACGAGTATCGTTGGCGTTTCATCCGTGGTGGCGCCGGAACCTCCTCACGCTCATGCAATCGACGGAGAGGTCCCATGCCCCGATCCCGCTCGTTCGTGTCCAGGCTCATCGGCATCATCGCCGCGGTCGGCCTCGCGGTGGGCCTGAGCCTGCAAACGGCCCCACGGGCCGCCGCCGCCTCGCTCACCCAGATCACGAACTTCGGCACCAACCCGACCGGCCTGCTCATGCACGTGTACGTGCCGACCGGTGTCAAACCCAACCCGCCGATCCTGCTGGCCCTCCACGGCTGCCAGGGCACGGGCCCCTACATGTACTCGAGCACCGACTTCGCCTCGCTTGCCGACCAGTACGGGTTCCTGGTCATCTATCCCTCGACGAATCCCAGCGGCAGCTGCTGGGACGTCTCCTCGGACCAGGCACTGACCCGCAACGGCGGCAGCGACCCGGTCGGGCTGATGTCGATGATCACCTACGCGGAGCAGCACTACGGCGGCAACGCCAACGCCGTCTACGTCACCGGAGAGTCCTCGGGCGGCATGATGACCAACGTCATGCTCGCCGACTACCCCGACGTGTTCAAGGCCGGCGCGGCCTTCATGGGAGTGCCTTACCACTGCTTCGCCACCGGAACGGCACGCGGCTGGAACTCGGCCTGTGCTCAAGGCCGGGTGTCCATGACCCCGCAGCAGTGGGGCGGCCTGGTGCGTAACACGGCCTACCCCGGCTACACAGGTCCGCGGCCGCGCGTGCAGCTCTGGCACGGGACCGCCGACACCATCCTGAACTACAACAACTTCGGTGAAGAGATCAAGCAGTGGACCGACGTCCTCGGCGTGAGCCGGACCCCGTCGGCCACCGACGCCCCCGCCTCCGGCTGGACCCGGACCCGGTACGACAACAGCGCCGGCGCCACCCAGGTCGAGGCGTACAGCATCGCCGGCGCCGGACACCAACTGCCGGTCCAGGGGGCGGGGATGGCCGCCAACGCGGTTCACTTCATGGGACTGGACGCGGCCTCCTCCGGGAGCAGGACGGGCGCGCTGCGTGCGGTGGCCGCAGGCAAGTGCCTGACCGACCCGAGCACGACGGCGGGAACCCAGCAGCAGATCTCCGCCTGCAACGGCGGCGCGAACCAGACCTGGGCCCGAACAGCGTCGAACCAGCTGACCGTGACCGTGGGCGGCAGCACGCTGTGCCTGGACGCCAGCGCCAAGGGAACCACCAACGGCACCAAGGTCATCGCCTGGTCCTGCAACGGGCAGCCCAACCAGCAGTGGCAGGTCAACCCGAACGGGACCGTCACCGGCGTGCAGTCGGGACTCTGCCTGGACGTGGCCGGGTTGGGGACCACCGACGGCACCCCTGTCCAGCTGTGGAGCTGCAGCGGCGGCACGAACCAGCAGTGGGCGATGGGGTGACGCATCGGCCGGCCCGCAGGACGCCCACAGGGGGCGCCTGTGCGGGTGGGCCGGTGGGAGGGCGAACTCCGCCTACAAAACGACGACGACGCCGTGAGCGCCTGGTTCGCCGCCGACGAGCGCCATGCCCTCGTCCTCGTGCAGGGCCGATTCGCCGCGGTGACGGTGGTCGACATGGACGGCCCGTTCCTGCTCGTCCACGGCGTCGGGCCCCGCCCTCCTGACACCCGACGGCGCCGCGCCTCCTCGCGTGCGCGCACAGGCGCCCCTGCGCGGTGGAGGCCGGCGCGGATGCGCAATGGCTTCCCACACCCGTCTTATGCGACGAACCCGGCGGCACCCGACATCCACATCCGCACCGCCCCCGCCGGGGCCGCGCTGGTGTGCACCCTCGCCGGGAACCTCCACCGGGACAACGAGGACCAGGTGCAGCAGGCCCTGGACGCCGCCCTGAACCGGCGCCCGGCCCTCCTGGCCCTCGACCTGTCCGCGGTGCGCATGTTCACCGCCAGCGGCATCAACCTCCTGGTCCTGACCCGCCGCACCGCGCACACGGCCGGCATCCCGCTCGTCCTGATCAATCCCAGCACCAGCGTGCACCACACCCTCGCCGTCACCGGAACCCACCTGATGTTCCCCACCCACCGCACCCTCGACCGGGCACTGCGCCGCCGGGGCCTGGCCGCCTGGCCGAGACGCCCGGCGGCCGGTGGCCGGCCGCGGTGTGGCTCCGGGGCCGGGCGTCCGATGACCTCGTCCGACCCGGCCCCAGGGGCCGCGCGCCCAGGCAATGGCGAAACGGGCGCGCCCGGATCCTCCACTGAGCTGGCCGCGACGGACATCGGGGCCGTCTGGAGCCGGTACGCCGCCGGAGACCACCAGCGCTGACCACTCCCCGGGTGCGCCGGTGGGAATACGAGCGCCGGGCCTGACGGCTCGGCTGGTTGCGTTTGCTCCCGGCCCTGTCAGGTCGGCCGGTTGTTCGTCGGTGTGGTCTGAGGGCTGCCCGAATCGGGAGCGTCCAGCGGCCAGGTGGGGCGGGCGAGCCGGTGGTGCAGGGTGTCGAGCCGGGCGAGGTGGTGGTCGAGGGCGGCGTTGACGGTACTCGTGGTGGCGGCCACTCGCGCTTCGAGGTCGTGGATCCGCTCCAGGAGGTCTTGCCAGCGTCTTTCGGCGGCGGGGACAGGGTCAGGCGCGGCGTCGGTTGCTGTCATCGCGGAGCTGGGCGGTGTGGTGGGTGAGGGCGACGAGATCGATCTCGACACCGCCCCCGCGCTGCACCGTGCTCCGGCCGCCGCGCTCGAGTCGGACCGGGGGGTGGTGCTCGATCTGTCGGAGGTGACGTTCATGGACTGCGCGGGCCCGGGCGCCCTTGTCCGGGTCCGCAACCAGGCCGACCGCAGCGGCAGGCGCTTGATCCTGCGCGGAACCAGCCGCTGCGTCGTCCGGCTGCTCAAGCGCACCGGTCTGCACCGGCGCTTGGCCGTCGAGCCCTGACCAGGCACGGTCGCGCCGGACCTCGGGACGGAGGGAGAACCGCGGTGACTCTTCGATGGGAGGCGTTCCTGGAAGAGGTCCGGGAACGCGGTGAATACGACACACCCCAGGAGGCCGAGCGGGCCGCCCGGGTCGTCCTGGCCCTGCTCGGCGCCCACCTGGTCGGCGATGTGCGTGCCGAACTGGCCGCCCGCCTGCCCGAGACCCTCGCCCTGATCCTGCTCAACCCCTTGCAGGCAGCCGAGCCCCTCAGCCCCGAGCGGTTCGTGCGCGCGACCGCGGCCTGGATCGAGGGCGCCACCGAGACCACCGCGCTGTGGGACATCGGCGCTGTCCTGTCCACCGTGGCCGACGCCGCCGGCGACGACCTCACCGGACGCGTCCTGCTCCAGCTGCCGCCCGGCTACGACCTGCTGTTCGGCCGCCCGACCGCAGGGACGCGACCCTGACCACCCTCGCGCCGCCGCCAGCCCGCGGCTGGCCAGCACCCGAAGGCTCCACGGTTATGACCCGATACCGCCTCCTCCTCCAGCAGGTCCGCACCCTCGGCCGCTAAACCTCCGACGAAGAAGCTGAACGCGTCCTGCATACCGTTCTGACAGCCCTCGGCAGCCAGCTCGCCGGGGGGAACGCTGCGACCTCGCTGCAGTCCTGCCCGAGCGCGCCCGCGCCGCCTTCGCCTGCGGTTGCCGGACGGGCGCGTGGCGTCGAGGGCGTCGCGCAGGGCGTACAGGTCGGTGATGGCGGCACGTTCGGCGAAACGGGCCGGCAGTCGGCGGATGGTGCGGTCGTCGCCGTCGCGGACGGCTTCCGTGATCGCTTCGATCAGGGTCGCCCGACCGTCCGGCGCCGTCTCCGGTGCCGCGGTTGCCAGGTCCTCCACGTTCGCCTCCTGCGCGGGCTGCTTGTTCGCCGCCCTCACGGCGGCGGCTCGGCCGTGCCGCCGCCGCGGCAGCGGAGGGTTACCTCACCCGAGCCCCGCTCAAAATCTATGCTCGCCGCAGTAGACATTGCTCGTGGGCGGGTCTAACGTTTCTCTCGTAGGCAGCAGTCGGCGATACCGGCCAGACACGAACTGGCCGCATTTGTTGGACAGGAGTTCGGTCCGGCAGTGGAGTCCCGAAGCCAGGCACGTGCAGGACGGCGACGGGACTGGCTGCCGGACCGGGTGGCCCGCACCTTCAGGGGCCGCCAACAGCGGTACCGAGCAGTGCGCAGTTCAGTCAGTGCAGTACCGGCAGTACGAATTGACAGATCAGCACGGAGAACGAATGGAGGGTGCAGGCGCCATCAGGATCGCCCGGCCTGTGAAGTGCTCACCCGGGCGGACACCGCAGACCCCTACGCAAGGACGGTGGTTTCCGGTCACGCATACGCGATCCCCGCACGCCGCCTCCCCCGGGGCAGTGCGGAACCCGAGGACCGGCCCAGGCCGGTAGATGGTGTTGTTTCCCCTTCGGGGCCCCGGAGCCGATACGGCGCCGGGGCCCCTCGACGCGTTCTCCCGAGAACCAGAGAGGTGCAGTGACGACCACGACCAGCCCCGACACGCCCGACAAACTCGACGACGACGACTACCCCGCCTACACCATGGGCCGCGCCGCCGAGATGACCGGCACCACCCCCGGCTTCCTACGAGCCCTCGGCGAACACCGCCTCATCACCCCACTACGCTCCGACGGCGGCCACCGCCGCTACTCCCGCTACCAACTGCGCATCGCCATGCGCGCCCGCGACCTCGTCGACCAGGGCACCCCCATCGAAGCCGCCTGCCGCATCATCATCCTCGAGGACCAACTCGAGGAAGCCCTGCGCCTCAACGAACAACTGCGCCGCTCCCAGCACAGCCAGGAGCCGCCCGCAGATATCTGAACCGTCGGCGTCCCGCCTTCAGGCGGGCTTCCCACACAGGCGGAGCTTCCCCGGCGGCACCCGGGCCGGATGCCGACGGCGAGTTCGCCCCGGCACAGGGCGGCGGCATCACGGCATCGTCCTTCCAGATAGCCGGCCACGGGCGAACCGCTGCTGCGCGCTTCGGTCACATCGGCGTCCGGCAGACCGACAGGACCGGGACGAAGGGCAGATGCCGGAGTGGGCGTTCGGCCGCAACGTGCCGGCCGTCCAGGAGATCGCTGTCCTGGACGGCGGCCAGCACACAAGGGGGGAGACGGGCGGTGGCGACGAGCGAGACTGGCCATGGCATGGGGTACGAGTGGCCACGCTGCCCGTGACCGCGATCGGCTGCCGCTACCTTGCCGGTGACGTCTGCCCGTTCCCCCGGCGCCCTGCCGGGGTGCCGCCCGTTCTGCCCAGGAACCTCGCCGGCACCCGGGCGCGGCGACCATGCCCGCGAGCGAGGCGGTGCCTCCCTCGACGCGGAGGTGACGGTCACTGCCCACACCGCGGTGGTGTGCGCTGCCGCCATCGCGGCCGACGCCCGAGAGGCGGCTGCCGGCCGGTGCGGCCGAGCCCGCGAGGACGTCTTCGAGCGGGTGACGCCGGGCGTCTCGCTTCCGGACGACACCGCAGGCATGCAGCCCGGCCCACCACGAGGCGCCCGCTCCTGATGAGGCCGCCCAGCAGGTTGCTTGCAGGCGGAGCCCACCGGGCGGCCTCCGCCCCTGGCGCTTTGCCGGGGCAGGGGCAGCGGCTTCCCTGGCACGCCGGTACCGGATCGGCAACCAGGGAGCTGTCTGCTGGGCCGTTCTGACGGGAGCGCGGTAGTCCGGACCTGCCGGCAGCCGGTTGCGCTGGGCCCCGTTCGTCCCGCACGGGAACGGGTCCGGCACTGCGCCGCGAAAGCTGCTGGGCACCGGACCAGGCGCGTGTCAGCCATAGCTGTCACCGGTCGGAGTAGCCGAGGTCCCCACGGTCCAGCTGCTGACGTCTGTGATGGTGATGCGGTACATGCCCCGGTGTGGGGGAGACCGTGGCTGCCCTGCAGGATGCGGGCGACGTGCAGAAGCAGGTGCGTGGGTCGCCTGGGGGCCGATGTCACGCCCTCGTTCTCCTCGTCACCGTGGCCGGGCGCCGTGAACAGCGCGGCGAAGGGCTTCACGTGGTCCGAGGCGGCGAGAACTTCGGCCACCTGCTCCTTCCGCAGACTTTCCGGCGCAGGCCGGCCGGTGACGACCGCCCCCGGGACGACGACGGTCGGGGAGCTCGGACTCCACCATCATGGCGATGTCGACAAGCCGCCGATCAGGGTTCGACATGTCCACAGAGGACAGTTCCTGTCGGGGCCCGTACGCGCGGGCATCCCGTGATGCGTTGAACGATCCGGGGAAGGAACGATCGCGGTCAGCCCGTACACCCTCGCGGTACCGGCGGGCGCCGCAACAGCCGGGTGTACACCGCCCGTCCGATCCCGCAGGCCCGGCCGGCCACGCCGAGCCCGGCCCATGTGCTGCACGGCCGGGCCACTTCTCGGGGCGGCCCGGTACGAAGAACTCCGAGAAGTCATCGGCGACTCCCCATGGCCGGGGCGGCTCCAGCCCTCACCGCCCGTTGCACCGACGCCGCGGCTCCGCAGGACCAGAACGCGCCACCTCGGGAACCGCGGGGCCTGCCCCGTGCCCCCCGTCCACCGCCACCACCCTGACCCGCACGGCCGGACAGCGGGCCACGGCCTTGCGTCACCGGCCCGTTGCCGGCCCCGGGAAGATTGCGCCGGCGCGGCAACCTTTCTGCCCCCGGCGCCCACTTCCGCGCAGTACGGCTCGAGTCGGTCTACCGAAGGGATGGGAATGAGGGCAACGAAGCACGCCGCCCCACAGCCGCACCACAGGCGCGCGCTCGTGATGGGCATTTCGGCGGTCCTGGCCGCGGTCGGAGTACTGGTGTGTCTGGCATTCGCGCTGCCACCGGGCAACGGGGGCGACGCCGGAGCGACGCAGTCGGCCGCCTCGGCCGCAACCACTGGGCCGAGCACACCGACCGGCACCGCCGTCCCGGCCGCTCCCACACCCTCGGCCGCATCGCCGTCGGTCACCAACCCTCCGCCTTCGGCCCCTCCCACCTCGGCCGCCCCCTCGCCGGCGGTCGCCGGCGGCGCTGCCGGCGCTGCACCCGTACCGGCGTCCTCGGCCGGGCGGATCAAGCCCGGTACCAGCTATCAGGGTGTCGCGACCTCCTACGATGCCGCAGACGGCAACGGCGCCTGCCTGTACGGGCCGTCCGCCGATCTCATGATCGCGGCGATGAACCACACCGACTACGAGTCGGCGAGGGCCTGTGGGGCGTCCGTACTCGTCCGCGCGGCCAACGGGGCGAGCATCACGGTGCGGATCGTCAACGAGTGCCCCCTGCCGTGTGCACCCGGGCAGCTCGACCTCAGCCACGAGGCCTTCGCCAAGCTCGCCGACCTGTCGGTGGGCCGCCTGTCGATCACCTGGTCCCTGCTGAGCCCGGCGACATCGAACACCATGTCGATCCGGTACAAGACCGGCTCCACCCGATGGTGGTGCGGGATCCAGGTGATCGGCCACCGAAACCCGGTGGCCGCGCTGGAGGTCCGCACCGGCAGCGGCTGGCGGCAGCTGTCCCGCACCGATTACAACTACTTCCTCTCCCCGGACGGAACCGGATGCGGAGGACCGATCAGAGTCACCGACGTCTACGGCGAGCGACTGACAGTCGACGGCGTTCCGTTGCGGCCGGACGTCGCCCAGCCCACCCGAGTCCAGTTCACCAGGCACTGACCGCCCGACTCGCCGTCGGCCGACGGAATCCCGCTGCTACGCCAACGTGATCGTTAACGCTCGCATCGCAGGAGCGGGCAACCGGGGTGATCCCTCCCGGGGCACGTCCGTCGGAGTGGTGTGATCGACGGCCACTCGATGATCCGGTTTCAGGCCCAGGCGGTCAGGGCTGTTGCGGTGGGCTCGTCGGGGGTCCTCCCTCAACCGGGTGAAGGCGGCAGCGGCCGAGGATCTCGGAGCCGATGTAGCGGCGCTGTTCGGCCCACTCGTCGCTCTGCTCGGCCGGGACCGCGCCGATCAGCGCCGGGACGGTGTGGTGGTCCGGCCGGCGCGGGCGCCACAGACCGGCCAAGGCGCGAGGCTGCGGCAGGCAGCGAGGTGTTCGGCGACCGCGATCTGCTGCTCGAGGGTCGCGAGGTCGGGGCGGTGCGCGTACGCGGCGCCGCCGTTGGCACACCTCGCCGCCGGGGACCCGCCGGCATCTCGCAAGGGGGTCACCCGCTTGGCCGCGCTCGGCCACCCGGCGGCACCGCGCCGTCCCGGGCCGGGTCGGGGGATGGCCTGTCGGCGGTGCGCAGCATGGTCCCTCCACGACGTGGCCCTCGCCTCGGCGAGCGGCACGGGGCGGGGCCACGTCCGGTGCGGCCCGGCGCCCGGCATACTGCCGTCCGACCTGTCAAGGGGCGAGAAGCGTGTGGTGACGGTGGGGCAGGAGCATGCGGCGGGTGCGCGGCCGTCGCGTCGGCAGGCCCGCAGTCGGGTGCGTCACGGGCAGGCGTCGTGCGCGGAGTACGGCTGCCCCCGAAGCACGCGCCGCCAGGCGGCGCTGCACGCCCGTCGGCGCCGCGACATGGACCGCGTCCGGGGCAGGTCCGCCTGCGTCGATCCCGCCCCGCCGTCCGGGCCGCTGTGCTGGTCCGTCGCGCCATGTCCGCCCAGGACATCGTGGATGCCGCGGGATCGCCGTCACCCTCGTCCGCCGTCTGCTGCGCACGCCGGAGAGGCGTCCGGCCGGGATTGCCCCGCAGGACCGCCGAGGCCGTCCTCGGCATTCCGCTGCCCCGGTGTGACCAACCCCCGGCTCCGGGCTGTCGTTCGCGGTGGAAGTCGCCGAAGTCACCTGGGTGGGCACATCATCGAATGAGCGGGCCCCGACAGGTTCATCGGCACCCGAGTCTTGACACCGGTCTCCACCAACCTCCAAGATCGCTCTGTGAACCTGTCAGACAGCCAGACAGGTGGATCGATCCCGCGGCGCGTCAGCGCGATGGAAGCGGTGTTCGGCCACCTGCGCAGCGCCATCGAGCACGGCGTGTACGCCGTGGGTGACAAGCTCCCCTCGGAAGCGGAGCTCTGCCGGACCCTGGGGGTGAGCCGACCCGTGTTGCGGGAGGCACTCCGGGCCTTGCAGGCCATGGGCCTGACCGTCTCGAAGACCGGCAAGGGAACCTTCGTCGTGGCGAGCACGGTCGAGGACCCCACCTTCGGCGACTACGCGGCCAGCGACCTCCTTGAGGTGCGTAGGCACGTCGAGATCCCGGTCGCGGGCTACGCGGCGCTGCGCCGCACCCCGGAAGACCTGGACCACCTGGGCCACCTGCTCGACCGGATGGAGCGGGAGACCGACACCACCGCGTGGGTCGCGCTGGACACCGTCTTCCACCTGGCGGTGGCCGAGGCCTCAGGCAACCCGGTGTTCCGCCGGGTCATCGAGGAGATCCGCGACGCACTGGCGCGTCAGTCGACGTTCCTCAACGAGCTCGG
The DNA here is from genome assembly GCF_040683455.1 of Kitasatospora sp. NPDC093679. Classification (NCBI taxonomy): domain Bacteria; kingdom Bacillati; phylum Actinomycetota; class Actinomycetes; order Kitasatosporales; family Streptomycetaceae; genus Kitasatospora; species Kitasatospora sp. NPDC093679. The sequence continues at coordinate 17,107 of NZ_JBFBDW010000039.1, forward strand.
CGGCCGTCGCGAGCAGTCGAACTGCGAGCACCGGGCGATCGTCGAAGCCCTGGTCGACGGTTCCGAAGAAGACGCGGTGGAGGCCATGTCCCACCACCTCCGTCAGGTCGAGACGACCCTCACCGACATCGTGCGCCCCAAGCGCACGGCGTCCCCCACGGAAGGCATACCCGAGGCGTGAGCGAGCAGTTCCTCAAGGACGAGAAGCGCCCCACGACCCGTCACATCGACGCCGGCGACGCCGGCTACAGCAAGTCACTGAAACCCCGGCACGTCAACATGATCGCCATCGGCGGGGCGATCGGCACCGGCCTCTTCCTCGGTGCGGGCGGACGGCTCGCCGACGCCGGACCCTCCCTGTTCGTGGCGTACGCCGTCTGCGGCGTTTTCGCGTTCCTCGTCGTGCGCGCCCTCGGCGAGCTGGTCCTGTACCGCCCCTCCTCGGGCGCCTTCGTCTCGTACGCCCGGGAGTTCCTGGGGGAGAAGGGCGCGTACACGGCGGGGTGGATGTACTTCCTCAACTGGGCGACCACCGGTATCGCCGACATCACCGCGGTGGCCACGTACACCCACTACTGGCACCTGTTCTCCGACGTCCCGCAGTGGGTGATCGCGCTGGTGGCCCTGACGGTGGTGCTCACCGTCAACCTCATCTCGGTGCGGATCTTCGGCGAGCTGGAGTTCTGGTTCGCGGTCGTGAAGGTGGGCGCACTGGTGCTCTTCATGGGCATCGCGATCTTCCTGCTGGTCACCCGGCACCCGGTCGACGGTGCCGTGCCCGGCCCGTCCCTGGTCGTGGACAACGGCGGCGTCTTCCCCAACGGCCTGCTTCCGATGCTGTTGATCATCCAGGGCGTCGTCTTCGCCTACGCCTCGGTGGAACTCGTCGGCGTCACGGCGGGCGAGACCGAGAACCCCGAGAAGATCATGCCGAAGGCGATCAACTCGATCATGTGGCGGGTGGGCCTCTTCTACGTCGGCTCGGTCCTCCTGCTGTCGATGCTGATGCCGTGGAACAAGTACTCCGCCGGCCAGAGCCCGTTCGTGACGGTTCTCTCCCACATCGGCGTCCCGGCGGCCGGCAGCGTGATGAACCTGGTCGTCCTCACCGCGGCGATGTCCTCACTCAACTCCGGCCTCTACTCCACCGGCCGCATCCTGCGCTCCATGGCCGTCAACGGGTCGGCACCCCGCTTCACCGCCCGGATGAGCCGCAGTCAGGTCCCCTACGGCGGCATCCTGCTCACCAGCGGCATGTGCGTGCTCGGGGTGGGCCTCAACTTCGTGGTGCCCGCCGACGCCTTCGAGATCGTGCTCAACCTCGCGGCGATCGGCATCCTCGCCACCTGGGGCATGATCATGGTCTGCCACCTCCTGTTCTGGCGGAAGACCCGCGACGGCGAACTCGCCCGGCCCGGCTACCGCCTGCCCGGCTCGCCGTGGACCGAGCTCGTGACCCTGGCCTTCCTCGCCTCCGTCCTGGTCCTCATGTACGCCGACGGCGGCGCCGGACGCACCACGGTGCTGTGCGTACCGCTGATCGCCGCAGCGCTGGTCGCCGGCTGGTATGCGATCCGCGGGCGCATCGCGCGCGCCGCCGACCACGCCGGCGGCTGAATCCCGCGCGGCCCAGGCGCTCCCACCGGACCGCCGTACGTCCGCCGCCCGTACGCACCCGGGGCGGCAGCCCCCAAGCCACCACCGATCGAGGCAGTCATGCTCAGCAGTCCCCCGGCGGCCGCGCCCCCGATCCGCGAGCCCCGCCACGCGCCCGTCGCCCATGTCACCCGTGGCGGCCTGGTCGAGGGCGTCCACTACGGCTCCGTCGTCGTCCTCGGCGCCGACGGTGAGGTCCGGTTCGAGCTGGGCGACACCGAGGCCGCCTGCTACCCGCGATCGGCCCTCAAACCGCTGCAGGCCGTCGCCATGGTCAGGGCGGGGCTGCCGCTCGACGGCGATCTGCTCTCCCTCGCGATGGGCAGCCACTCCGGCGAGGAGTGCCACCTCGCCGGCACTCGGCGGATCCTGGCGCTCGCCGGCCTCACCGAGGACGACCTGCGCAACGTCCCCGACCTGCCGTACGGTCAGGCCGTCCGCGACGCCTGGGTGCGCGAGGACCGTCCGCCGTCGCGGCTCGCGCAGAACTGCTCCGGCAAGCACGCCGCGATGCTCTACCTCTGCACGCTCAACGGCTGGCCCCTGCAGACGTACCTGGACCCGGCCCACCCGCTCCAGACCGCGATCGCCGAGGTCGTCGAGGAGCTCACCGGCCAGCGCATCGCGCACGTCACCGTCGACGGCTGCGGCACCCCGTTGTTCGCCGTCTCCCTGCGGGGCATCGCCCGTGCCGCCGCCCGCATTGCCACCGCGGTGCCGGGCAGCCCCGAGTTCCGAGTGGCGGACGCGCTGCGAGGGCACCCGGAAATGGCCTCCGGCACCGGGCGGGACGTGGCCGAGCTGATGCGCGCGGTGCCGGGACTGCTGGCCAAGGACGGCTTCGAGGGCGTTCAGACCGCGGCGCTGCCGAACGGCCGCGCCGTCGCTGTGAAGATCGCCGACGGCGCGAACCGGGCACGGGTCCCTGTCGCAGCGGCCGCGCTGGCCCTCGCGGGAGTCCATCCCCGGCTGCTGACCCGGTTCGCCGGCGACCCGGCGACCGGCGGCGTCCGGCCCGTGGCCGCGCTGGACCCGTCGGCGCTGCTCTCCCCGGCGTGACCCCATCCACCGTTCCAGGAAGAAGAGGACCAACACCCCATGACCGCCGCCACCCGCAGCGAGCACGACCTGCTCGGAGACCGCGACGTCCCCGCCGATGCCTACTGGGGTGTCCACACCCTGCGCGCCACCGAGAACTTCCCCATCACGGGCACGCCCATCTCCGCACACCCTCACCTGATCGACGCGCTGGCCGCCGTGAAGGAGGCCGCCGCCCTCGCCAACGAGGAACTCGGCCTGCTGGAACCCGCGAAGGCAGCGGCGATCGTCGCCGCCTGCCGCGAGATCCGCGACGGCGAGCTGCACGACCAGTTCGTCGTCGACGTCATCCAGGGCGGCGCCGGCACCTCGACCAACATGAACGCCAACGAGGTCGTCGCCAACCGGGCACTGGAGCTGCTCGGCCACGCCAAGGGCGAGTACCGGCACCTGCACCCCAACGAGGACGTCAACCTCGGCCAGTCCACCAACGACGTCTACCCGACCGCCGTCCGAATCGCGACCGTGTTCGCCGTCCGGGGCCTGCTCGACGCGATGGCCGTCCTCCAGGAGGCCTTCGCCCGCAAGGCCGTCGAGTTCCGCGACGTGCTCAAGATGGGCCGCACCCAGCTGCAGGACGCCGTGCCGATGACCCTCGGACAGGAGTTCTCCGCCTTCGCCGTCATGCTGGAGGAGGACCGCGCCCGTCTCGCTGAGGCCGTCGAGCTGATCCATGAGATCAACCTCGGCGCGACCGCCATCGGCACCGGCCTCAACGCCCCCGCCGGCTACGCCGAGTGCGCCCGACGCCACCTCGCCGGCCTCACCGGGCTGCCCCTGGTCACGGCGGCCAACCTGGTCGAGGCCACCCAGGACTGCGGCGCATTCGTCCAGATGTCCGGTGTGCTCAAGCGGATCGCCGTCAAACTGTCCAAGACCTGCAACGACCTCCGCCTGCTGTCGTCCGGCCCGCGCGCAGGCCTCGGCGAGATCAACCTGCCGCCGGTACAGGCCGGTTCGAGCATCATGCCCGGCAAGGTCAACCCGGTGATCCCCGAGGTCGTCAACCAGGTCGCCTTCGAAGTGATCGGCAACGACATTGCGGTCACCATGGCCGCCGAGGCCGGCCAGCTACAGCTCAACGCCTTCGAGCCGATCATCCTTCACTCACTGTCCGAGTCGATCACCCACCTCGGCGCGGCGTGCCGCATCCTCGCCGAGCGGTGCGTCACCGGCATCACGGCCAACACCGAGGCGCTCCGGACGACCGTCGAGAACTCCATCGGCCTGGTGACCGCCCTCAACCCCTACATCGGGTACACGGCCGCGACGGACATCGCCAGGGAAGCCCTTGCCAGCGGCCGTGGCGTGGCCGAACTCGTCCTCGAAAAGGGCCTCCTCCCGGCCGGGACCCTGTCCGGCCTCCTGCGGCCCGAGGTGATCGCAGGGACCGACACGGCCCTGGCTCGATGACGGGGACGGCGGGAACGGCGGAGACGGTCGATGGCCGCGCATCACACGTGGACCTCTGACCGCCGGGGGAGCCGAGGGCGCCCGGCGGGAACCGCCCGCCGCACCCGCCCCCCGGATGTCCTGCGTCACGCGCCGGCCCGGCGGCACGATGATGCCCTGTGAAGGTTGGGCGGCCGACCGCCGTCGATGAAGCGGACGTGTCAGGGCGGGGGTACCGGATCGTCAACGGTGACCCGAGCGGGAGCGCAGTAGTCGACCGTCCACGTGGTGGCCGTGCGCAGGAACTGGCCGCGAGCGGGTTGGTCGGCGCGTCCGAAGGAGGCCGGGGCAGTGGACACGCCCAGCGGTTCGCGTACCCAGGCGAGCGCCCCCGTCTCGGAAGGAGAACAGCGACTGGCGCCCGTGTTCGTAGGCCGACGTTTTGCCGGGGGACGGTGCGTAATCTCCCGATCCTGAGACCGTGTCCTATGTGGTGGGGCTCGTTGGTTGGGGCATGGGGCGGGGTACGTGGAGTCGGATTGTTCCGCACGGGTTGTGGGAGATCGCGAAGCCGCTGATCCCGCCGGACCGGGTGCGGCCGCAGGGCGGTGGGACGCAGAACACGCCTGACGAGACGCTGTTCGCGGCGATCGTCTACGTGCTGGTCGGCGGGTGCGCCTAGCGTGCGCTGCCGCCCTGCTTCTGCATCTCCAAGTCCACCGTCCACCGCCGCTTCCCGCCCGCCGTCCCGCGGGAGGGCGGTGCACCGGCCCGGTGGCAGCTCGGCTTCACCGCTCCGGACCCCGACCGGGCGGCCGTAGGCCTGCACCGCCGACTTCACCTGGGCCTCCTGCAGGAGGTCCGCATCGAGGCCTGAACGGCGTACGCCGCTACCGGGTCACCCCATCGCCCTCACAGCGGACGGCGCACCAGTCCACCAGCAGCAGGTCGAACTCCCGCATCAGTGCCGCCAGGCCCGGCACCGCGGCTGCCTCCGCCGCGGCCGCCGGGGTGAGACCGAGTTCGAGGATCCGGTCGCCGGCGCAGCGGCCGTACACGGCGACCGGCCCGACCCGGGCGGCGAAGGAGTCGACCACCCGGCCCTGCCCGTCCGGCAGCGCCACGCCCGCGTACGTCCGGGAAGCGGGAAGCAGTTCGAACAGCCGCTGCCGGGTGAGTGCGCCGGTCAGTGGTCGGGCGGGGTTCTCGCGCAGGTGCAGGGTGTCGAAGACCCGTACGGCGGACTCGCCGTCCCCCGCCGTCCGGGAGTGTTCCCGGTAGACCCGCATGACCTCGTGCAGCTGCGCCTCGACCTCTGCCAGGCAGCCGCGTTCGACCAGTTCGGCCTGTCGCCAGTCGTCCTCGTGGAGCACCAGGTCGTCCGCCGCTCCGTCCGGGGGCGCCAGTGGCGGCAGCCCGGCGCAGATCGTGGGCAGGGAGAAGGCGACCTCCTGCGGGTCGACCGTCCGGAGCCGGCGAAGCGTCAGCACCGTCCGGCCGGCGGCCAGGGCCGAGGCCCTGTCGGCCGGTGCCGCGTGCAGCACCTCCCACAACGCCCCGGCGAGGTCGAGCCGGGTGTCCGGCTCGAAGGACTCCGGCAGCTGTGCGGCTGGCAGCTCGGTGCGACCGAACGGCCGGCCGTCCGCCGCGTCGACGAACACGACTTCGATCAGTCCGTTGTCAGGCATGCGCGCATGCTACCCAGCCGTGCTCGACCGCCCGCCACCGAGTTTCCGGTGCTGGAACCCGGGCGCCGTCGAACCCTCTCGCGGGGGTGTGCAACACGACCGGCGCCCATCGCGCCGGGTAGGCGCGGACCGGTCGGACGGCACTCGGGCCGCCGGAATCCGTGGTGCGCGGCCAGGGGCGGTCTGATGCCCCGTCACCCATTGGCGGAACCGTCCGCCGGTTTCCGGCCGCTCCCCGGTCTCCCTTCGTTGACCTGCGTAAACGGCGGTAGTGGCCACCGCGCCACGCCGACTGGACGACGCAGGTGGCAGCCCGTCAGGTTGCGGAGCTGACGATCTGTCGGTTTTCTCAGGCGCAGGGCACGGAACAGGCGCTGGACAGCCCGGCCGCGTGCCCGCTCGGAGGAAACACCCATGCACATTTCACGCGTCGTCACCGGTTCCGCGGCCCTGGCCCTGGGCGCCCTCGCCCTGGCAGTGCCCTCGGCCGCGGCCGAGGACTCCGGCTTCACCATCAGCCCCCGGAGCGCGAGCCCGGGCCAGACCGTCACCATCAGCACGACGGCCTGCGGGCCGGACGTGACCTACGGCAAAGCCTTCTCCGATCTGACCGATCAGATCAACCTCCTCGCGGGCGACCAGAAGGGCACTCTGGTCGGGACGTTCCAGGTGCCGGAGGACGCCGCGCCCGGCGACAGCGGAATCACGGTGAAGTGTCCGCCGCGGATCCAGATGACGGACACGCTCACGATCATCCCCCGCCCGAGCGGTTCGGCTGCGGCCGGTTCCGGAGGCGCAGCGGGCCACGACCCCCGCCCGAGCGGTTCGGCTGCGGCCGGTTCCGGAGGCGCAGCGGGCCACGACCCCCGCCCGAGCGGTGCGGTCGCGGCCGGTTCCGGAGGCGCAGCGGACGCCGACGGCAGCCAGGTCGCACTGGGCGGTGTGCTGCTGGCCGGCGCCGTGGCCGGCGGTGCCGTCAAGATCCGCCGCCGTTTCGGTGCCGCGCGGGTCTGAACGGCCCGCCGCCGTCGCGCCGGCGCCCCGGACGCCATCGGCCCGGGGCGCCGGGCGCATCCCGCCCACGTACGCGAACAGGGGCCTAACCTGCATGGACGCCGCGCACCGCACCCCGCTTCCCAAACGCTCGACCGCGCCTTCGACCGTCCTGGTGGTGTGCGCGCTCGCGATCGGCAGCTGGCTGGTGGGCCACGGCGCCCACGCCGAACGACCGCCGCAGCCCTCCCCGGCCCAGGCCTTCCCCACGCCCGGCCTCCCCGCCCCCGCCGCACCCACCTCCGGCGGGACCGCCTCCGCCCCGCCCGCCGGGGCTTCGCCGACTGCTGCCGCCCCGGGTGCCGCTTCAGGTGCCGACGGGTCGGCCGCGTCTGCGCAGGTCCATCCGCTGCCGCCGTCCGATCCTGCCGGTGTCCGCATCCCCGCCATCGGTGTGGACGCCCCCCTGGCGAAGCTGGACCTTGACGCGGCGGGCGCCCTGCAGCCGCCGCCCCCGGACAACCCCCGCCTCGCCGGCTGGTACGGCGGCGGCCCCACCCCCGGGTCGACCGGCACGGCCGTCATCACCGGCCACGTGGACACCCGCTCCGGGCCCGCGGTCTTCTTCCTGCTCGGCGCCCTCACGAAGGGCAGCACCATCGAAGTCGACCGCACCGACGGCCGGACGGCGGTGTTCACCGTCGACGCCGTCGAGTCCTACGCGAAGAAGGACTTCCCCGACCAGAAGGTCTACGGGAACTCCGGCCTGCCCGAACTGCGGGTGATCACCTGCGGCGGCCTCTACACCAAAGCGGGCGGATACGAGAACAACATCGTGGTCTACGCAACACTCTCCGCCGTCCGGTAGCGGCGCAGCCCGCGGCAGTGCGGCGGTGTACTGCACCACGGCGCTGAGATCGTCCCGTTGCGCGACCTCTACCGGGCCCGACCGCACTGAACCCCCTCACCAGCGGCTCACGCAGCATGGTAGCCAAGTTGCCTTTCGAGAAAAGAGCCGCGCGAAGCTCGGGCACAAGCGGCCTCATGCCGCTGCGCTGCTGAGCCCATGTGATGATGCCGATCCTGGCTAATGTGATCACGCGTCGGAGCTTTGTAGAGTGACCCCGCTCGCCGGGCTGAGCCTGCGGCACTTCCTGGCTCATCGGGGAACCCTCACTCGGCGACCGGCGGTGGGGAGAGCTCGGTGGACCCCGACATCACAGCTTCGATCTTCCCTGATTCTCGGCCCCCCACTTGATGCGGCAGGCGAAGCAACGCGAGTGGCCTTTGGCCCGGCGCCGTTCGGCAGCCTTGGTGGTGACCTTCACGGTGCACCCGCAGGCCGGGTAGGTGTACGGGACACGGGGGTCTGCGCAGTGTCGGCAGGCGGCCACGTCTCCGTTCTTCCACTTGGGCATCGTCGACCGTTGCGCGACCTTCTCCTGCCATTCGTGGCCGGCCGAGCAGCGCCACCAGGCGGTGAAGGAGGACTGCGGGGCGATCCGGTCCGGTGTCAGGGAGCCGTTGCGGCCCGAGTGCCATGTGGGTAACAGCGCGGGGTAGGCATCAGCGAGCGAGCGGGCGCACGGGCGACCCACCTTGGTGGACGGGCCGGCCGGGGCTGCGGGAGTCTTCACGGCCCCACTCTGGAGGTTCGCCAACATCTTGTGCGCCGTATGAGCAACGCATCAGCGATACGACAGTCCTTTTCACCCAAACAGAGCAGCTCCCGCTGTGGGTCCACGGCGCGGGCACCGTCGTCGCAGTCGCCACCCGACCGCTGTTCGGCTTCGCGTACCTGCAGCTCCGCGTTGGCGTATCGATCTTCGCTCGCGCCCCCTTCCACAGTGAGAGGGACATCCGCGTGGCGCCTGTCGGGCCCCGAGACTGCTTCAACGCTGCGAGATGTCGGAGCCGCACGCTGCAACCCGCGTGCTTGTCCGTGCAGGACCGGATCGACGCCCCACTGGACTGGCCAAGTGCGCGCCGCGAGCGCTGAGCCCACCGCGAGGCTGGCCACGCCGTCGCCGCACTGACGGTAGAGGTGCCGGTCGCGCTGATCTGGCTGGCGCCTGGCGCCTGGCGACGGCCAGGTCGCTGGATTTTTCCCGGCTGTGGACCTGCGGCCGGATGTGCCGAGCCCGTTTTTCAGGGTGCTGGTGGGGAAGCGGTGACTGGTGGTGGGTGCTCGCGGGCGGCCCAATCTGGACCGCCCGCTGACCGGCCCGGCGAGCTGCGCGGCGGACAGCAAGGCCGGGACGCGGGCCGGCCCGCAGCCGTTGCGCCCGCCCGGCTCGGGAAGGAGCTGTGGTCGGGCCTGGCCGCACCAATCGGTCACCGATCCGGATCCGGACCCGGCACCACCGTGGCTCCGCATCCCAGAGCCGGCCCGGGCCGACCATCAGCTCCCGCGGCGTTCGCGCACGGTACCCCGGCACGCTCGGGCCGGGCAGGAGGCGAGAACGGGATGTCTGCAGTCAGATCCCCATCATCAGGGCGCGCAGACGGCGTACGCGGTCACACCCTCCGCACCGACGACCTGCCAGCCAGTGGCGGGCGAGCCACCCTGCGGTCCGCTGAGGGTCACCGTGCCTTGTGCGCCTGCGAATCCGCCGCCCACCGCGAACGTGCCCACAGGACATGAGGCGATTGCGTTTCCGTCGCTCGATCCGTCAGCCGCATCGGCGGCGATTACGACCTGGCTCTGCGCACCGGAGGCCGGACCCTGGGCGCCGACATTGCCCTGCACGCCTTGGACGCCCTGCGGGCCCTGAGCTCCGGTCACGCCCTGGGTGCCCTGGGTGCCCTGGGGGCCCTGGGCGCCGAGGTCGCCCTGCGAGCCCTGGGTGCCCTGGGTGCCCTGCGGGCCCTGGAGTCCGAGGTCGCCCTGCGGGCCCTGAGCTCCGGTTACGCCCTGGGGGCCCTGGGCGCCGAGGTCACCCTGCGGGCCCTGGAGGCCGAGGTCGCCCTGCGGGCCCTGAGCTCCGGTCACGCCCTGCGGGCCCTGGGCGCCCTGCGGGCCCTGGGCGCCCTGCGGGCCCTGGGCGCCGACGTTACCCTGCCAGCCCTGCCAGCCGGCATCATCCTGCGGGCCTTGCGGACCGTTCCAGCCATGGTCGTGGTGGTGGGTCCACCCTTCCTGTTCGGCGTCGTCCACGGTGCCGTCCGTGTTGCCGTTGTCGTCCCCTTCGCCCTGGCCCTGCCACTGCGGGGGGTCGTCCGTGTTGCCGTTGTCGTCCCCTTCGCCCTGGCCCTGCCACTGCGGGGGGTCGTCCGCGTTGCCGTTGTCGTCCCCTTCGCCCTGGCCCTGCCACTGCGGGGGGTCGTCCGCGTTGCCGTTGTCGTCGCCGCCGGGGCGACCGTGCTGCCGAGCGTCGTAGGCGTCGTCGGCGACGGACGCGGACTGCGTCCGGGGCTCGAAGTCCGCGCTGACGGCGCCGTTTGGTCCCGGGACTCCGTGTGGTGCCGTGTGGGCGAGCGCGGCGGTCGTCGAGCCCACGTTCACGACGGCGGCGATGACGCCGGCCGAGAGCGCGGTGATCGTTCTGACACGGGATATGCGAAGCGAATTGCGGTTCACGCGAGGGCCTTCCTACCCATGAGATCAGCAGACACGCAGGTGGGCGCCGGACAGCCAAGGGCGCAGGTGTGTGCTGTGCCGCCCCTCGGGCGACATCGGTGTGTACCCATAGGAACAGGACTTCATCGCCGCGTCGGTCCCAATGGCAGCCATTCGCGTGGCCGTCCACACCGTGGAACGACAAGCATCGTTCCTGGTAGGACTGTTGATCGGTGGGGATTGGAGGGACCCGGTTTCGGTGGAACTCCCGTGACCTGATTGAGTGAGGCGGTCAAGGGCGATCACTGGAATTCCCCATCGATGCTCGGGTGCGGGACAGGCCTGCTTGCGCAATTCCCCGTCCCCATCCCCATCCCCATCCCCATCCCCGTCCCGGCCGCCGGCCCTTAACGGGGGACCAGAACCTTGGAGTTGCTGTCTCTTCAGCCACTCTTTGGGCGCTCGGAGCGATCCGGGGAGGGGATCTGGTGCCGTGGCCGGCGGTGGTGACCGCCAACGGCGGCGTGGCGTCCAGCGGGTCTCCCTGTCAGATGGCGGGCGGCTGGATCCGGGTGTGGGTGAGGCCGTTGCTGGTGCCGCCCGGGGTGGTGACGGTGACCTGGACCGGTCCCGCGCTTCCGGCCGGTGCGACGGCGTTGACCTGGGTGGCGGAGACGACGGTGAAGGAGGTGGCGGCGGTGCTGCCGAAGGTGACCGCGGTGGCGTTGGTCAGGTTGGTGCCGACCAGCGTGACCGTGATGCCGCCGGCCAGCGGACCCTGGACCGGGTTGATGGAGGTGAGCGTCGGCGCCGCCAGGTAGGTGTAGGGCTGGCCGTTGCTGGTGCCGCCGGGGGTGGTGGCGGTGACGTTGACCGTGCCGGTGCCCGCGGGTGCGGTGGCGTTGATCTGGGTGGCGGACACCACCGTGAAGGAGGTGGCGGCGGTGCTGCCGAAGGTGACCGCGGTGGCGTTGGTCAGGTTGGTGCCGACGAGCGTCACGGCGGTTCCGGCTGCCGTCGGTCCCTGGCTCGGGGCGACGGACGTGAGGGTCGGCGCGTTCAGGAAGAAGTACGCGAGGCCTCCGCTGGTGCCGCCGGGGGAGGTGACCGAGACCTGGACCGGTCCGGCGGTTCCCGGTGGTGCGACGGCGGTGATCTGCGTGGCGGACACCGCGCTGAAGGAGGTCGCGGGCGACGTGCCGAAGGCGACGGCGGTGACGCTCGTGAGGTTGGTCCCGGTCAGGGTCACCTGGGCCCCGCCCGCCGTCGGTCCCTGGAGCGGTGTCACGGCGCTGAGGCTCGGGCTCGGTACGTAGGTGAAGGGCACGCCGTTGCTGGTGCCGCCGGGCGTGGTGACCGTGATGGCGACCGTGCCGCTGCCGACGGGCGCGAGGGCGCTGATCTGGGTGCTGGAGATCACCGAGAACGAGACGGCGGGTGTGCCGCCGAAGCTCACGCCGCTCGCCGCGAGGAGGTTCGTGCCGGTCAGGACCACCGACCCGCCCGGCCCCTGGCTCGGGGTGACTGCCGTGAGGGCCGGCGCGTTGAGGAGGAAGAACGCGAGGCCGTTGCTGGTGCCACCCGAGGTGGTCACCGTGACCTGCACCGGACCGGCGGGGCCGGGGGGTGCGGTGGCGGTGATCTGGGTGGCGGAAACGACGGTGAACGAGGTGGCCGCGGTGCTGCCGAAGGTGACCGCGCTCGCCCCGGTGAGGTTGCTGCCGGTCAGCGTCACGATCGTCCCGCCTGCGGCAGGCCCCTGACCCGGTGTCAGGGAGGAGAGGGCGGGAGGCGACGCCGTCAGGAGGACGGCGATGCTCGGCGTGGGCGAGGTTTCGTCTGCGTGGCCGGACGACGGGTGCGGGTCCTTGGAGGTGCCCATGGCGCGCCTTTCTACGGGATGGGTGGTTCCTGGTCTGGTCTCGGCGTCCGGGCGGAGAGGTGCGTCTCCGCCCGGACGCCGGGCACCGCACGCTCCGAGGGAGCGGGTGGGTCGGAGGTTGTGTCAGATGCCGGGACCGGCGACGTAGGTGAAGCCGCCGACGGCGGTGGCGCTGCCGCCGGTGGTGGTGACCACGACGTCCTCCGCGCCGGCGGTCCCGGGCGGGGTCACGACCGACAGCGTGGTGTCGTTGACCACCGAGAACGGCGCCGCGGTGCCGCCGACGGTGACCGACTGGGTGGTGGAGAGGCTGGTGCCGGTGATGGTCACCGCGGTGCCGCCCGAGGTCGACCCGGAGGAGGGCGTGATGGTGCTGACGGTCGGCGCGTCCACGTAGGTGTACGAGAAGCCGTTGTTCGTGCCGCCGGCCGTGGTGACGCTGACACCGACCGTGCCGGGGGAAGCACCGGCGGGCACGGTGACGCTGATCTGGCTGTCCGACGTGATGGTCGGGGTCGCGCTGTTGGCGCCGAACTGGACCGAGCTCGCGGTGGCCAGCCCGGTACCGGTGATGGTGACGGTGTTCCCGCCCGCGGTGTTCCCGGAGGTGTCGCTGAGCGACGCCTTGAACGGGGCACCGATGTAGAAGAACGAGAGCGGGTTGCTGGTCCCACCGGCGGTGGTGACCGTCACGCCGACCGTGCCGGAGCCGGACGGCGAGGTGCAGGTGACCTGGGTGGGGGTGTTGGCGGTGATGGTGGCCGACTTGGTGCCGAACTTCACCGCGGTGGCGCCGGCCAGGTTGGTGCCGGTGATGGTCACCGTGGTCCCGCCTGCGGTGGATCCCTGGTTCGGGCTGATGGGCATGGTTGCCTCCAGAAGGCACTGGGTTGGATCTGCGGATACGGGCAGTCCACGGCCGGCGGCGCGGCACGGCGCTCGACGGCGGACGTGCGCTGCGTTGCCGTGGACTTGGGCGTGCCCGGGTCCTGAAGTCCGGCGGCCCAACGGCATTCCGGGCTCATGAGGTCGAGCCGACGTGGTCACGTCGACTCGGAGCGCAGGGGGACGCCGCACGGGCAGGCCGTCCGATGACACGGACGGTTCCTCGACTCAGGCCGTCGAGTAGGGGTGGGGGTGGATGTACTGATGAGATGGGCACCGGCCGACACCGTCACGGCTTCCGGCATCAGAGATGGAGTGGTCGGTCGCGGACGGACCCGCCGCGCCGGCGCGCGGATCCACCCGCCCTGCAGGGAGGGCCCGCCGTGGCTCCCGCTTTGCAAGGCCGATCCCGAAGCCCAGGGCGCCCCGCTGCCGTTCCTGCGCATGGATACGGACGGACCATCCTTCGGGCACGTACAGTAACCCATTCGTGTTATGCCACTGACAACCCTCCTGATGGGCCATCACCCGAATGGCGGAGCGTCGGGAAATCTGCTGACTACCTCGAATCGCCACGCAACCCAACTGTCGGAGAGCGGCGAAAACGACCGGACCCCTCGTGAATCAGGGTGATCGGCTGTCAATGGAGGCTCCGGCCCTGGTGAAGGCGGCCGGTGTCGGACGGAGGGCCCGCGACGGAATGACGTTCCTTCGGCGCCATAAGCCGCTCACCCAATTTGTCCAGGCGTGGCCGATGCCCATCCGATTGTTCGGCAGTAGAATCGGCGGATTGCCGTAGCGGCGGACGGGATCAGCGGCCCCTTCGGCCCGACTCTGTCGGGGATCTTGGTGCTCACCTGTCAAGGGTCGGCGTCGACCGTGCGGAGGTTACTCCCGGTCCTCGGCGCGTTCGCGGGCCTCGACCGCACCGGGGTGGTCCTCTCCGGCGAGCACGAGGCATGCAAGGAACGGTGCGCGCGAGCCGCGGAGGCGGGCGGGCACGGCGTCCAGGTCGAGGCCCGCACCAAGGACGGCAAGCGGCGCACCGACGTCCTCGTCGCCGGGGCCGGGGGACGTCTGTTCGGCTTCGGGCCTCAGCTGTCGTACATCACGGCGCAGGCCATGCGGAAGCGTGGCCGGATCGCCGCTCGGACGGCATCACCGCGGTGTGGCACACCGTCGACCCGAAAGCCCCACTCATCGACCAGGTGCACTGGACCCGCACCGGCAACCTCCCGGCAGAGGTCGTCCGCAAGGACCGTGAACTCCTGGTGCGCGGCGACCTGCGGAGCCTACGCCTGACACGGTGCGACGAGAAGAACCGCTCCCCGTGTCCGGTCATGAAGATCGGCAACTGCTACCAGTGGCACCCGCATCGGGGGGGCGACCGCCCGCGACCTCCACAAAGTCTGACGCGCGACAGCTCGTCCCTACCCGAACGATGGGCACCGCCGGGCTGAGCACGGAAGGGGCCCGGCCCTCATGGGGTCAGGTCAGCCCGCCCCGACGAATCACGACGGTCGTCCGCGCCTGGGAGGCGGCCGTGGTGTAGAACCGCCCCACACCAAGATCACGACCTGCTGCAAGGTCGAGAAGCTCACGGAGTGAAGAACGTCGTGACGGTCGGTCGCTCCGCGCCCCGGTCCGCTACCGAAACATCAGGCGCCCCGGTTGCATCCCGCGCGCTGGGCGTTTCACGCTGGGAAGGGGCCGGCTGCGGCACATCGGGCGCGAGAGTGCTGGAGGTGTTGGTGGACATGGCGGATGACAACAGGAGCTTGTTCCAAGGCCATCAGATGCTCGACGCGGACGACGAGCGGTTTCGGCTGTTAGCAAAAAACTCTCCGGACATGGTTTTCCGCCGCACGCTCGAGGGAGTGTTCCTCGAGGTCTCGGCACCGGCGCTGGAACTGCTGGGACGTCCGGCCGATGAGGTCGTGGGGACGTTCGTCGGGGACTGGGTGGACGCGGAGGATCAGGAGGATCTCCAGGCCGCCGAGCGGGACCTGGTCGGCTGGGGTCGGGCCACCGTGGCCCTGCGCGTGCGTCGCGGCGACGGCACCCTGCGCTGGGTCGAGTCGACGTTGTGGGTCGTGCGTGGCGAAGCCGGCCAGCCGCTCGAGGTACGGGGCTTCTTCCGGGAGAGCGGGGAGCGGGGGCGTGGTGAGCTGCTGCGGGCGCTGCAGGAGCGGGCCCGCTCAGTGATCGACAGTGCCAATGACGGCTTCGTGTCCATCGACGAGCAGGGTCTGGTCATCGACTGGAATCCAAGTGCCCAGAAGCTGTTCGGCTTCACCCGCGAAGAGGCCCTGGGCCGTCCGCTGACCGAGACGATCATCCCAGAGCGCTACCGGACCGCCCACATCCAGGGCCTTCAACGCGTGTTGGCCAGCGGTGAGCCCCACATCCTGGGCCGGCAGATCGAAATCACCGCGCTCCACCGGGACGGGCACGAGATCCCCGTCGAGCTGGCGGTGTGGCCGATGCGACTGGGAGCCACCCGCTGTTTCAACGCCTTCGTTCGCGACATCACCGAACGCAGGCGCGTTCAGCAGGCGCTCTCCGATGCCCGTGACCAGGCGATGGAGGCAACCCGGGTCAAGTCCCAGTTCCTGGCCACGATGAGTCATGAGATCCGCACTCCGATGAACGGCGTCATCGGACTGTCCGAGCTGCTGCTCAACACCGACCTGGATGCGGTACAACTCCGTTACGCGGAGGGTATCCATGACGCCGGCAGGGCCCTGCTGACCTTGATCAACGACATACTCGACTTCTCCAAACTCGAGGCAGGCAAGCTCGTTCTCGAGGAGGTGGTGTTCGATCCCCACCCCCTGGTGGACGAGGTCGTCACCCTCGTCGCGCAGACCGCGCCCGCCCAGGGCCTGGAACTACTCGCCGACTGCCACCCGGACCTGCCCATCGCGCTGCGGGCGGACGCTTCACGGCTGCGGCAGATCCTTCTCAACCTGGCCTCGAACGCCGTGAAGTTCACTCATGAAGGAGAGGTCGTCATCCGGGCCCGCCCCCAGGCAGCGGACGCCTACTTCGAGGTGGTCGACACCGGCATCGGCATCGACCCCGCCGACCAGGAACGAATGTTCGACGTCTTTGCCCAGGCGGACGCCTCCACCACCCGGCACTACGGCGGGACCGGACTCGGCCTCGCGATCTGCCGACGGCTCATCGACGCCATGGGCGGCACCATGGGTGTGAAGAGTGAACCGGGCCACGGCAGCACCTTCTGGTTCACCATCCCCCTGCACGAACCCGCGACAGGGGAACAGCCACCACCGGCTCCCCGACCCAGCTCCCTGCGCGGGCTGCACGTCCTGATCGTCGACGACAACGCGACCAACCGCTTCATCCTCCACGAGCAGATGCACAGCTGGTCCATGAGGCCCGCCACCGTGGACGGCGGCCCACAGGCCCTGGTCGAACTGCACCGCGCGGCCGCTGCGGGCACCCCGTACGAGTTGGCGGTCATCGACCACCACATGCCCGGGATGAGCGGAATCGAACTGGCCGGCCACATCACCTCCGACCCCGACCTGGCCAGCGTGCGCCTGCTGCTTCTCACCTCGGGGACGGCAGCGCCCACCGCGGAACTCCGCGCTGCCGGGATCCGGGACAGCCTGTCCAAACCCGTCCGGCAGTCGGAACTCCACGACTGCCTCGCCCGGCTCATGGCCCCGGAACCCACCGCCCAGGCAGCCCTGCCCCCTGTACGCGCACCCGCCCGCGCACGGGCTTCCGCTCCGCGCCGTGCCCACGTCCTGCTCGTCGAGGACAACGAGATCAACCAGACCGTGGCCCTGGGCATGCTCGAACAGCTCGGCTACAGCGCCGACGTCGCCGACGACGGAATCGAGGCCCTGGAGATGGCGGCAACAGGCCGCTACCGCGCCGTGCTCATGGACTGCCGCATGCCACACATGGACGGCTACGCCGCCACCATGGAACTCCGCCGTCGCGAGGGCTCCGGCCCCCGTCTGCCGGTCATCGCCATGACCGCGAGCATCCTTCCGGAGGATCGCGAACGCTGTCTGGCCGCGGGCATGGACGACTACGTCTCCAAACCCATCGCCGTCACAGCACTCCGAGAAGCCCTGGCCCGATGGGCGGGGAACGAACCGCCCCGGGCCGACCCGGACGCGACGAGCGATCCCGCGGCGGGCGTCCCCGGGCTCCGCCAGGGGATCGAGCAACGGCTGGACGAGATCAGCGGCGACAACGCCCCCGGCAGCCAGCAGCTGATCACACGGCTGACCAACTCCTTCCTCCGCAAGGCTCCGCTGCTCGCCGATGCGCTGCTCACAGCCGTCGACCACGACAACCCGGCCGATACCGTGGACCAGGCCCACGCCCTCAAGGGCGCCGCCAGCAATATCGGCGCCCATGACCTCGCCCGATGCGCTGCCGAACTCGAGGATCTCGCCCGCACCGACCAACTGTCGCAAGCCGACCCGCTGGCCGACCGGCTGCCCGATCTGCTACGCGAGACCTGCAGCGCCCTGGAATCCATCCGGGCCAGGTCTTCGGGCTGACGGGCCGCGGCCGACCGGCCGACCTGACCAGCCGGTTTCCACCTGTCCTGCCGTCAGGTTCGGGACCTTTATGAGGGCGGCGGCACGGAGGTGCGAACGCCGGACGACACGGTGGCGCACCGCGACCACAGGACGCTCTCCGAGTAGGTCGGAGCCGCAGGTGGAGGGTCTTCCACAGGCCGACCGCTCCGGCAGGTTGCACCTCCGCACGCCCCTCCGACCCGGTGCAGGGCACCGCCGATCACTTCCCGGCGGTCCCGCCACCTGCCGCAAGCGTCCCGTTGCTCGCGGGCAGGAGCGACTACCCCGAGCCTGGCACGTCCGGGAGCAGCGGGAGGCGGGCGGTGACGGTGGTGCCTTCGCCCTCGGTCGATCGGATCTCCAGTCGGCCCTCGTGGTTGGTCACGATGCTCCGCACGATCGCCAGGCCGAGGCCCGTACCGGGAATGGCGCGCTCGGTGGCGTTGGAGGCGCGGAAGAATCGGTGGAAGAGGTCCTTCTGATCCTTCTCCGGGATGCCGATCCCGGTGTCACCCACGGTCAGCACCGCCTCTCCGTTCCGGCAGCAGGTGCTGACCGTGACCAGTCCGCCGGGCGGGGTGAACTTGACGGCGTTGGTGAGCAGGTTCATCAGGACGCGGTCCAGCTGGGGGGCGTCGCCGAGGACGATCAGGTCGTCCTCGGCAGGCACCTGCCGGAGGGTCACCGGGACGGCGGATGCCGCGGGTCGTATCGCCTCGACCGAGGAGTTCACCAGTCGACGCAGGTCGATCGGCAGCCGTTCGGAGGTGAAGGCGCCCGACTCGATCCGCGAGATGGTGAGCAGGTCCTCGATGAGGTTGCGCAGCCGGGCCGCGTTGCTGTCCACCACCTTCAGCATGTGCCGTTGGTCGTCGCTGAGCGGGCCGGAGTCGTTCGCCAGTAGTTCGACGTAGCCGACGATGCTGGTCAGCGGGGTGCGGAGCTCGTGCGAGACGGTGGAGAGGAAGTCGTTCTTGGCCTTGTCCAGGGCTTGGAGCCGGTCCACGAGTTCGGTTTCCTGACGGTAGGTCCTGGACCGGCGCACCGCACGGCCGAGTCCCGCCGCGATCGATTCGACGGCCTCGACCTCCATCGGCAGCCAGACGTCGCCCGGTCGGCAGCGGCAGAGGACCGCCGCGCCCATCGCTTCCATGCCCGATCCGAAAGGGGTCACCAGGAGGGAGACCACGCCTATCGCGGTCAGCGCGGCGCGGATGTCGGTCGGCGGCCCGACGGTGCCGAAGGAGCCGGGGGCGCCCGGCAGGGCGGCTCCGGAGGCGAGGTACGGCCGGATATCGTCGAGGGACCAGCTCGTGTCCTGCGCGTAGTGCTCTCGGATGGTCTTCGCCGGAGCCGACGGCAGCCGGTGCAACTCCTCCGGCGGAAGGCTGCCGCGGTTCGTGCTCCAGGCCCGGACGACCGGCACGGCGGGCCCGCTGTCGTCTTCCGCCAGCAGGACCAGTACGTGGTCCGCCCGTAGCGCCTCGCCGAGGCCCCGCACGGCCTCGTCGAGGATCTGGTCGAGGTCGAGGCTGGACCGGATGCCCATCCCCGTCTGCCGCGCCGCCGCGGCCAGCCGGTCGCGCTCGGCGTCGAGACGCCGCAGCCGGTCGTTCTCGTCGGCGAGCCCGACGATCCCGATCAGCAGGCCGAAGGACGAGGAGAGCCGCCGGACGACGGACCGGTCGCTCCGGTCGGATCGAGCACGCCGAAAGCCGCTCATCACCGGTCCTCTTCGGTCGGGCTCGCGGCGAAGCCACGGCGCGTCATGACTCCCCAGACCTTCGGAGCGCCGTGGGCGGCGTCCCAGATGCCCCGGACCCGCCACCAGGCCGTGAACTGCCGGTATCCGAAATTCTCGGCCGCTGCACCCAGCACGGCGGAACCGATGTCCCGCCAGCGGCTGTAGCGATGGAAGGCGTATTCCTCGGCGAGCAGTGACAGCAGGCTGACCACCATCGCATAGCCGTAGGCGGCCAGCAGGAAGCGCCACAGGAACTCCAGGTCGACCGCCCCGATCAGCAGGCCCAGCGGTACCAGGACCAGCCCGGCGAGTTCGACGACCGGTGCGCACAGTTCGAAGAGCACGTAGAAGGGCAGAGCCACCGTCCCGACCCGGCCGTACCGGGGATTGCCGATCATGTCCCGGTGCTTGAGCAGGACTTCGGTGAGGCCGCGGTGCCAGCGTCGTCGCTGGCGTCCGAGCACCCGGAGGGTCTCCGGGACTTCGCTCCACGAGATGGGCTCGCCCACGAAGACGATGCGGTAGTCCTGGCCCGTCCCACGCAGGTAGTGGTGGAGCCGGACGACCAGCTCGGCGTCCTCGCCGAGGCAGTCCGGGTCGAGCCCGCCGACCGCGACCACGGCGTCGCGCCGGAACATCCCGAAAGCTCCGGCGATCACCAGCAGGCCGCCGATCCGTGACCAGCCGGTCCGGCCGAGCAGGAAGGCCCGCACGTACTCCACCGTCTGGATCTTGGCCAGTAGCCGGTGGGGCATGCGGACCCGCACGACACGGCCGGCCACGACCGTGCAGCCGTTGGCGATACCGATCACACCTCCGGCGGCGACCACCCGCAGCGGGTCGTTGGAGAAGGGCTTGGAAATCGAGAGCAGCGCCTGCGAGTCGAGGATCGAGTCCGCGTCGACCATGCAGAGAAGCGGATAGCGGGCCAGATTGATGCCGACGTTGAGGGCGTCGGCCTTGCCACCGTTGCGCTTGCGAGCCACGATCAGCGGCACCGGGCCGCCTCTGGACAGGTGGACCGACTCCACTGCGCCGCGCACGGGCACCTCGGTGGAGACGACACGGGGCACCTCAACGAGGTCGAAGGCCCCGCGGAGCCGGTCGAGGGTGGCGTCGGTGGAACCGTCGTCGACCACGATCACCTCGAACGAGGGATGGCGCAGCAGGAGCAGCGACTGCACCGCGTCCACGATCCCGGCCTCCTCGTTGTACGCGGGCACGATGAGCGACACCGGAAGCGTGAAGGGACTGGCGGAGGCGTCGTCGTAGCCGGCGAACGGCATACGGCGCAGATGCCGGACGAAGTCGCCGGCCGCGATGACGACCAGCGTGAGATAGCCGGTGTTGATCGCCAGGAAGTATCCGAGGACCAGGACGTTGCTGACGGCGATCACCTGCAGCAGCATGTCGTGTGCACCGCTCGCCGTCGACGCGGCCGGGCCGAACGCGGCCGTGCCGGCCACCGCGAGTGGTGGGGTCATGATCCCACCGCCGCGGGCCCGGCGGCAGAGCGTGTGCCTTCCTCACCGATCGCCGCCTCCGCGAGCACGGCCCGGGCATGAGCGACCGCGGGGACGCCGCGGGCCCCGTCGGCGGCTCGGCGCAGTTCGTCGCGCCCGGTCGGCCCGACGTGCAGCAGCGCCCGGGCCGCGGTCGAGGCCACGCGGTGGACGGGGTCGTCGAGCAGTTCCCCCAGGCGTGGGGCCGCACGTGATGCCCCCAGACGGCCCAGCGCCCTGGCCGCCACGACGCGCAGCGGTTCCGGTTGGCCCCGCCGCACCGCGTCCAGCAGCGGCTCCAGGCCGGCCGGCGTGCCGAGGGCGCCCAGGGCACGCGCGGCCCGGATCCGCACTTCGATGTGCGGGTCCGCCCTCAGCGCGGCCGCGATCCTGGTAGTCCACACCACGCCTCCGGTGGCTCCAAGAGTCTCGACGGCCACCGCCCGCACCAGCGGCTCGGCATCGTCCAGACCGGCGGCGACCTGGTCGTGTCCGGCGGCCCCGAATGCCGTGAGCGCCTGCAGCACGACCGCGGGCGGGACGGGGTGGGGGCCGTGGAGGCAATTCAGCAGGGCGGGGACGTTCGCAGGATCCCCGATGTGGCCCAGGGTCCGGGCGGCGACCGTTCGGACCTCAGGGTCGGCGTCCAAGAGCAGGACGCGCAGCCGTGGGGCGGCCGCCCGGTGCCGCAGCAGCCCCAGCACCTCCGCGGCCCGGCCCTTCCGGACCGACCCGCGCCGCCCCAGGTCCGCCATCGCCCGCGTGGCAACTCCCCGCTGCTCGAACAGGCCCACCAGCGAGGTCCTGGCGTGTCCGCTCACCTTCGCGAGGATGGTCCGCGCCGTGGGTTCGACGGCCGCCCAGCTTCGGTCGTCGAGTGCGGACAGCGCCCGGAGGCTTCCCGCAGCCTCGTCCCCCTCCGCACAGAGGAGTTCGAGCAGCAGGACCCGGAGCGGCTCGGCCGTCCGCTGCCTGTGGCGCTCCCGCGCCCGCCGGACGGCCCGCACGCACACGATGAGGACGAGTAGCACCACGGCCGACCCGACCAGCACCTGCAGGCTGTCGTTGATGACCTCCCGGCCGGTCATCGGGCCGCCCTGGCCAGAACCGCCTGCACCCGGCTGCTCAGTTCACGCGGGCTGAACGGTTTGACGATGTAGTCGTCGGCACCGGCCGCGAAGCCGGTCTCGACGTCGAACTCCTGTGATCGGGCGGTGAGCAGGATCACCGGCAACCTCTCCGTCTCCGGCGCGGCCCGCAGTTCCCGGCAGACGTCCAGACCTGACATCCCGGGCATCCTGATGTCGAGGAGGGCGAGATCCACGGTGCGCTCACGGACGGCCTTGAGTGCGGTCAGACCGTCGTCGACCACGATGACCTGATGGCCGGACTGCGTGAGCTTGTAGGCCACGAGGTCACGGATGTCGGCGTCGTCGTCGGCCACAAGAATGGATGCCATCGTCCCTCCTCGGGGCGAGCCGGCGGGAGTGAGCGAGCCGTGGATGGTGTGAGCGGCCGACGTCGTGGCCGGCGCTCCGAGCGGGGTGCCGGCTCGCGGACGGGCGCTGCTCAGGAGTCGCTCCCGCTCTTCCGGCAGCAGGTACGGGCAGTCCCAGCTCCATGCTAGGAGCGGCCGGTGGGGCGTGCGACACGGCGGACGGCAGAGGGCTGACGCGGAGTGGCGGCCGGGCCGCAGGCCCGTTGACGTTCCGTCACCCTTCACCGGACGTCTCCCACCACGCTCCGTTGTACCGTCCGGGGACAAGGTTGTGGTGACGAGGGCGGGGCGGGAGCCGGGTGGGGGGAGCGGGCGCCGTCACCCTCGCGCACGGTGGGCAGCCACGGCGCGTCAGGGTTTCCGTCAACGGCCGCGCGGTCCGCACGGCCGGCGTACGACGGGTGGGGCCGCCGGTGTCGGCGTCGAGTGGCGGGAGAAGCTGAACGGAAATCGAACCTCAGCTGGGCAGGCGGCAGCGTCCGGCCGCGGAGCGGAACGGACATCGTCGGCGGTGAGGGCCGGGGGTCGGACACCCCATGTCATCGAGCCCTTTCAACCCGCGCTCGAAAGGACGTTGATGGCTGCCGGGACCAGCGAGATTGCAGTCGGTGACACCGACTGCAGCCTCGGCTCCGTCGCCCGTTCGGTGAGCGATCTGAAAGGGCTCATTCAGAGGCAATCCCGGTGGTACGGAGGTGTAGGTGGTGCGAGCGGTGGTCACTCGTTGTGGAGGGCTGGGGGCGTACGCCACGTCACCGGGCAGACGGCGCTTTCCCCCTCCGACTCGCCCGGGCCATTACCCGCAGCCGGCGTGAGATCACCGAACGACTGGTGCCTGCACGGCGGTTGCGCTACAACCCCCGCGTGATCAAACGCAAGATGTCCAACCGGGCACTCAAACGCACCGAACACCACGACCCGCCCCGTCCCCACACACCCACCGTGCACCTGGCCGCCCCGACCAAGGCCCACTCCAAATGCGACAAAACATCCTGAATCACCGGTATTGCCTCTAGCTGGGCTATCAGGTCGCAGTCGGCTGGCCGGTCACGCGCCGAACGGCGCCGCCGGATAGGCCGACGATTCAATCCAAGGACAACCGAAGCGTGTCAGGCGTTCGGTCGGGGCAGGCCCTTCGACCGCGCCAGGAGGCGCCTCTCCATCACGCGCCCCGTCATGGGCCGGCCGAAGCGGAGGCCCTGGGCCTGGGGGCAGCCGAGGGCGCGGAGGCGGTCGGCCTGCTCACGGGTGTCGACACCTTCCGCGACGATGTCCAGGCCGAGGCCGCGGCCGAGGTCGACGATGGCCCGCAGCAGAAGGTCGTCCCGGGCTGTTCCGGTACTCCGCACGACGCTGGCGTCGATCTTGAAGACGTCGACCGGGACGTCGTGCAGACGGGTGAGGACGGCTCCGGACCCGAAGCCGCCGACGGAGATGCGGACACCCCGTCCGCGGACCGTCGCCAGCTGGGCCGCGGCGGCCTCCCCGTTGCCGCTGAACGTGCCCTCCCTGATCCCGAGAACCAGCGAGCCTGCATCCAGCCCGCTCTCCCGGAGAGCGTCGGCCACCGAGTCGGCGAACCCCGGGTCCCGTAGCTGGCGATCCGAGACGTTGACCAGGATGTAGATCTCCCGATGCGAGGGGAGCACCTCGTGCCAGCGGCGGGCCTGAAGGCACGCCTGCCGCATCAGCCAGGCGCCGATGGGAATGATCGCGCCCGTCTCCTCGGCGACCGGGACGAACTCGTCGGGCGGGACGGGCCCGCCGTGGGGCCGTGCCCAGCGCAGGAGGGCCTCCACCGCGGCCACGTCGCCCGTGGCCAGCTCGACCACCGGCTGGTAGTACACCAGCAGTTCGTCACGGCTGAGCGCGCTCCCCAGGGGATCCTCCATCCGGGCGCGGAGTCGGGAGGTGTGCCGCATGTGCGGCTCGAAGAGCACCATGCGGTTCTTTCCCTCCGCCTTGGCCACGTAGAGCGCGACGTCGGCGTCCCGCAGCGCGTCCGTCGCCCCGGTCGGCTCCCGGATCAGCCGGGCGCCCACACTCGCGGTCACCTCGATCGAGCGGTGGTCACCGACGACGAACGGGTCCCTGAACTGTCCGAGGATCCGCTCGACGTACTCGCCCAGGTCGTCCTCGCCGAGCTCTTCCACCACCACCGCGAACTCGTCGCCGCCCAGCCGGGCGACCAGATCGCCGCCGCGCACGCCGCCCAGCAGCCGGTGAGCGGCGGCGATCAGCAGCTTGTCACCGGTCGGGTGGCCGAGGGTGTCGTTGACGTCCTTGAAACCGTCGAGGTCCAGCAGGAGGAGCAGCCCGGCGGACGGCGGGACCGGGTGCCGCCGGACCACTGTCTCCAGCCTCTCCTCGAACAGCAGCCGGTTGGCCAGGCCGGTCAACGGATCATGGAAGGCCTGGTGGCTGAGCCGTTGCTGGAGCACCGACTGCTCGCGCAGCGACTCCTCCAGGGCCCGGGCCCTCCCACGCGCCTCGGCCGCTCTGGCCTGGGCGTAGTGGGCCAGCAGGCTGACGCGCAGCACCAGCAGCACGGCGAGTGCGGCCATGATGCCCACCAGGACCGCGATGTGCGTGGCGTCGTCCCTGACCCCCCTGACGTTGCACACCACGATCGCCGGCCCCACCAGGGTGAGCCCGAGCATGGCTGCCAGCCTGGGACGGGAGAGGACCAGCGTTCCGCTCTCCTGGGGTGGCACCTTCCGGGCCACCGACGGGTGCAGAGCCGCTGCCCCCAGACAGGCATAGGAGACCATCCAGCCCACCTCGGAGACGCTTTCCCCGATCGCGCTCCCGGTGGTCGCCACCGTCCCGTAGTACAGGGCATCGGCACCAAGGGTCGTCACCAGCCAGCCGACCAGCAACAGGAAGGAGGGGCCGCGGGGGCCCGCCGTCAGCACCAGACGGGCCGCCAGGCACAGCAGGACCAAGTCGGTCACCGGATAGGCCACCGTCACGGCGAGTGACAACGGGGGGAGCCGGCTACGGGTGTAGGGGCCGAGGATGAAGACCCAGGACAACGTGGCGAATCCCAGCGTGACGATTCCCGCGTCCAGCAGACCGGCCCAGCCCGCCCGGCCGGCCGGGCGGGCTGTGAGCATCAACAGACCGGCGGCGAACAGGAGATAGGCGACGAGGTACAGGCTGTCGACCGGCCCCGGAAACGGCACCTCCTCCCCGCGCACCTGGTACGCCCCCCAGACCGCGTCCGCGGCGGCGTAAGGGACCGTGCCCGCGGCTAGCACGTACCAGGCGGCGGCCGGGGCCGGCCCGTGCATGCGCACACCCGCCACGATCGCGGGGCACGTCGCCGCCGACAGCATCACGGGCAGGACGAAGCGGACGGAGGAGGGCGTGAGCGCGAACGCCACGATCATCGCGGTGCCGGCCACCAGGAACGCCCACCATGCGTCGTCGCGGCGGCTGCACCGGCCGCGAAGCCAGCCCATACGCCCTCCTCACCACCGGGCCGGTGCTCGGAACAGGCGGACCCGCGGGGGCCACCGGCTCGGAGGCGCCGGACCGGATACCTCCAGCCAAGGGCCAACACCCCGAGACCGCAAACCAGGGCTCCCGTCCGACCGCCGGTCAACCGGGCTGACCGGGAGTCACGATCAGTCACCGTGGCCTCGGCCCGGTCGCTCCGAGAGGAACTGAGCACCGGTCAGTCTCCATCACGCGGGGTCGCGGCGACGGGGCCGGTGCGGACTCTCGACCGGGTGGGGCCCCGAAGGGCGGGCGCCCGGTCGGAGGCGACATGACAGCGCGTCACGACGTCGCGCAGGCGCCGGCAGCTACCGTCCGTGTGCGTATGGATTCCGTGAAGTGGGTATACTGAGGATGGGTTTGTGCCGAAAAATTCCCCAGTCGGGACTTCCTCGCGCGGCGCGTCGGAGGTGGCAGGGTTTTGAATACCCAACGGCGCTGGATCCCCTTGATGAGCGGGTTCGGTGTATCGGTGGCCTTGCTCACGGCCCTTTACTACGCGTTCCCGGACCAGCGGCTGATCTTCGTCGGAATCGGACTGGCCGGTGTCATCGGCATGCTGGTAGGTGTCTTCGTCAACCGTCCGTCCCATCAGTTGCCCTGGCTGGTGCTCGCCGCGGCGAACCTCAGCTTCGCAGCGGGCGAAGCGACCCAGATCGTCCTGATCCAGTTCCTGCATGAGGAGAACCCGTTCCCGTCACTCGCGGACGCCTTCTACCTCACGACGTACGGGCTGTACGCGGTAGGGCTGCTGGGCTTCGTCCGCTGGCGTTCGGCCGGGCGCGACCGGGCCAGTCTCATCGACGCACTGATCCTCACGGCCGGCCTGGCCCTGTTGTCCTGGGTCTACCTGATCGTCCCCTACACCCACGTCGCCGGTCTCACCTGGCTCCAGAAGGCGATCTCCGTCGCTTACCCGCTCGGGGACATCCTCGTGCTGGCAGTCCTGCTCCGTCTGCTCGCCCCCCGCGGCGGCAAGAGCCCGTCCCTGGTGCTGCTCGCGGTGGGCACGGTCGGTCTGCTCACCTCCGACATCCTGTACGCCCTCATCCAACTGCACGGAAGCTGGCACACGGGTTCGGCGGTGGAACTGGGCTGGGCCTTGTTCTACGGCGCCTGGGGCGCCGCCGCCATCCACCCTTCCATGGTCACGCTGACCCAGCCCGTCAGGTGGCGCGCCGACACCGCGCGCGGCCGCCTGGGCCTGCTCACGCTCGCCTCGCTGATCGCACCGGCCATGCTCCTGCTGCAGGCCGCACGCGGAGTCACTACGAACGTCGGCGTGATCGGAGCCTTCTCGACCGTCCTGTTCGCGCTGGTGCTCTACCGGCTGGCCGGCGTCGCGGCGACCCACCGGCAGGCCGTGGGCAGGGAACGGGCGCTGCGCATCGCCGTTGCCGCACTGGGGTCCGCGACCGACATCCGGGATACGGCCGCCGCGGTCCGCACCGCCGTCGCCTCGCTGCTGCCGGACGACCAGAGCCACAGTGCACTGCTCGCCATCAGGGACACCGACGTCCTGTGGCTGATCCGCACCGACGACGGGGAGCGCCGCGAGTCGTCCCCGGAGACTGCCCGGGCCGTGCAGGACCTGACGCGGACCGGCCGGGCCCGTCTGGTGAGCCGCGCCGGCCTGCAGGAGGACCTCGCCGCGGAACTCAGTACGGCACCCGGCGCCCTGGTCTGCCCGCTGGCTCTGCCGGACCGCCCGGAGGACCAGACCGCGCCACGCGGCTCCGCGGACCCCGGCACCGGGGCGCTGATCGTGGCCGGGGACGAGCAGCACCTCGTCGTCCTGCAAGACGCGCTGGTCACGCTGACGGGTCAGGCCGCCCTCGCGATCGAACGGATCGCCCTCAGCGAAGAGGTCGACCGGCGCAAGAGCGAAGCCTACTTCCGGACCCTGGTGCAGAACGCCTCCGACGTCATCCTGATCCTCGACGACGACGACAGGATCCGGTATGCCAGCCCGTCGGCCGACCAAGTCCTCGGCCATCCCTCGCTGGAAGGAGTGCAGCTGACAGACCTGATTGCCCCACAGGACACCGGCTCGGTGGTCCACACCCTTGCACAGATGCGGATCCGCGACTGCCAGGGCAGGCGTGACCACTGGCGGATGACACGCGTCGACCACGCAGTCATCGAGGTGGAGGTCAGATGCAGTGACCTGCGGACCGAGGCGACGGTCGGCGGCCTGGTGCTCACCCTCCGGGACGTCACCGAGCAGCGCATGCTCGAACGCGAACTCACCCACCAGGCTTTCCACGACTCGCTCACCGGCCTCGCGAACCGCGTGCTGTTCCAGGACCGGGTCTCCCACGCGCTGACCCAGAGCCAGCGCGAAGGCACCGTGGTCGGCGTGCTCTTCGTCGACATCGACGACTTCAAGGTCGTGAACGACATCCAGGGTCACAGCGTGGGCGACGAGTTACTGGTCGCCGTCGCGCTGCGGCTGTCCTCGACGGTCCGGGCGTCCGACACCGCGGCCCGCATCGGCGGTGACGAGTTCGCTCTGTTGGTGCAGGACTCGGTGACGCGCGGGGACGTCGAGACCTTCGCCGACCACGTGATCAGCGTGTTCGCGGAACCGTTCCGCCTCAGCGTCGGGCCGGTGAGCGTCTACGCGAGCGTAGGCATCGCCACCACCGAGGACAGCATCGACTCGGTCGAACTCCTGACCCACGCCGACCTGGCCCTGTACGCCGCGAAGACGGCCGGCAAGCGCCAGTGGCGCGGGTACCAGCCGGCCTTCCAGAGCGGCATGGCCGAGCGGCACCAGCTCCAGGAGAGCCTCGACAGTTCGCCGGTCGAAACGTCGTTCGTGGTCCTCTACCAGCCCATCGTAGAACTCCCTACCGGGCGGATCGCCGGGTTCGAGGCGCTGGTCCGCTGGCCGCACTCGTCGCGGGGCATGGTGTTCCCGGAACAGTTCATCACCCTGGCGGAGGAGAGCGGCCAGATCGTCCCCCTGGGTGCCTGGGTGCTCGGACAGGCGGCGGCCGAGGAGGTCCGCTGGCGGCAGCTGCCGGGGCCCTGGGGCCCCGACGCACGGTCCGGCGCGCCATACGTGAGTGTCAACGTCTCACCGCGGCAGTTCCGGGACGACGGCTTCCTCGACGCGGTGCACCACACGCTGGAGCTGTCCGGCATCGAGCCGTCCAGCCTGATCCTCGAACTGACCGAGACCGTCCTGATGAGGCACGACGACCGCATCCGGACCGTGATGCACGATCTGACCGACCTCGGTATCCGCATCGCGATCGACGACTTCGGAACCGGCTACTCCTCGTTGAGCTACCTGCGCGAGTTCCCGATCTCGATACTCAAGATCGACAAGTCGTTCATCGACAAGCTCGGGCGTTCCCCGCAGCAGTACGCCCTGGTGGAGGGAATCACCCACCTGGCGGACACCCTTGGAGTCAAGGTGATCGCCGAAGGCGTGGAGAACACGACCCAGCAGGAGCTGCTGATCTCCATGGGCTGCCCGCTCGGCCAGGGCTTCCTGTTCTCCCGGCCGGTCCCGTCCGACCGGGCGGAGGCCCTGATCCTGGCCTCGGCCCTCGAGCCGGCCCCGGCCCGCCGAGTCGAGATCTGATCCAGATCCGCAGACGGTGGCGGAGGTCGGTGGCTCGGGTGATTCTCGCTCATCCCGCAGGCCCGGTCGGTGCCTGCAGTAGTGCCAGGCGTTCGGCGGACGGGCTGCCGGGCACGGCCTGATACACCACCAGCCGTTGGTCGGGGTCGCTGTTGAGGGTGAGTGTCTCGTAGGCCAGCTCGAGGTCGCCGGCCTCGGGGTGGTGCAGCGACTTGGTGCCGGCGGACTTGCTGTGGACGTCGTGCCGTGCCCACAGGACACGGAAGTCGTGGCTGTGGAGGGAGAGTTCACCGACGAGGACGGCCAGCCGGAGGTCGTGGCGGTCTCTGCCGGCGGCGCTGCGCAGGGACGAGACAGCGGCTCGGGCGGCCGCTTCCCAGTCCTGGTGGAAGGACCGGGCGGCCTTGTCGAGGAAGGTCATTCGCACCAGGTTGTCCACCTGTGCGAACCCGCGGTAGAGGGCGGCGGCGTGCGGGTTGAGCGCCAGGACGTCCAGTGTCCGGCCGACGACCAGGGCGGGTGTGGGCAGGGCCGCCACGAGTTGCCGCAGCGCGGGCACGGCCCCTTCGCGGGCGCGCCGTCGCTGGGGGGCAGGTGGTGCGGCGAGGCCGGCCAAGTGCTCGACGGCGTCTCCGTCCAGGCCGAGCGCGCGTGCGACTGCCTGCAGCAACTGCGGTGAGGGGTTACGCTCCCGGCCCTGTTCGAGGCGGGTGTAGTAGTCGGTGCTGACCCCGGCGAGCCGGGCGACCTCCTCCCGGCGCAGGCCCGGCACCCGCCGGTGGCCGACCGCGCTCACCCCCGCCCGGTCCGGGGCCAGTTGGGCTCGGCGGGCCCGCAGGTACTCTCCGAGCGCATTGTCGCGCCGCGGGGACAGGTCGGTGTGCATGGCCGAAGGCTACGGGCCCCACCCCGACCGGCAGAAGCCGTGAGAGGGGGTGCACCACACCCAGGCAACCCCGCACCCACGGTGGGGCGCACCCCCGGTGAACCCCGGCCTGGAAGCCCGTCCCGCAGCCTGCCACGTTGGAGCACGGGGCACTGCGCCGGCCACCCCGGGAGCCGGCCGCACCCCGCCAGCCGGCGGGCTCGGCCGGGAGCCGATCCGCACCCTGCCCGGCCCGCCGAGCCGGCACCGGCCGCCGCATGCCCCACCACTCGGCCCGCCTTCGAAACGGACTTCTGTGCATCCTGTTCACCGCCCGACCGACACCTCCCGCCCGGCCCTCCTCGACCGCCTGCGGCAAACCGCCGACCACCCGGCACGCCGCATCCTGTTCACCGGCGCCACGATCCTCACCATGGACCCGGCCCTGGGCACCCTCGACCGCGGCGACCTGCTCGTCACCGGCAGCACCGTCACCGCCGTCGCCCCCGACCTGCAGTCCGCCGGCGCCACCGACGACGCCATCGTGGTCGACGCCGCCGGCACCCTCCTCCTCCCCGGCTTCGTCGACACCCACCGCCACGCCTGGCAGGCCCAACTACGCCGCACCATCCCCGACGTCGACGACCTCGCCGGCTACCTGACCACCACCCTCGCCCGCTGCGCCCCGGCCTACCTGCCCGAGGACATGTACACAGGCACCCGACTGGCCGCACTCGGCGCTGTGGACGCAGGCATCACCACGATGCTGGACTTCTCCCACAACTCCCGAAGCACAGAACACTCCGACGCCGCCGTCCAAGCCCTCCTCGACACCGGCATCCGCGGCATCCACGCCGCGATGGCACCGCACTTCGGCGCCTGGGACCGGCAGTGGCCGGCCGACCTCGCCAGGCTGCGCGACCGCTTCGCCCATCCGCTGCTCACCTTCCGCCTCGCCGCCCTCGCCACCGACGAGATCGCCGGCCCCGGACTCGCCCACGGACCGGGCCTTGCCCGCACCGCCCGCGAACTCGGCATCGGTGTGAGCGTGGACGCGGTGTTCGGTGCCCCGTCCTCGCAGGCGATCCTCGATTGGGCGCGGGCGGGTCTGCTCGACGAACAGGTGCAGCTGATCCACGCCACCGGCCTGAGCCAGGACGCCTGGCGGACGATCGCGGCGACCGGAGCCACGGTCTCGCTAGCGCCCACCTCCGAGCCGCAGATCGGCCTGGACAGCGCCGTACCCGCCATCGACGAGGCACTCGCCGTCGGGGTGCGCCCCGGCCTGAGCATCGACGTCGAAGTCGCCCTGGCCGGCGACATGTTCACCCAGATGCGGGCCCTCCTGGCGATCCAGCGGATGCGGGCCGTGAACGCCGCCCACACATCGGGCGCCCCGGGCCCGGTGCCCGCCCGCATCCGCACCGGGGACGTCCTGGACTTCGCCACCCTGCAGGGTGCACACACCTGCGGCCTCGGGGAAACCACCGGCTCACTGACTCCCGGCAAGCAGGCAGACCTAATTCTCCTCACCGCGGACGAGATCAACAACCTGCCGCTGAACGACCCCACCGGGACGGTGGTCCTCGGCTGCGACACCCGCAACGTGGACACCGTCCTGATCGCCGGACGGATCCGCAAGTGGGCCGGCCGCCTCCTGGACGCCGACCTGCCCGCGCTGCGCGCCGAGGCGGCGGCCTCGCGCGGCCGTATCCTCCGTGCGGCCGCCAGCTGACACCGCCACCCCGGCCTCGGTTGTTGAGGCTGGCACTTTCGGCCGAGCGGCCTTCGGCGGACCCGGCCCTGACGGCGAGACGCATCCGTTGCTCAGTCCCTGCGGCAGACACTCGGAGGTCAGCGGGGCGCCGGGCGACCGGCCTGGCGCTCTGGGTTGGTACGCCTGGGGGAGAAGGGGGCCACGCCGCGCTGGTGCGGCGTGGCCATGGCGGCTTCGGGGGGCTGGTGGCCGCGGGGGGAGTGGTGCCTCGCCCCCGCGGCCGATGCCAAACCGTGTCGCGGTCAGCCGGCGCGGGCCATGTCGCAGGCCTGGCGCTCGTGTTCGCTTCTTGCGGCTTCCAGCAGGGCACGCCAGGAGGCAACGGTGGGGCGGCTGCGCAGCAGGGCACGGCGCTCGCGTTCGGTCATTCCACCCCAGACTCCGTGTTCGACGCGGTGGTCGAGGGCGTGGGCGAGGCACTCGGTCCGCACGAGGCAAGCGCCGCAGACCGTCTTGGCCCGGTTCTGGGCGGCTCCGTCCACGAAGAGATCGTCCGGGTCGGGGAAGCGGCATGCCGCATCACGGTTCCAGTCGCTGTCCGGCGCCAACACTGCGTCGCCCGTCCTCTCGTCGTTTTGATCGCCTAATGCCCGCTACGTGCACGGTTATGCGAAGCGAGACGGTGGGGAAATCCGCTGAAGGCCCGTAAGGGGAGAGAGCTCGGAGGACACCGGTGCGGTGTCCGCGGGTTCGAACAGGGCTTCCAGCAGGTTCCCGGCGCGGAGCGCCAGCGGGCGGGGCACGACTTCGGTCTCCTCGATACGGGGCAGAGCGCGGACGATCTCCAGAAGGATCCCGTTCGGATCCTCGGCGGCGCCCATCAGGCACAGCAGGCTGCGGACGGTGTAGCTGTGCAGGTCGCCCGCATGGTGGGCGGTGGCGGCCTCGGGGACCGGCCCGGTGCTGAAGGCGGCCAGCTCGGCGGCGACACGTTGCGCCGGCGGCAGGGCGGGCGCGGCGGCCGGGTGCTCGCCGTCGAGGCGGGCCAGCAGCGGGGGCAGGGCTGCTTCGGCCTCTTCGGGGAACCAGCCGAGGAGGTACGCGGTGCTGGTGCGGATCTCCGGGGCCGGGTCGCCGAGCAGTTCGAGCAGGACGGGGAGTTGGGCGCGGACCGCGTCGTAGGAGCGCAGTGCGCCCTCGTGGGCGTCGACGGGGTGCCCCGCCGCGCAGTACGCCCGTCCGTCGCGCAGCTTCTTCAGCCGCTCCTCGTCGGTCTCGGCGGCGATCTGCTCTTCGTACCGGCGCATGGACTCTTCGGGGCTGATGGCCGCGGCGCGCCACGCGGCGGTGCCGATGCCGAGCGGGAGGTCGTACTCGTCGTGCCGGTCGACGGCCAGACGGGTCAGCAGCAGCCGCGCGTCGACTCGGGCGTCAGCCCGGCCTGCGACGGCGATCCGGGTGAGGAACGGCACGGCGTACGGAGAGGCCGAGTACCGGCTGCCTTGGTGGAAGATGTTGCCGAACAGGCTGCGGAAGGCGTTCTCCCGGGCCTCATCGTCCGGTCCGCACACCGTCCGGAGCCGGCCGGGCACGTCTTCGGCGCTGCCGTAGGCGTGTCCCAAGGCCGCCCGGTCGATGTCGTCCAGCCCTGCCAGGAGATCGTCGGATCGCTTCACGATCCGTATGCTCGCAGGCAGCACGGACGTTGCGGCGCGCCTCGGCCTGCCCGTCGTCATCAAGCCGCCGCGTACGGCTCGATCGGCGTGCCGGTCTTCCGCGACCGGGCTTCCCCCTCCTACGAGGCGGGGTTGTTCGGCCGTTGGTGTCCGACCGTTGATGTCCGGCCGCGGGGAGGGGCCGGCCGTCCCCCCCCCGTCGGGTCGCCGTCTGCCGGTGAGCCCGCGTCACGGGGCCGGTCGGCGGCGCTCCCACCGGTCCGGGCTGCTCCCACCGCCCGAACCGGTGCTCCCACCATCCGGGCGGTTCCCTGTTGCCGCCCGGATGGCTGCTCGGTCAGGGAGCGACCTGTCCGATCTGACTTGCGGAGTTCTCGGTGAACCAGAGGTCGCCGTCGGATCCGGTGGCGATCTCCAGCGGGTTCGAGTCGGACGTCGTGATCGCCGCCTCGGTGATCGTGCCGCCGGTGGTGATCCGGCCGATGTCGTTGCCGAGGTTCTCGGTGAACCACAGGGCGCCGTCCGGGCCGTTGGTGATGCCCCACGGGAACGGGAAGACGACGTCGGTGAGGCTGTAACCGGTGAACGATCCGCCGGTGGTGACCTTCCCGATCTGCGAAGCCCCGGCGTCGGTGAACCACAGGTTGTCGTCCGGCCCGGCGGTGATGCCGATGGGCAGCGAGTCCATGGCGGGGACGGCGTACTCGGTGACCGCGCCGCCGGTGGTGATCCGGCCGATGCTGCCGTTCAGCACCTCGGTGAACCACAGGGCGCCGTCGGAGCCGGTGGTGATGCTCAGCGGGTAGGCGGCGGTGGTGACCGCGTACTCGGTGATCGTGCCGCCGGTGGTGATCCGGCCGATGTTGCTGGCGCCGGGCTCGGCGAACCACAGGGCGCCGTCGGGACCCGCGGTGATGCCCCACGGGTAGGCGCCGGAGGTCGGCAGCGTGTACTCGGTGAACGAGCCGCCGGTGGTGACCCGGCCGATCTTGTCGGTGTTCGACTCGGTGAACCACAGGGCACCGTCAGGCCCGACGGTGATCCCGGCCGGTCCGGCGCCGCCGGTGGGCACCGCGTACTCGGTGAACGAGCCGCCCGTGGTCAGGCGCCCCACCGCGTTCGCGGAGTTCTCGGTGAACCACAGCGCGTCGTCCGGCCCCGCGGTGATCCCGGCCGGGCCCGAGGAGGAGGTGGGCGTCGCCCATTCGGTGATGGAGGTGATCCGGTGGGTCTGCGACGGCGGCCTGCCCGGCCGGCCGCCGTGCCGGGCGAGGCAGTCCAGGAGTCCCCCCGGCCCCCCGTGCCGCAGACAGGACTTCACCCACGGCCGCACGGGAGCGGGGCGGATCGGGGCGTCACCGAAGGCGACGGTGCTGGGCGCGCAGACGGCGCCCGTCAGGGCCAGTACGGCGAGCGCACGACAGAGCCGCCTGAGACGGCTGGGACGGTGGGACATGGGACACCTTTCGGATGAGGACACCGCGACCCCGGGCGCCGGGTCGGGTCGGGCACGCGCCACCGCCAGCGCCCGGCTCGCGGGGGTAGGAACCCGCGCGGCCGCCGGACTGCGCGACACGAGGGCGCGCGGACCTGAGACCGCTCACGCGATCGCGCCGCGCACGCACAATCCCCGCCGAGCCGGCGGGGAAACAGTGATACGGGTGATATCCCAGAATTTTCAGCAATCCGGGTCAAGGTGCGACAAGTGATACTTGAAGAACTTTCCCGATGCGGATTCAGGCGAGGACTCGGGGCCCGAAAGAACGTATTTTCGTCGGCGGTTCACGGGGGTTGATGATACGTTCGTCGCCAGGCCCGACCGGGCCTCAGGACAGTGCCCAGCCGGACGGGCGACGAGGCGTTTCGATGCCATGCTTATACGGATAATTATCTGGGTCGCCGACGGGGAGGCATTCGAAATCGCTGCTGTCCATACTTGGCCGAGAAGGAGAAAGTCCATGCGTATCCGATATTCCGTGGCCGCCGGCGCTGCGGCCGTCGTCGCCGTCGCCGGAGTGGCCAACGCCGCCGACACGACGGTCACGTTCTCCGTCTCGGGCGGAGCACTCTCGATCTCCGTCCCGAGTTCGGCGAGCCTGGGCGCCGGGCTGCCCGGAAACACCGTCAGCGCGCAGCTGGGCGCCGTCACCGCCACCGACGCCCGCGCCCTGCTCACCGCTTCCTGGGTCGCGTCCGTGACCTCCACCAGTTTCACGACGGGCGGCGGCACACCGGCGGAGACCGTTCCGAACAGCGCGGTCTCCTACTGGTCGGGGGCGGCGACCGCCACCACCGGCACGGGCACCTTCACCCCCGGCCAGGCCACGGCCGGCAACGCCCAGACCCTCAGCAGCAGCCGCACCGCCTTCAGCCTCTCCGGCGGTACCGGAAACAACTCCGCCACGTGGAACCCCACGATCGTCGTCGCGCTCCCCGCCGCCGCGGTGAACGGTACCTACACCGGGACGGTGACACATTCGATCGCCTAGCCCGGCGCGTGCGCTGAGCGCGGCCGCGGTGGTGCTCGCGCTGGCCTGTGGCCCGGGTGCCGCCGCAGCCGCCCGCCCCGTCCAGGCGGCGCCGTCCACCGGGGGCAGCATCGGCCTCAAGCTCCTCGATGCGCCCCGCGGCCGGGAAGCCGACCCCCGCGCGCACATGTACATCGTCGACCATCTCGCGCCCGGCACCGTCATCCACCGCAGGCTGCAGGTGACGAACACCTCCGACACCGACCAGCGCGTCGACCTCTACGCCGCCTCCGCCGAGATCGACGGCGGCACCTTCACCGTCGAACCCGACCGCACCCCGAACGAGCTCACGACCTGGGTCTCGGTCGACGACTGCGCCGCGAGCAAGGCGGCATCCGCCGCCCCCGGGGAGTGCGGCACCGCGCGCGAGGACGGGGCGAGCGGGCCGCCGGCGCCGCGCTCCCTGGTGCGCGACGTCCCGGCGCACGGCACGGCCGTGGTCGACGTCAGCGTCCGGGTCCCGCCGAAGGCGTCCGCCGGCGAGCGGTACGCCGTCGTGTGGGCGCAGGTCGCGGGTCCCGCCGATCCGGCCGGGAACGTCCGCGTGGTCAACAGGGTCGGAGTACGGATCTACCTCGACGTCGGCCCCGGGGGCGAGCCGCCGTCCGACTTCCGGATCGGGGAGGTGACTCCCGCCCGTGCCCCCGACGGCACCCCCGAGGTGGTGGCGACCGTCCGCAACACCG
This sequence comes from Kitasatospora sp. NPDC093679, assembly GCF_040683455.1. NCBI lineage: Bacteria > Bacillati > Actinomycetota > Actinomycetes > Kitasatosporales > Streptomycetaceae > Kitasatospora > Kitasatospora sp. NPDC093679. The sequence goes on from NZ_JBFBDW010000039.1 coordinate 54,140, forward strand.
GCGCGCGCGCCCTCGACATGACCGGATCGGTGTCTGTGTCCGAGGGGCCGGGGTCGCTCAGCGCCGGTCCCTTCCCCGTGAACCTCGGCACCACCCTCGGCATCGGCGACACCGGGCGTGTCACGGTCTTGCTGGACCGGCAGCTCCCGGCGGGCCCGTGGAAGGTCCGCCTCACCCTGGCCAGCGGCATGGTCCGGCACACCGTCACCGCCACCGTGACCTTCCCCGCCGGCCCCGCCGCCGGCGCGCCGGTCACCCCGGACGCGGTGGACTCCGCCTCGATGGCACCGGGCATCTCCGCCGTCGCCCTGGCCGTCATCGTCCTGGCCGCGTTCGGCTACAGGGTGATGCGCCGCCGATGAACGGGCTGAGGCCACGCTCCCGCGCCCGTCGGCACAGTGGCCGGCGGGCGCGTCGGCGCGGGGGCGTCAGGCAACGGAGTGGGTCACGGTGCCGGTGTAGGTGCCGGCCACGGCGGCGGCGGGGATCGTGACCACCGCTGTGGGGGTCCAACTCGCCGAGCTGTTCCCGTTGCCGGTGGAGCTGAAGGCGGTTCTCGAGCTGCTGAGTGCCTGTTTGCCGGTGGCGTCGGACTGGCCCGGTGTCACGATGACGGTGCCGTTGACGTTGGTCGCCTGCCCGGACCAGTAGGAGACGTTCGCGGTGGTGATGGTCTGGGCGGGTGCGCCGGTGCCGGTGGTGAAGTTGGTGGCGGACACCGTCGCGGTCCAGGTGCTGTTGGCCAGTCCTCGCTGGTCCGTGATGGTCACCTGGCCGAGGCCTGCGCTGAGGGTGCCACCGGGCGCCGCGCTGCCGAGGGAAGCGGTGGTGGGCAGGGTGATCGACAGGGTGCCGTTGTTGGGGATGACGCTGATCTGGGTGCTGTTGCTGCCGCTGGTCTCGATGGTGTCCACGACCGCGCGGGTGAAGCTGGCCTTGCCGCCGCCGGCGGCCGACAGCTTCCCGGCGGCGGTGTAGATCGCGCCGCCTGCGGTGATCTGCGTGCCGTTTCCCGAGACCGCGACGCCCGCGGTGTTGTTGCGGTCGGCGATGAACGTCATGCCGGAGAAGGCCCCGGTGGTCGGTGCGCTGAGCGTGGTCTTGCCGCCGGTCTGGTCGGTGAAGGCCGCACCACTGGTGCCCGCCGCGCACGCGGTCGGGTAGGACGGGCAGGCGAGGTAGATCGTCACTCCCGTGCCGACCAGCTTCCCGCCGGAGATCGTCATGCCGACGGTGGCGGTGATGACGTAGGTGCCGGGGTTGAGGGTGAGGGTGCCGCCCAGGTTCGTGATGCTGGTGTAGACCCCCGGGTTGATCGTCTGGTTCCCGGTGACGTGGTTGACGGTGGGGTAGGGCGCGGCCGGTGTGGTGGGGCAGGCCGTGGCGGCCGGGCACTGGGCCAAGGCGGCGTACGGGTCGGTGCCGGCGGCCTGGTTGGTCGGGGCCGGGCTGTACGCGCCGCCGCCCGAGGCGGCGAAGCCGGCCGGCGCCGCCGGGCCGCCGATGGTGCCGCCGCTCGCGATGACCGTGGTGGTGCCGCTGACGAGAGCGGCCTGACTGTTCGTCGAGTTGACCAGAATACTGCCGGTGACCTGCAGGCTTCCGGGGTGGACGTACAGGGCGTTCGCGGCGTTCGGGCTGAGGACGCACAGGCTCGCCGTGCACTCGCCCGCGGCCCGCGCGAGAGGGGACGGACCGGCCACGGCCCAGGCCAGCGCGGACACGAAGGCGAGCACCGCGGCGCAGACCGCCCGGGGCGCGCAGCGCCGTCTGCGGCCGCGTCCACGCGCGGACACGGGGCCGGGCCCGGGGAGCGGGGACGCGTCAGGGCGGCGCCCCGACCGGTCGGCGGTGAGTTTCATCGTCACGTCCACCAACGTCGCCATGGCCGAAAACGTATCAAATGAATTGTGCACGGTCATATATTCCTGGCAAGTGTAGCCATTGCGGCGTGTCGGACCGCCTGCCGGCAGAATTGACCCGCCCGGGCGCCGGCAGTCCTCTTCGGCGAGCTTGCGGTCGACCACCCTGTGTGCGGGGGGATGTGATCATGTTTCAGGCGCGCCGGCTTGAACGGATGCCATTCCCGTGGAATCCAGCAGACCGCTGGTCATGGATATTGTTTTCGGCGCCGATGGTTTCGGGAACGAATCGCCGGGCGTCATTCCCCGACCGGTGTGCTCAGCCGGGTCGCGGCAGCTGGGGGGCCGCCAGCCGCCGGCCGCCGTCGGATGGTCCGCCGCCCACCCGGGAGAATCCGGCCTGTCGAGCCGTGGTGCGTACCGGGCGTGGAAGCGCTCCGTACCCCGCCGTGGGGCAGGGGGCGTCCTTCAGGACAGGTGCGGTGCGGGGCCGAGCTCCGCGGCGATCTCGTCGCTGTGGATCACGGCGAGTTGGAGCAGCTCGGAGACGATGCGGTGTTTCGGCTCGCGGGTCTGCCAGTAGATGCGGTCGACCGCGGCGGCGAACGCGGCACTGGCCTCGTTCGAGACGTACCAGCTGCGGCGGGTCATCCCGGTCGTCTCCGCGTGCTCCGTCTCGGGAAGCGGACTCACGCTGTCTCCACTCATCAGTCGTCCTCGACTCCGTCGAACTGGCGCCCGGACTCTCCGGGTTGTGGCCGGACGCCGTCCCGTGCGGCACGACGGAACGGCGCGTGTGGTGCTGTGGGACGGCCGTCGGCGGCCCTCCCGGGGCCGGCACCCGCCCCAGGGCGGCACCATGAGAAGGAGGCCGACGCCGTGACGTCGTTCGCCCCCTTGATGCCGCATGCGATTCCCGGCCGCGACGGTGCCGGCGGCCCAGGGCCCGGTGAACGGGCGCGTCCTGGCGCGCGGGGGAGGGGCGGCGGCCTTGAGGGTCCCGGACGTCCCCGGCGCGGCGCCGGTCCGGTGCGGGTCGAATCCGTCGCGGATCTCCGGACCTCCCCGGCTGGGCGCCGGTGCCGGCCGGTGGGCGCGGTGGCGGTCGCGGCGGCGACGGTGGGAGCGGTGGTGGGGCGTTCCCGTCGACGCCGATCGCGATCGTTTTGATCCTGACCTCCTGGCCGGGGCGGACGGGGACATAGCCGTGGACCGGGTTCCACGATCCCCTGGGCGTTGGGGCATCTGGACCTTCATCGTGCGGTGCTCACAGGCCTTTCCGATTCGATGTCTTCGGTGTTTCACCGCCTCGGGTGAAAAAGTTGCCCCGGGCGGGGGAGGAGATTCCTTGGATTACCTACAAGGCAAGCAGATTGAGTGACGCCATGCCCGGCTGGGGGACAACTGGCCGACCGGCGAGCGGCGTTGATAACTCGATCGCCGATTTCCCCGGCAAGCGCTCGCTGGAATTCCGGCAGTCCAGGCCGTTGGGTGGGTCGCCTGCCAGGGGAACGTGCGAGGTGAACTCCCGTGTGGAAGGCAGATGTTGGCCGGTGATCGGGAGCGTTGCGGCCGCCCCGGACATCCCGGGAAGAAGCGTCTTGGACGAGTCCCCGGGGTTCCGGTGCCGGCCGATTTCGACGAGCATGACTGCGTAAGGTCTGATCTCTCATCCGTTGCCCTCCGATGAGAAGACACCTGCTGCTGTCGCTGCTCCCGTACCCGGGGGACCGCCCCCGGGCATGTAGGCCGTGATGGTGGCCTGCGGGACCGACACCGCAGACCCCGCCCCGTCCTGGTCGCCGGCTACGAGGGGCTGCCCGTTCACCACCGCCGAACTCCTCGCCCAGGACGACGGTCACTTCATGGGACCCGCCCTGTCCCGGCCCGAGCTCGCCGCCGCCGACCTTCCGCCCGGCCCCGGCACGCTTGACACCGACGTCCTCGATACGCGCGCGCCCTCTCGAAAGGCCTAGTCCGGGAACAGGTCCGTGTGGGTCGGGTGTGGATGGATCGGGTGGTGGGGAACGGGGTGGGCGCGCATTGGTGGTCCCGGCCGGTGCTGCGCTGGCTCTCTGCTGCGCCCGGCCGGTGGCCGGTCGTGGCTGCCGCCCATGGGCGGGGAGGTGGAGCGAGCAAGTCCGTCCCATGGCTTGAGCGGTGATGGGTATTTCAACGGCTGTGCCTACTCTCGATTCCCCAGGCCGGGCCGCGTGCGCGCCTCCCACCGCCCTCGCTCCAGTCACCCTAGGGTCGGGCGGGAAACCGGTTGAGCCGGATTCGCTTCCTCGGGCACTCGGTCCGGCGGCTCCCTGCGCGGCCGGACCGCGGTGTTTCTACAGGCCGCGCGGACCTGTGCAGGCTCATCCGGTGAGCCACCGCCTTCGCGGCCGCAGCGGTCGCCCGCCCCGTCAAAGACGGCGGTAAGGGCCGCCCCAGTCGGGTCAGTCCGGTCCGTTCACAGAAGAAGGGCACGCAGCGGGCATGAGAGACAGGTTCGGTGCGCCGCTCATCCAGCTGCGGGAGCGCCTGCAAAACGGCACCAGCGGCCAAGTCGGCGGTACGGCGCTGGTGCGCAACGGGCGGATCCTGGCCGCCAGCGCGGTGCTGGCGGCCGGCCTGGGTGCCCTGTTCTGGCTGCTCGCGGCCCGCTGGTTCAACACGGAGGTGGTCGGGCGCAGCTATGCGCTGCTGTCGGCTGCGATGCTGCTGGCCACCCTCGGCTCGCTCAACCTGGGCGATGTGCTGGTGCGCTTCCTGCCGACCGCAGGCTCACGCAGCCGGTACCTGGTGGTCCGCTGCTACACGATCTCCACCGCGGTCGGCGCCGCAGTGGCGACCGGTTTTGTGCTGCTCGCCCCGACCCTCGCGCCGGGCCTGATCGAGCTGCGCGAGCCGTGGTCGGCGATCCTGTTCATCGCCGCGACCTCCGCCTACACCGTCTTCGTGCTGCAGGACGGCGCACTGACGGGTCTGCGCCAGCCGGGCTGGGTGCTGGGCGAGAACCTGATCTTCGCCATCGCCAAGGCTGTCGCCCTCGCCCTGTGCGCGATCCTGGCCCTCGGCACGGGCATCATGCTGTCCTGGGCGGCTGGCCTGGTGCTCGCAGTGACAGTGGCGAACACGGTGCTCTTCGCCCGCGCCCTGCCCACCGCCCACCCCGCTCCCGGCAGCGGTGCTCGGGCCGCTTCTACACGGCCCGGCCGGATGGCCCGCTACGCCGCCGCCGACTACGTCGGCCAACTCGGCCAGACCGCGGTCTCCAAATCCCTGCCGCTCCTCCTCCTCGCCCAACTCGGCGCCGACGAGACCGCCTACTACTCCCTCGCATACCTGATCACCGACACCCTCTACCAGGCCGCCTACGCCATGGGACAGTCCCTCACCGTCGAAGGCGCCGCCGAACCCCACCGCCTCGCCGAACACGCCCGCCACACGCTGCGCCACACCGCCCTCCTGATCACCCCCGCAACCATCGTGGCGGTGGCCGCGGCCCCGTGGATCCTCGACCTCTTCGGCCCCGACTACGCCACCCACGGCACCACCGTGCTGCGCCTGATGGCCCTCTCCGCGGTGCCGAACGTGCTGTTCGGCGTCGCCGTCCACGTCGCCCGCGTCCGCCAGGCCCTCGCCTTCCTGACCGGTCTGCAGCTCACCTTCGCCGCCCTGCTGCTGGTCCTGACGCTGATGCTGATGCCCCGCTACGGCCTCACCGGCGTCGGCGCAGCCTGGCTGGCCACCGCCTGCGCCCTCGCACTGGTCCTGGCCGCCACCGCACCGCGCTGGCTGACCGCCCGCCCCAGCCTTGAAAGCTCGCGTCCCACCGGCTCCCCCAGCGACATGGACACCCCTCCTTGAAAATCGCGGATTCCACCGGCACGGCCGTTCCAAGCGGGGGCACGCGGAAGATGAGGTGACCACCGGAGGGTGGACACAGGGGTTCCATGCCGCGAGGGAAAGTTCAGCCAGGCCGTGGTGCTGGCGTTCGAGCTCCAGTGGGGGTGAGGTAGCCGATCGAGCTGTGGCGTCGGCGGGCGTTGTAGTAGGTGAGCCAGCGGAACACCTCGATCCTGGCCTGGGCCATGGTCGGGAACTGCCTTCCGGCTTCGCGTTCGAGGCCCTGCCGCAGGCTCTCGGCCAGGGCATTGTCGTAGCTCGAGCCGACCCGGCCCATGGAGCGTCGAACGCCGTGGTGGTCGCAGACACGGGCGAACGCGGCAGAGGTGTATTGCGATCCGCGGTCCGCATGGAACACCACGCCGGTCACGTTGCCGCCCCGGGCCGCGACAGCGGCTTGGAGCGCATCGATGACGAGTCCGGCGCGCATGTGGGTGGCCATCGACCAGCCCACCACCCGGCGCGAGCGGATGTCGATCATGCGGGCCAGGAACAGCCGTGTGCTTCCGACCTGCAGATACGTGGTGTCGCCGCACCAGCGTTCGTCGAGCCAGCCTGCGGTGAAGGCCCGCTCGATCAGGTCCGGGACCGGCGGCGCGGTCCGGTCCGGGATCGTGGTGCGCTTGCGTCGCCGCAGGTGCCTTCCGACGATGTGGCGCTCGCGTATCAGCCGGGCGACCCGCTTGCGGTTGACCTTCCGGCCGCCGGCCCGCAGTTCGGCATGGATACGGCGGGCGCCGTAGGCTTCGCGGTGCTCGGCGTGGACCTCCATGATCTCGGCGACCAGGGCCTCGTCCTCGGCCCGGCGCGCCTCGCGGGCGGGCGGCGGCGAGCCGGCGGGGGGCTATGGCCGGTCGGTCGGGGCCGGTCCGGTGCCGTCGTCGGAGGGCAGGTCCCGCTCGTAGTGGACGAAGCGGTCGGCCGGGACGAAGGTGTCGTAGAGGCGGCGGGCGGGGTTGTCGTGCGCGGTGAGCCAGTGCAGGCGGGCCCAACCGCGGGCGGTGGCGAGGTCGAAGAGATCCTGGAGGAGCAGGCGGCCCGCCCCGAGCCCGCGGTGGGCGGGGTCCACGAAGAGGTCCTCCAGGTAGCAGACCTGGCCGGTGAGCCACGTGCTGTGGTGGAGCACGCTGTTGGTGATGCCGATGACCGTGCCGTCGTGCTCGGCGACGCGGCCCAGTATTGGCTGGTGCGGATCGAGGAGCCGTCGCCAGGTGGTGTCGGTGACCGCTGCGGGCACGGTGGAATCGTAGAAGTCGAGGTACCCGGCCCACAGTCGGCGCCAGTCCTTCTCGTCGGCCGCGGCGAGGTCACGGATGGTGATCATAGGGGTTTCGGACATCCGGGCTCCAGGTGAGCGTGGTCGGGGGCGCTTGTGGGCGAGCGGGCCGTGGTGACGGCGAGCACAGCGAGAGTCTCGCCCAGGTCCTCCACCCCGCTCCACCCGGGGTGCAGCGAAAGTCGTCCACCGTCCTGCTGCGCCCGCGGTAGGGCCGTGCCGCGGAGCGCGGGCCGGTCCGGCCTCGGGCGGCTGGTGCTCGCGGGTGCGGTCACCGGACGGCGGCAGTGGGGGTCGGCGTCGAAAGAGGGTTCCGCAGGGCCGCCGACGACACCCGGTGGCCCCTGGCCGAAGGCCGCCGGGAGAGCCCTCGGGGCGCCGCAGCCGGGTCGACGGCTGTGCAGGTTCTTCCGGCCGGCTTCAGGCTGGAGTGCGTGAGCGAGCGCTTCTACGACGGCGAAGCCGTCCTGCACATCGGCGGAGCACAGTACCGGTGCCGGGCCTCACTGGTCTGGTGGACAGACCCGGCCCCCGCCCCAGTACAGGCCATAGCGCCGGCCCGCGGGCCGCAAGGTCTGGGCCGGTGGGAGGGCAAGCTCCGCCTGCACAGCGAGGACGACGCCGCCAGCGCCTGGTTCGCCTCCGACGAGCGCCATGCCCTCGTCCTCGTCCAGGGCCGGTTCGCCGCGGTGACGGTGGCCGACATGGACGGCCCGTTCCTGCTCGTGGACGGCGCCGGATCCCCGCCCTTCTGACCCCCTGGAAGGCACCGTGCCTCCCCCGTGCGCGCACGGGAACCCCTGCGTGTCGAGTCCCGCCGCGGACGCGTATCCGGTTGCGAATTTCGGCTCTGGCCGGGCTGTCTCGCGGCCGGTCGAGCGCCTCTGCGGCGGGCCGGGGCCGAGGCGTGGCTCCGGGGTCGGGCCGACGGCGGGCAGCGGGCGGTACACGGATCGGTGTTCGTGACCACCCGGGGGTTCCGGGCCGCCGTCGTCGACCAGGAGAACCGCAGGTCTCATGGGTCCGATGCGGGCGGCGGACGGTCCCGGCCGGATGCGCGAGGGTAGGGCTGCGCCGTTTGGCGTGCTGACGGGCGGTCATACTGGCGCTCATGAATGGTGATCGCCGTCCTCTGGGACTGCCGGAGTTCTCCGCCCCCGCCACCGACCGGCCGGACCCGGCCGAGCGGCGCCCGCTGCTGCCCGTGGACCGGGACCTGTTCCTGCCGCCGCCCAGCACCGAGCAACCGGCCCCCGAACCCGCGCGCCGCCCCCTGGCCGACGGCGGGCTGACGTTCTCCGGCGACGCCTGAACGCGGCGCTCCCGCACCACCGGGCGGAACCGTCCACTGCCGCCACCGAGGCCGTACGCGGGACTGTGCTGCCCGCGCGGCACCACGCCTGCCCGCCCTGCCCCCGGCCGGTGCCCGGCTCGACCGTCTTCCCCCGTGGTGAACAGGCCGCATGGGTGCCGGCGGGCGGCCTGTCAGGTCCAGGCTGCGCGCAGCCGGTCGGTGTGGGCGGTGAGCCAGGTGGCGAAGGACTGCAGTTCGGGATTGAGTTCGCGGACCGCGTCGAGGTCGCGGGCGGCGATGAAGCGTTCCTCGCATTCCGCGTAGTACTGGAACATGTTCCCGACTTCGTCGGCACCGGGGAAGCCGAGCGCGCGAAAGGCGTCCGGGGTCAGCGGCAGGTACTGCACGGGGACGCCGACGGCCTCGGTGAGAGCGGCAGCCATGTCGGCCAGTGGCAGGTGCTCACCGGCGATGCTGACGGTCGCGCCGATGAGGTCGGTGCCGCGCTTGAGGACGGCCAGCGCCGTTTTGCCGATGTCGTCGACGGCGATGCCCGAGAGCCGGCTGCTGCCCATGGGGAAGACGAGCTGGAGGGCGCCGTCCTCGCCGCGCTGCGGGCTGAAGGCCCCGTACAGGTTCTCCCAGTAGAACGTGGAGCGCAGGAAGGTGGTGGGCACGCCGGCGTCCGTGAAGTAGTGGTCGGCCTCGGCCTTCGCGTCGAAGTGCGGCACCGTGTAGGAGTCCTGCAGGACCGGTGTGCGCGGGTCGTCGAGGGAGAGGCACTCACGGGTGTCCTCCAAGGTGGACCAGACGGCGTGCTGGATCCCGGCGTGGCCAGCGGCGTCCGCCAGGGCCCGGGCCTGGGCCTTCTCCCGTTCGGCCGACAGGTGCTCCCAGAAGTTGGTCACCAGGTAGGCGCCGTACGCGCCGTCGAACGCCGCCCCCAGCGTGGCGGGATCGTCCATGTCGGCCCGGACCACCTGGACGCCGAGCCGATGCAGTTCCCGTGCGCGGTCGGAGTCGGTGTGGCGCGTGACAGCCCGGACGGCGAAGTCGCCGCCCTCGTCCGCGAGGACGGCCCGGGCGAACCCGCCACCCTGCTGCCCGGTCGCCCCGAACACAGTGATGATCTTCTTCTCGGCCACGGCGCACCCTTTCCCGACCTCGCACCCGGTGCGGGCGCGGCAACCTCCAGCGCACCCCAGCCGAGAGTTCTCGGCAATCCGAACCGGACCGATTGTCGGCGCGCAGCCTCCCCTCGGGGTAGCTGGAACGGGTGAGAAACCCGGTGAGAACGGCGGACCGTATCCAAGGAGCGTCCTTCCGTGAAAGAACCTCCTCCAGCGCGCCGTCCGAGTGCTGCGCCCGCCGCGCCCCGCTTTCGGGATCGCCGTGCACCCCGGGCACGCTGCCGGTGCGGCGTGTTCACACCGTCACGGCTGGATGTGGGGGCGATCGCCGATCGCTACGGTCACGTCACGGCCGGTCCGTCCTCGTCCGCCGCCAGTGGCTGTCTCGGCACGGTCAGGGTGAACACGGCACCCGGCCCGGCGGCGACGGTGAGGGTTCCGCGGTGCAGGCGCGCGTTCTCCCGGGCGATCGCCAGCCCGAGGCCGTTCCCCGGCGCAGAACCGCGTCCGGCCCCCCGGGCGGGATCCCCGCGGACGAACCGGTCGAAGACCCGGTCGAGTAGCTCCTCCGGCACGCCGGGGCCGGCGTCGGCGACCCGGACCACGACGTCGGGCCCGGCCGCACGGACGCTCACCTCGACCGGTTCGGCGCCGTGTCGGAGGGCGTTGGAGACCAGGTTGGCGATCACGCCGTGGATCCGGCGCGGGTCGATCTTCGCCGTGGTGTCTCCGTCCGCCAGGACACGACAAGCGGTGGGCGCATCGCTGTGCGCGACGACGTCCGCCACCAGTGCGGCGAGGTCCACCGGCTCCAGTACGACGACGGCCTCGGAGGAGTCCAGGCGGGAGATCTCCAGCAGGTCTTCGGTCAGGGTCGCCAGGCGGCGCAGCTGAGGGGTGATCAGGGCGGCCGCATCGTCGCGGGTGGAGGGATTCTCCAGCGCGGCCGCCGCCGCGAGCAAGGAGGCGGTGGGAGTGCGCAGCTCGTGGCTGACATCCGCGACGAACCGGCGCTGCCGTTCCTCGTACCGGGTGAGGTGGTTGATCGTTTCTGCCAGGCGATCGGCCATCCGGTTGAACGACACGCTCAGATCCGCCAGTTCGTCACGGCCGTCGACCGGCAGCCGGACCGTCAGATCGCCCTCCCCGAACGCGTGGGCGGCGGCACCGGCTGCCCGCACCGGCCGCTGGACCCGTCCTGCGACCAGCCAGGCGAGAGCCGCACCGACGGCCACCGTGACCGTCGACACCACGAGGAGGCCGACCAGGTAGAAGCCCGCCTCGGCTGCGACCGGCGCGAAGGGGTGGAACTCCACGGCCACGAGCGGGGCCCCCGGGTAGCGGTCGGCCGGACCCTGCCGCCCCACTACGGCGCCGATCAGCAGCCCCGGCCGGCCGGGGGCCGGAACAGCCGCGAGGCGGTGTTCGTCGAGCAGGGCGATGTTGTCACCGCTGTCCAGGAAGCGCCCGAGCAGTCCGGGAAGCGCCTCCGGGGCGACCGGCATGACGAACGTGCCCACGGAGGTGGCCAGCGGCCCCGGCCAGGCCCCGGATTCGTCGTACGGCGGGTTCGGGCCCGGAGCGGTGAAGCCGCCGGCGCCGTCCGGCTTCATCGAATACACCAGGTAGGGGTTGAACTTCCGTACGGCGAGCGCCTCGTTGGCGCTCAGCAGGGCGGTGGGCCGGATCCCCTGCCGGACGGAGTTCGCCGCGGAGGTGAAGTCCGACAGTGCGCTCGACAGCGCCTGCGACCGGAAGCTCTCCTCCGCGCGGTCCCGCAGCACCAGGTAGCCCAGGACCGAGAGCACCAGCGACGGCAGCGACAGCGCGAGGACCAGGGTGACGGCGATCCGGCCCCGCAGCCCGAGTGGCCGCCTCACGGGAGGTCCAGGCGGTAACCGACCCCGCGGACGGTGGTGATCAGGACCGGTCGGGCCGGGTCGTCCTCGGTCTTCGCCCGGAGCCGCCAGACGCAGGCGTCCACAATGCGGGAGTCCCCGAGGTAGCCGTAGTCCCAGACCCGGTCCAGCAACACCTGCCGGGTCAGCACCTGCCCGGGGTGGAGCGCGAACTCCAGGAGCAGGCGCAGCTCGGTGGGGGTCAGTTCGAGCCGGTCGCCGTGCCGGGTGACGATCATCGCCCGGGTGTCGATCCGCACCGCGCCCAGTTCCAGGACCTCCGTGCTGCCGGATGCCGGGTCGACGGCCGGCGCCCCGATCGCCGGGGTGACCCGCCGGAGGACCGCCTTGATCCGGGCGTCGAGTACCCGCGGCTCCACCGGTTTGGCGACGTAGTCGTCCGCGCCGCACTCCAGCCCCACCACCACGTCGATGGGCTCCGAACGAGCGGTGAGCATGATGATCGGCAGCGTCCCGGCACGCCTGATCCGGCGGCAGACCTCGAACCCGTCCGAACCGGGCAGCATCACGTCCAGTACGACGCAGTCGACCTGCCGTGCCCCGGCGGCGAGGACGCGAAGCGCATCGTCGCCATCCGGTGAACCGAGGACCTCGTGGCCGAGGCCGCCCAGTGCCAGCACCAGTGCTGCCCGGAGCCCGTCGTCGTCTTCGACGAGCAGTAGCCGTGCCATGCCTGTCCCTCCTTACCGTTGTTGTCCGCGCAGCCTGCTTGCGCTGTGTGTGAGCGCCATGTGTGCCGTGTCACCGTCGGGCAACAGCCGCCGTCCCGCACTCCGGCGTGTCATGCCAGGCGGCCTCGATCCCGGTCATGGGCGAGCACCCGAGCCAACGCCCGGGGTGGGCATCGGCGTACATGTCGGCGGCGTGTTCGTCCGGATCGGACCGCCGGAACACCGGCTGGCGGCCGGGCCGGGCGCACCCTTGTCGATACGGGGATCGCGACGAACGAGCGCCTCGGCCACCTCGTGCAGCAGGAAGCAGAGTTCGCACAGGACGGGGTCGAGCTCGCCGAGGTCGTCCAGACGGCGGGCCCGGCCGCCGGCCCAGTCCGTGCCGGGCGGGCCGAGGGCGTCGAGCGTGTCGAGGGTGCCGAGGGCGCCCGGCGGGTCGTCGAGGCAGCCTGCCGCATGGGCGCCCGCGTCGCAGAGGAGTTGGCCGAGGGCGCCGATCTCGCCGGAGTCCTGCTCCGCGATCCGGGCACCGACCGCGCGGCCTGCTCCGCGCCGGGCCGGCCCGTCCGACTCCGGCCTCGCGTGGCAGGGGGTGGTGTTCAGGGCCCGGGGGAGCCGAAGGCGCACAGGGTGTAGCCGGTGGGTTCGACGGGGCATTTCACCTGCGCGGGGGCGGGAGCAGAGCTCTGGCCGAGAAGAAGGACGGTCAGACCACCGGAGAGCATCAGGGCCGCCCAGAGCCCGATCATCCACCACTGCCACTGCTTCACCATGTTCCCCCAACCCGGACTTGTCCGTGGTCACCCTAGGCGAGGTGAGACCGACGGTCTCCGGCGGCCGCCCCGCCGTCCTGCCTGCCCTCGGGCCCTGGCTTGACCGGCCCCGGCCCGCACTGCCGCATTCTGGTGGTGCCGGTGTGCCAAAGCCCTGTTGGGCCGGGTGGTTCATCCGGTTAGCACCGCCCCGTGCGCCAGCGGCCTCGATGCTGCGCCGGCCCGGCCGGGCCGCTTGCCCGCCGCAGCGCGGCGCGACCCAGGCCGACGTCGCATATGCGCTGCTGCCCGGCCTGCCCGCCTTTGTGCATTCGCCAGTAAGAAGCGGACGGCCGCTACGGTGTCTCTGGACGGAAGCAAGATCCAGGGCAGTCGGACCGACGTGGGCGGGAGCCGGTCGTGGCTTCGAATGCGGGGCCGAACAACGGTTGCGAACCGCAGTCGCGTACGGGCTGGGTGCGGTGCACAGCGGGCGGAGAACGGCATCGCCCAGGGCCGGCAGGAAGGTGTGGTGAGTTCGATCGGTACGGCCGGTTCTGTGTTGACGGCGTGGCTGCGCACTCTGCACAGACCCCTACCACCGGCATACTGCGGGAATCACTCCCTGTCACCACCGACAGCAGAACGAAAACCTCGGTAGTCAGGGAGTCTCGGGAAGCGGGCGGTCGTCCGCCGGTCTGCCGCGCGCTGTGTCGGCGGGCTCGGTGTGCGCGAGTGCGGCGAGGAGGCGCAGTTTCTCGTCGCTGTCGCTGCCTCTGTCGGGGTAGTAGACGACGAGGATGACGTCGTCGATGGCGAGTTTGTCGCGGTGGAGACGGAGTTCGCCGACGACGGGATGGTTCACCGTCGTCGTGCCTCCGCCCAGGGTGCGGACGTCGTGGCGGGCCCAGAGGGTGCGGAACCGCTGACTGGACAGGGCGAGTTCGCCGACGAGCTCGACGAACCGGGGGTTGTCGGTGTCGTCCCCGATGGTGGTGCGCAGGGCGGCCACGAAGTCGGCGGTGGCGCTTGCCCAGTCCTGCTGGAAGGCCTGTTCCTCGGGGTCCAGGAGGAGGGAACGCAGCCGGTTCTCGCCGGGCCGCAGACGGGGGGAGAGGGCGACCGCCATGGGGTTGGAGGCCAGGACGTCGAACGCGCGCCCCTCGACGAACGCCGGGAGCTGAAGGTGTCCGAGCAGCTCGTGCACCCGTGCCGGTACGTGCTCGGGCCGCCGACGGCGCGGCGCTCTCGGGCGTGCCGACGAGAGGCCGAGCAGATACGTCCGCTCGACCTCGTCGAGCTGCAGCACGCGCGCGAGGGCTTCGAGGACCTGCGGCGAGGGGTTCGTGTCACGGCCCCGTTCCAGCCGCAAGTAGTAGTCGGGACTGATTCCGGCGAGCAGGGCCACCTCCTCGCGGCGCAGGCCCGGCACACGCCGGTTCCCGCCGGGCGGGATTCCCGCCTGCGCCGGGGAGACCAGCTCACGCCGCGCACGTAGGTAGCCGCCGAGCCGGTTGCCGGATTCCTCGTCCTTCATACCGACACCGTAGTGCGGCGCGCGCAGCTCAGAGGGGGCCCTGGCAGGACCAGGGAGGACGGGGGCCGTTCCACACCCGTCGGATGCCGTCAAGACTGCAACGGCGCTGCTTCGAAAGAGACGGACAGCACCACCGTCTGCGCCGCCGGCCCGAACGCCGGCGGCGCCCCTGACCGAAGGGAAGATCCATGGACCTCTCCAACCGCACCGTGCTCATCGTCGGCGGAACCTCCGGAATCGGACGGGAGCTGGCCCGCCGGTTCGCTGCGGCGGGCAGCACCGTGGCCATCGGCGGGCGCAGCCCGCAGGCGCTCTCGGAACTCGCCGAGGAGGGATTCGGCACGATCGGCATCGACGTCACCGACGGTGCCTCCGTCGAATCCTCCCGTGACGCCGTGCTGGCCCGATACCCGGAGCTGGACACCGTGGTGACGATGTCGGGCGTCATGCTCCTGGAGGACCTGCGCGAGCCCGCGCACTTCCAGGCGGCAGCAACGACGATCGACACCAACCTGCTCGGCACCATCCGGGTCATCGACGCCTTCACACCGCACCTGGTCCGGCGGGGCGCCGGCACCTTCATCACCGTCACCTCCGGCATCGCCTTCCTGCCGTTCCCGCCCATGCCCAGCTACGCCGCCTCGAAGGCCGCGGTCCACGCCTACTCCGAGGCGCTGCGCGCGCAGCTCGACGGCACCGGCGTCGACGTCGTCGAACTCGTCCCTCCGGCCGTCGCCACGGCAGGACAGGAGAAGGTGAATCCGCACGCCCTGCCGCTCGACGACTTCGCCACCGAAGTGATGAACCTGCTGGGCACCGAGCCCACTCCGCGCGAGATCCTCGTCAAGGGCGTCCTGATGCACCGGTGGGCCGAGCGCGACGGCACCTACGACGAACTGGTGGCTCAGCGCTCGGGGGCCCTCACGATGCTCCCGAGCCGGCAGGGACGGTGATGAACAACGGGACTGCACCGGCCACCGCGGCCGCATCGGGCACCGCCGGAATCCGCACCCCGTGCCCGGGCAGCGAAGGGCTGCGACCCGGTAAATGCGGCCCGCCCGTACCGGCCCGACGAACTCCGCGTGCTGCTCGCCACCCCTGCCGACGGCCGGCCCACCGTCACCCCGGTCAGCGCTTTTGCGTGAGCGACGTCCAGGAGGGCGTGTCCGTCTGACAGGCAGCTGATCTGCGGTGTCGGTGCCCTGCCGGTGCCGTGTCGGAGCGCTGCCGGGGGCTGTCGGTGGGATGCCGGTGGTTCGTCAGCGGAGGTCGGCACCTTTCCAGAGACGGCCGGCCGGAACTCACCGGGCGGTCCGATACCGAAGGAGTCACCATGCACACCCCGGTCACGATCATCGGCGCCGGACTCGGCGGGCTCACGCTGGCCCGCGTCCTGCACCTCCACGGCATCCCGGTCACGGTCTACGAGGCCGATTCCTCCCCGACGGAGCGCACGCAGGGCGGGATGCTCGACATCCACGACTACAACGGGCAGCTCGCCCTCGAAACGGCCGGCCTGATGGAGGAGTTCCGCGCCATCGTCCTGGAGGGCCGTCAGGCGATGCGGGTCCTCGACCGGGACGGGACCGTCCTGTTCGAAGAGACCGACGACGGCACGGGCGGGCGCCCCGAGGCGATGCGCGGCGAGCTGCGAGGCATCCTGCTCGAATCGCTCCCGGCCGGCACCGTTCGGTGGGGGCACAGGGTCGGCGGCGCCCGCGCCCTCGGGAACGGCCGCCACGAGGTGACCTTCGCCGACGGCACCACCGTCGTGACGGGCCTGCTGGTCGGCGCGGACGGCGCGTGGTCACGGGTTCGGCCGCTGCTCTCCACCGCCACCCCGCAGTACGTCGGCACCTCGTTCGTCGAGACCTACCTGTTCGACGCCGGCACCCGGCACACCTCCGCCGCGAAAGCGGTCGGCGGCGGGTCGATGATCGCGCCCACGCCGGGCAGGGAGATCTTCGCCCATCGGGAGAGCGGCGACACCCTGCACACCTACGTGGCGCTGTCCAAGCCGCAGGACTGGTTCGCCGCGATCGACTTCACCGATGCCGCCACGGCCACCGCGCGGATCGCGGCAGAGTTCGACGGCTGGGCACCGGAACTCACCGCGCTGATCACCGGCAGCGACACCACGCCGGTCCTGCGCCCCCACTACGCCCTGCCGGCCGGGCACCGGTGGGACCGGGTGCCGGGGGTCACCCTTGTCGGCGACGCCGCCCACCTCGCGGCCCCGAACGGCGAAGGCGCCAACCTGGCCATGCTCGACGGCGCCGAACTCGGCAAGGCCCTCGCCGCACACCCCGACGACGTCGAGGCCGCGCTCACCGAGTACGAGCAGGCCATGTTCCCCCGCAGCGCCGAGGTCGCCACCTTCGAAGGCGTCGAGGTCCACCGGATCGACTCCGAGGACAACACGGCCCACGGCCTGGTCACCATGTTCACCGAGAAGCGCCGATGAGCCACTCGAGCCCCGGACCGATGCCCTCCTCACCACCCCCGGGCGGTCGCCGGACGAGGCTGTCCGGGCCGGCCGGACAGCCCTGAACCCCTACAAGAACCCGGGTCCATTCAGGAATCCTCATCAACCGGAGGGCCGTCACATCCCGACCTGCAGGGCCGTCAGCTCAGCGACCCCGTAATGGGATCCGCGGCGATCATCCGCCACGCCACGAACAGGGACAGTCCACTGCGGCAGGTACTGGGGTCGGACGCCACGCCTTCGCCACGTGAGGGATCGCGCGGAGGGCGGCCAACCCGATACGACGAACGCGGATACGTCTACCTCGGCACCGTCACCACAGCCGTCCTCGTCATCCGGCTCCGCACGTGATCGACCGGACAAGTCCTAGCTGTTCTGACCCGTGAGGTTGGGGACGCGGCTGGCGGGTGGCTTGCCTGCGAGTGCGGTGTGTCCGCGGTGGTGATTGTAGGTGTGGAGCCAGTCG
>NZ_JBFBDW010000040.1:0-70854 GCF_040683455.1 Kitasatospora sp. NPDC093679
CGAGGAGACCGCCGTCTCCGTCGCCGCCGAGATCGTCGCCCACCGCCGCGGCGGCAGCTGCCTGCCCCTCTCCACCGGCGACGGCCCCATCCACCACGACCTGACGGCGGTCGCACCGGAGCCGGAGCCGAAGCACCGACCGCGGCCGCACGCCGCCTGAGCACGGGCCGGGCGGTCCGGGTGCGGGGCAGCGTCCGCGGCGCGACGCTGGAGACCTGAGGACCGACCCCCACCCGGCGAGGTCCGAACGGCCGGCCGGTCGTCCTCCGTACCGAAGGGACCACCGCCATGCGCATGCTCGTCCAGGCCTCGATCGACACCGAACGCTCCAACGCCGTGGTCGCCGCGGGGAAGATGCCGGAGTCGGTGGAGCAGATGCTCAACATCCTCAAGCCCGAGGCCGCCTACTTCTACCCGCTGCACGGCCGCCGCGGCTTCACCATGGTGGTGGACGTCGCCGACGAGGCCGCCCTGATCCCCCTCGTCGAACCGCTCTGGACGGAGATGGGCGCCGACGTCGAGGTGGTCCCCTGCCTCACCGCCCAGGAACTCCAGACCGGCCTCGCCCGCCTCACCGCCCAGTCCTGACCCGGCCGGAGGTCAATCGGCCTCACCGGCGGGGACCACCCACCGCGTCGGCTGGCCGGTGACCTGGGCGATCATGTCGTAGTCGCCGTCATAGTGCAGCACGGTGACGCCGTGGCGCTCCGCCGTCGCGGCGATCACCAGGTCGGCCGTCGACACCGCCCGTCGGTTGCCCGCACCGACCAGGAGCACCTGGACGTCCAGCGCCCGGTCCCAGACCTCGTCGGTCGTCGGCAGCCGGTCGAAGCCGCGCATCTCGTCGCGGATGCGCTCGGCCTCGGCCTTCGACCGGGCGCTGCGCAGGACCTCCAGCTCGACCGCCGCGCAGACGGCCAGCAGGCCTGCGTTGTGGAGCGGTTCCACCGCCCTGCGGACGGCCTGCTCGGGAAATCGGGCGAGGGCGGAGGTGTCGATCAGAAAGCGTTCCGTCATGCCGCCCGGTGCTCCGAATCACCCTCCACCGGCCCGGTGAGGTCCGGCAGGCCGCCTTCGGCCAACCAGTTCAGGAAGGACTCCCGCTTCCGACGCTTGATCGCATCGGCGAGCGCGGCGTTCACGGTGGCCACCTTCGTGGTGGTGCCGAAGATCTCCGCGGCTTCGGCCAGCAGCTCGTCGTCCACGTCTATCACCGTGCGCGTCATGGCAACCTCCCGAGGCCGTCAGCCGATGTCGAGGCGGGCGAGGCGGCGCAGCAGGGCCGGGCTGAGGCGGCCGAGGAGGCGGGCGGCCTTGGCCTCGAAGGTGACCGGGACGACCGGCTTGCCGGTGCGGACGGCGCGGAGGATCTCCGCGGCGACCTTCTCGGGCGGGAAGCCCCGGCGGGCGTACGCCTTGGTGGCCTTGGCCCGCTTGGCGGCCTGCTCGTCCGGGTCGGTGCCGGAGAAGGTGGTGGTGCTGGTGATGTTGGTCGCCACGATGCCCGGGCAGATCGCGGAGACGCCGATCCCGTGCGGGGCGAGTTCGGCCCGCAGGCAGTCGGAGAGCATGAGCACCCCGGCCTTGCTGGTGGCGTACGCGGCCAGCGACTTCGCCGGCAGGTAGGCCGCCGCCGAGGCCAGGTTGACGATGTGTCCGCCTTCGCCGCGGGCCACCATCAGGGCGCCGAAGGCGCGGCAGCCGTGGATGACGCCCCAGAGGTTGACGTCCAGGACGCGCTGCCACTCCTTCTCGGTGGTCTGCAGGAAGGTGCCGGCGTGGCCGATCCCGGCGTTGTTGACCACCACGTCGGGCACGCCGTGATCGGCGGCGACCTGCCGGGCGAAGGCGTCGACGGCCTCGCCGTCGGAGACGTCCACCCGGTGGGCGTGCGCCCGCGGGCCGACCAGGCCGCAGAGGTCGGCGGTGCGTTCGGCGGCGGCGAGGTCGAGGTCGCAGACCACCACCCGGTCCCCCTGCTCGGCGAAGGCCAGGGCGGTGGCCCGGCCGATGCCGCTGCCGCCGCCGGTGACCACCGCGAGCCGGCCGCTCACCGGCGGGCCCTGGACGTGCCCGGCGGCGACCCGGGCCACGTGCTCGCGGACGAACCGGGCCACCGTGCCGCCCTTCTCCAGCAGCGCGGACCAGTGGCCGGCGTCCAGGGTGCGGCGGGTCAGGTGCGGCACCCAGCGCTCCAGGCCCTCGGAGAGGAAGGTGGAGACGTAGCGGTCCCGCTCCAGGGTGATCAGCTGGACGGGCACCTCGGTCGGCCGTTCCCGCGGACTGCGCAGCACCGGACGGAAGTTGGCCCGGTACAGCTCGATCCCGCGGACGGCGTCCCGGCCGAGGGTCGGCTGCGGGTGGCCGGCCCGCGGGGTGACGGCCTCCATCCGGTGCAGCACCGTCGGCCAGGCGCGGGCCAGGAAGAGCCGCCAGACGGCCGGTGCCAGGTAGGGCAGTTGGAAGGCCGTGATGTACCAGGAGTGCACGCCCTGGACGAGCAGCTGGCGCAGGTGCCGCGGGGTGGGGCGGCGCATCCGGTGCCTGATCCAGTGGCCGATGTGGTCGAGCGACGGCCCGGAGACGGTGGTGTAGGAGGCGATCCGCCGGTGTGCGCCGGGCTCGGTGACGGCCTCCCAGGACTGGATGGAACCCCAGTCGTGGGCGACCACGTGCACCGGCTCGTCCGGGCTGACGGCGTCGGCGACGGCGAACAGGTCGGCGCCGAGGTGCTCCAGCCGGTAGCCGTCCCGGGCGGCGGGCACACCGGAGCCGCCGGCGCCGCGGACGTCGTAGCGGACCACGTGGTGGTCGGTGGCGAGGTCGGCGGCGACGTCGTCCCAGACCGCGTGGGTGTCCGGGTAGCCGTGCACCAGCAGGACGGTCGGCCGGGCCGGGTCGCCCTGCTCGTACACGGCCAGCGGCAGCCCGCCGGAGTGGACGGTGCGGCGGCGGATGGTCATGCGGCCTCCTCCTGGAGCGTCCGGCGCCGCACGTGCGGCAGGTCGTCGTCGAGCCAGAACGCGTCGTCGTCCGTGACGACGAGCAGTTCCTCGAACTTGATGCCCACGTCCCGGAAGCCGATGTGCGGCTCGACCGCCCACAGGCCCGGGGTGGGGGCGTGCCGGGACGACCGGCCGTCCGCCCACAATGGGGAGCGGCCGTGCAGCCGCTCGCCGATCAGCTCCCGGCCGAGCGTCTGGAGTGTACGCACGCCGAAGCCGAAGAGGGTGACGCCGGCCGGGCCGCGGGCGGTCGTCCGGGTGACCCGGTGGCCGATCACCCGGCCGGGGTAGACCCGGTGCCGGTTGTCGTAGCCGTGCACGGCGAGCTGGGCGTCCACCGCCGCGTACACCTCGTTCAGCGGCTTGCGGGCCCTGACCTCGGCGAGGATCAGCTCCCGGTAGACCTTCAGGTCGGCGGCGAGGCGGTCCCAGACCGGGTTCTCGCCGACCTTGCCGCCGTAGCCGATGTCCGCGGTGTAGCCGTCCACCACCGGCGCGCAGTCCAGCACGTACGGCATGCCCTCCTCCAGCCGGCGGCTCCCGGCGAAGAACTGCAGCGGGGTGCGGAAGTGCCGGAAGGCCGTGCGGTCGCCGAACCAGGCGAACGGCACGTGGAAGTAGTCCTGCACCCCGGCCCGCTCCAGGCAGCGGCGCAGCTGCGCGGTGGCCTGCCGCTCGGTGACGCCGGGTTCGATCCAGGCGGCGACCTGCTCCGCGCAGTGGTAGGCGAGTTGCTGCGTCTCGCGGAACCTGGCGAGGTCGCGCTCGTCGTACGGGAAGGTCATGTGCGGGCTCCTCAGAGGTCCAGGACGAGGGTCTCGCCCTCGGCCGCGCGGGAGACGCAGGGCAGCAGGGCGCCGCCCGCCCGCTCGGCCGGGGTCAGCCGGCGGTCACGGTGCTCGGGCGTGCCGTCCAGCACCCGCACCCGGCAGGTGCCGCAGAACCCCTGCTTGCAGGAGTACGGCAGGTCGGGACGGAGCTCGCGGGCCACGTCCAGGGCGGAACGGTCCGCGGGGACGGCGAGTTCGGGACCGCCGGCGCCGAGCCGGACGGTGAACGGATGCCCGCCGGAGACCGGCGCCGCACCGAACCGCTCGAAGTGCAGGGCGCGGGCCGGCGAGGCGTCGAACGCCCGCTGGACGGCGGCCAGCATCGGCGCCGGGCCGCAGCAGTAGACGGCCGCGCCGCGCGGGGCCCGGGCGAGCAGCTCGGCGGCGTCCGGGACGCCGTCGCGGTCGTCGGTGCGGATCTCCACCCGGGCCGGGTCGAGGGCGCGCAGTTCCTCGGTGAACGGCAGCGCCGCGGCCGTCCTGCCGGTGTGCACCAGCCGCCAGTCCAGGCCGAGCGACCGCGCCTGACGGGCCATCGGCAGCAGCGGGGTGATGCCGATCCCGCCGGCCAGCAGCAGCACCGCGGGCTCCGCGCAGAAGGCGAAGCCGTTGCGCGGGCGGGCGGCGGCCAGTCGGCTGCCGACCGCGACCTCGTCGTGCAGCTCCACGGACCCGCCGCCGCCGTCGGCGGCCCGGCGCACCGCGATCCGGTAGCGGTGCCGGTCCGCGGGATCCCCGCAGAGCGAGTAGTGCCGCTGACGGCCCGACGGCAGGGTGAGGAGCAGACGGGCACCGGGCTGCCAGGACGGCAGCGGGCCGCCCGAGGGCTCGGCGAGGTGGACGGCGACGACGTCCTCGGCGACCGTGCGGTGGCCGGTGACCACCAGGCGCAGCGGCGGGACGGGGGCGGGGGCCGGTCTGCGGGGACTGCGGCGCAGCCCTGGGCTGCCGAGCGCCGGACTGTAGCGGTCGCCGAACGCGGTGAGCCACCGCATGAACCGGTCGTCCCGGGGACGGCCGTACAGGTCGGGCGGCGGAGTGACGAGATCCATCGGTGGCGGCTCCGTGGCAGGTCGGAATCGGACGGGGGGAGGCATCACCCCAGGGGCGCGTGGGGGCACCTCCCGGCCGAAGGCCGGGGGAGAACTGCACAGTCCGGGGGTGGCTGTCCGAACAGACTCGGGCCGCCCCCGGTTTGTGCAGTGGCCGCATCCGAATTGCGCAGTTCCCCGCGCCCCTGGTTGGTTGCCTGCGTCCCCCCGAGGGGGGTGGCGCCCTCAGTGGGTGGCGGCTGCGCGGGCGGCCGGGGAGGTGGCGAGGTAGCCGAGGGCCTGGCTGGAGGAGCCCTCCTGGGTGGGGTGGTAGCCGGGCTTGAAGTAGCGGGCGGCGGAGCGGGCCATCGCCTTCGGGTCGGGCAGCAGTCCGCGGCGGGCCTGCACCTGCGCCTCCCGCCAGGTCGGCCGGATCCGGCCGCGGAGTTCGGGGTCGGCGGCGAGCAGGAACCGGACGCCCCGCACCCACAGGTGCACCAGCAGCGGCCCGGAGACGAGCATCCCCCGCATCCGCCGCAGGTAGCCGGGGTCGAGGTGGACGAGCAGATCGTAGGCGACGCTGCGGTGCTCGACCTCTTCGGCGCCGTGCCAGCGCAGCAGGTCGAGCATGGTGGGGTCGGCCCGGGCGCGGTCGAGGCCGGGCGAGTTGAGGGCCCAGTTGCCGAGGAAGGCGGTGAAGTGCTCGATCGCGGCGACGAAGGCGACCCGTTCGATGATGTTCTCCCGGCGCCGGCGGCCCGTCAGCCCGGGCTTGTCGCCGAGGACGCGGTGGAAGAGCCAGCCGATCTGGCGGATGTAGGGGCGGGGGTCGAGGCCCTGGCCGAGCAGGTGGTCGAGGACTTCCTGGTGGGCTTCGGCGTGGATGGCCTCCTGGCCGATGAAGCCGAGGACCTCCTCGCGGAGCCGGTCGTCGGTGATCATCGGCAGGGCGTCCGAGAAGACCCGGACGAACCAGCGCTCGCCCTCCGGGAGGAGGAGGTGCAGCACGTTGATGGTGTGGGTGGCGAACGGCTCGTCGGGGATCCAGTGCAGCGGCAGGCTGGACCAGTCGAACTGCACGTCGCGGGGTTCCAGGACGAGGTTGTCGTGGATGCGCGGCGGCGGGGTGGTGCTGGGCATGGGTGAGCCTCCTGGCCTGCAGTGGCGGCTTCGACCCTGGCAACGTACTCGCGGGTAGCAGGCCCGGCAAGGGTCTTATCGACATTGAGTCTAATAAGTTTCGCGTCCACCACGCCCCTCGCCCGGACGGTGGAGGTGCGGCTCAGTCCGGCACGGGCACCGGCGGACGGAGCACCGCCCGGAGCGCCGCCAGGAAGGACTCGACCGCCGGCCGGGTCATCAGCAGGGCGTGGTCGTCCAGCGAGCCGTCGTCCGGAGCCGGACGCGTTCCGCCGCCCACCCGGCCGGCTCGGCGCCGATGCCGAGCACGACCAGGAAGAACGGCGCCGCGAGGCGGCCGACGAACACGTCGGTGTCGGGCCGCAACGGCGTCCTGCCCGCGGCGGGGAGGCGCCGCACGCCCCGGCTACACCGCCATGGCGAGCATCAGCGGGGCTGCGCGCAGCGAGAGGAGTTCGGCGGCTGCGCGCAGGCGGTGGGTCTCGGTGGCGGGCAGGGAGGTGGCCAGGCAGCCGACGGTGGCGCCGGCGGTGACGGGGACGGCCGCGCAGACGGTGCCCAGCGCGTACTCCTGGAGGTCGAGCACGGGGACGGTGGCGGGCTGCCGGTCCAGGCGGTGCAGCAGCTGCTCGGTGTCGGTGATGGTGCGGGAGGTGAGCCGGGCGACGGGGTGGCGGGCGAGGTGGTCGCGGCGGCCGTTGTGGTCGAGCTGGCCGAGCAGGCACTTGCCCATGGCGCTGGCGTGGGCCGTCGCCCGGAAGTCCACCCACTCCTGGACGGCCGGGGCGTGGTCGGTGGCGGAGACGGCCTCCACGCTCAGTTCGCCGTCGTGGTAGCGCGTGAAGTAGACGGCGGCGCCGAGTTCGTCCCGCAGGTCGGCGAGCCGCCGGTGCAGCCGGGCCCGGACGAGCTGTTCGCGGTTCTGCTGGCCGAGCACGGTGAGCGCGCCGCCGAGCAGCCAGACGCCGTCGTCGAAGAGCAGGTAGCCCTCGCACTCCAGGGTCTCGGCCAGTTCCTGCACCGCCGCGGCCTGGACGCCGAGTTCGCGGGCCAGCCGGGCGGTGTCGACGCCGTGCGGGTGCCGGTCGACGGCCTCCAGCAGGCGCAGTGCGCGGTGCAGCGGCCCGTACGGGTTCGGGTTCGGGCGGCCGTGGGCGGGGCCGGTCCGGCGGCCCCGGCTCGGTGCCGGCATGGGCGTCCCCTTCCGCTCGCGCGAGTGCGCGGCGCGGCCGCGCACCTCCAGCCTAGCCGCGGAGGGGCCGCCATGGCCGCCCGTACGACCGGATGCGGCACGGTTCGTGAGCGCCCGTCAGATTCCGGGGGTTCTTGTGGTAAGGCGAAGGGCCCCTCCCCCACTGCCCAGGGGGGAGGGGCCCGGTCGGGGTGTCCGGTCAGGCGTCGTCGCCGGCGCGGAGCTTCTTCACCGCGGCCTCCAGACGGCTGCCGTACTCCTCGTCGGCCGCGTGGAAGTGGGCGAGGTTCTTCTCCACGATGTCCTCGCGGCTCACCTGGGCGAGGAAGCCGGCCAGGTTGGCGATCAGGCGGTCCTTCTCGCCGTCGGACATCAGCCGGTAGAGCTCGCCGGCCTGGAAGAAGTCGTCGTCCTTGGTGTGGGCCGGGGTGGTGTAGGTGCCGGTGTGGCCCTCCAGCCGGACGGGGGCGGCGAGCGCGTCGCCGGTCTGCGCCGGGCCGTCGAAGGAGTTCGGCTCGTAGTTCTTGGCACGGCCGGCCGTGTTGAGGGCGCCCAGGCCGTCGCGGCCGTAGTTGTTCGCCTCGGTGGCGCGCGGGGCGTTCACCGGCAGCTGGGTGTGGTTGACGCCGAGGCGGTAGCGCTGGGCGTCGGCGTAGGCGAACAGGCGGCCCTGGAGCATCTTGTCCGGGGACGGGCCGATGCCGGGCACGAAGTTGTTCGGCGAGAAGGCGGCCTGCTCGACCTCGGCGAAGACGTTCTCCGGGTTCTTGTTGAGCACCAGGCGGCCGACCTTGACCAGCGGGTAGTCGGCGTGCGGCCACACCTTGGTGAGGTCGAAGGGGTTGAAGCGGTAGGTGGCGGCCTCGGCGACCGGCATCAGCTGGACGTACAGCGTCCAGGACGGGAAGACGCCGCGCTCGATGGCCTGGTGGAGGTCGCGCTGGTGGCTGTCGGCGTCGCCGCCGACCACCTCGGCGGCCTGCGAGCCGTCCAGCGAGCGGATGCCCTGGTTGGTCTTGAAGTGGTACTTCACCCAGTAGGCGTCGCCCTGCTCGTTGACCCACTGGTAGGTGTGCGAGCCGTAGCCGTTCATGTGGCGGTAGGAGGCCGGGATGCCGCGGTCGCCGAACAGCCAGGTGATCTGGTGGGTGGCCTCGGGGGCGTGCGCCCAGAAGTCCCAGACGTTCTCGGCCTCGGTGACGCCGGTGTACGGGTCGCGCTTCTGCGAGTGGATGAAGTCGGGGAACTTGATCGGGTCCTTGATGAAGAACACCGGGGTGTTGTTGCCGACCAGGTCGTAGTTGCCGTCGGCGGTGTAGAACTTCAGCGCGAAGCCGCGGGGGTCGCGGACCGCGTCGCTGGCGCCCAGGTTGCCGGCCACCGTGGAGAAGCGCAGGAAGACGTCGGTGCGCTTGCCGACGGCCGACAGGAAGTCCGCCCGGGTGTACTGCGAGACCTCGTCGGTGACCTCGAAGTAGCCGTAGGCGCCGGAGCCTCGGGCGTGCACCACGCGCTCCGGGATGCGCTCGCGGTTGAACCGGGCGAGCTTCTCCAGCAGCTGCTGGTCCTGGATCAGCAGCGGGCCGTACTCGCCGGCCGAGGCGGAGTTCTGGTTGTCGGCGACGGGCGCGCCGGACTCGGTGGTCAGGGTCTTCGGCATGAGGGTCCTTCAGTAGCAGCGGTGCGGTGCAGGGGGGTCTGGGGTCAGACGCCGAGGAGGCGCCAGAGGGCGGCGCGGCGGCGGGAGGTGTGCTCGCCGTCCGGGCCGTCGGCCGGGGCGAGGGCGGCTGCGGCGGCACCGGCCGCGGCGGCGTCCCGGAGCGGCCGGGCGGCGGTCAGCCCGGCGGCCTCGTCGGCGGTCAGGCCGGCCGCGGCGAGGGCGGACTCGGCCTCGGCGGCGGGCAGCGCGTCGAACCAGCGCAGGGCGAGGGCGGCGCGGCCGGCCTCGGTCAGACGGCCGGTGAGCCGGAGCCGGGCGAGGCCGCCGTCGGGGTAGACGTTGATCTTCACGTGGGTGGCGGTGCGGCCGGTGTCGAACCGGAAGCGGTGCCGGGTGTCGGGCTGCAGCCGGGTGCGGGGCAGCAGCGGGAACCAGCCGGCCGTGTCGGTGGCGGGGTCGCCGCCGGCGGAGGCGTCGTAGCCCACCAGGTCGGCCCAGCCGGGGGCGTTGGCGACGAAGTGGGTGGTGTCCACCTCGGCGGCCAGGACCTCGCCGCCCCCGGCCAGGGCGATCCGGACCCAGTCGTTGGCCTTGTCGCGCCGACGCCGGGTCTCCCAGCCCTCGCCCATGACGGTGGCGCGGCCGGGAGCGTTCAGGTTGTGCGGGGAGGAGAAGTAGCGGTCCGAGGCGGCCTCGGCGACGCCGCCGGTCTCCTGCGCGGCGAGGTCGAAGGTGAGGCCGTCGAGCTCGCGCGGGTCGGGCAGCACCTCGCCGTGCACCCGCAGCCGGGCGACGCCGCCGTCGGGCCAGATGTTGAGCCGGACGTGCGTCCAGCGGGTGCCGTCGTCGACCGCGAACTCGTGCGCGGTGTCGCCCTTCAGCGGGGTGCGCGGCACCAGGTCCGTCCACTCGGCGGCCTCGACCTCGGCGGGCGAGGGGTGGCCGGGTACGGAGGCGGCCTGGACGGAGGCGGTCTCCGGGTAGTTGCCGGTGAAGTGCGCGGTGTCGACGACCACGCCGCGGATCACGCCCGCCGCGCCGAGCCGGACGATCGCCCAGTCGTGGTCCTCGTCGGTCGGGTGCGGCTGGTCGGCCGAGGCGCCGCGGCGGCGGCGGGACTCCCAGCCGTCCATGATCTGGCCCTTGTGACCGAAGGTGTGCGGCCGGAACTCGGCGGGCCGGGCGACCAGCAGGTTCTCCGCGTCGGCGAAGGTGTCCTCGTTGGTGGCGACGACACCGGCGCCCAGCCGGCGGGAGGCCAGGTCGACCAGCTCGGTGAAGGGCGCGGCCGCGGTCTTCTCGGTGCTCAACTCGACTCTCCTCAAGGACGGGTGATCTGCCGGCCGAACGGCTCGCCGGCGGTGTCGACCGCCCGGCCGCGGAGCCAGGTGGTGCGCACCGCGCCGGTGAGGGTGCGGCCGGCGTACGGGGTGACGGGGTTGCGGTGGTGCAGCTGCTCGGCGTGCACCGCGAAGTCGGCGTCCGGGTCGAAGGCGACGAGGTCGGCGTCGTACCCGGGGGCGATGGCGCCCTTGGTGCCGGTGAGGCCGACCAGGGCTGCCGGGCCGGAGGCCATCCAGCGGACGACGTCCGCGAGGGTGTGGCCGCGACGGCGGGCCTCCGTCCAGACCGCGGGCAGGCCGACCTGCAGGGAGGCGATGCCGCCCCAGGCCGCGGCGAAGTCGCCGCTGCCGCCGTAGCGCCGGAGCAGCTTCAGGTCCGGGGTGGACGGCGAGTGGTCGGAGACGACTGCGGCGAACTCGCCGGCCGCGAGGGCCGCCCAGAGGGCGTCCCGGTTGGACTCGGAGCGGATCGGCGGGCAGCACTTGAAGGCGGTGTCGCCGTCCGGCACCTCCTCCGCGGTGAGGGTGAGGTAGTGCGGGCAGGTCTCGGCCGTCACCTGCACGCCGTCCTCCCGGGCCTGCCGCAGCAGCGGCAGCACGGCGGCCGAGGAGACGTGCAGGATGTGCACCCGGGTACCGGTGCGGCGGGCGGTGTCGAGCAGCCGGGCGACGGCGGCGGCCTCGGCGT
The DNA here is from genome assembly GCF_040683455.1 of Kitasatospora sp. NPDC093679. Lineage (NCBI taxonomy): Bacteria > Bacillati > Actinomycetota > Actinomycetes > Kitasatosporales > Streptomycetaceae > Kitasatospora > Kitasatospora sp. NPDC093679. Next base: position 10,890 of record NZ_JBFBDW010000040.1, read on the forward strand.
CGTCGGGCCGGGAGGCCAGGAAGTCGCGGTAGTGCACGCCGGGCTGCTGCGGGGCGGCGTCGAGGACGGCCGGGTCCTCGGCGTGGATGATCGCGAGCGCGCCGAGCCGGGCCTGCTCGGCGAGCGCGGACTCCAGGTCCTCCTGGGTGGCCAGGTGCGGGAACTCGTCCACGCCGGACGGGGCGAGGAAGCTCTTGAAGCCGAAGACGCCGGCCTCGTGCAGCGCCGCCAGGTCGCCGGTGTTGCCGGGCACCGCGCCGCCCCAGAAGCCGAGGTCGACCCAGGCCTGGCCCTCGGCGGTCTTCCGCTTGGCCTCCAGCCCGGCGGGCGTGGTGGTCGGCGGGACGGAGTTCAGCGGCATGTCGACGATCGTGGTGACACCGCCGGCGGCGGCCGCCCGGGTGGCCGTGGCGAAGCCCTCCCACTCGGTGCGGCCGGGCTCGTTGACGTGCACGTGGGTGTCGACCAGGCCGGGCAGCAGGGCGGTGTCGCCGAGGTCGGTCAGGTGGCGGTCCCCCGCGAGCAGCGAGCCGTGCGCGGCGACCTGGGCGATCCGCCCGTCCTGGACGAGGACGTCGGCCGGGCGCTCGCCGTCCGGCAGGACGACCCGGCGGGAGCGGATCACGGCCGGGGTGGACGACGTGTCGCTGAGGGGCATCGGGACCTCCGAAACGAGGGTACGAGTGGGGAGTGCCGAAGGCGCGCAGGGGAGTTGGGCCGCCGTCGGGTGCCGGACGGCGGCGAGTGCTCGGAGCCTAGGCCCGCCTTCAACAAAACGTCAATGTAGGAATCCACAAGGGGCTGCGGGCTACCGGCCGAGCAGTTCGGCGGCCAGCCGCTCCCCCGCGGTCTCGGCGAGTTCGCCGGCCCTGGTCATGCTCTCGCCCGGCCGCTCGGCCAGGTCGGTGAGCGCCACGGCCGCGGCGAAGCCCGCCGCCCGCCACTCCGGCTCCGACAGTTCCAGCCGTCCGGCCACGGCGGCCACCCGAACCCCCGCCCGGGTGGCCGCCGCGGCGACGCCGGCGGGGGCCTTGCCGTGGAGCGTCTGCGCGTCCAGGCATCCCTCACCGGTGACGACGAGGCGCGCCCCACGCACTGCCTCGTCGAAGCCCAGGAGATCGAGGAGGAGCTCGATCCCGGGCCGCATGGTGGCGCCGAGCAGGGCCAGGGCGGCGAAGCCGACCCCTCCTGCCGCCCCGGCGCCGGGGGCGTCGCGGACGTCCCGGCCGGTGACCGCCCGGACGGCGTCCGCCCAGACGGTCAGACCTTCCTCCAGGACCACCAGGTCGTCGCCGTCCGCGCCCTTCTGCGGGCCGTACACGGCGGTGGCGCCGCGCGGCCCGAGCAGCGGGTTGTCGACGTCGCAGGCGACCACCACGTCCACCCCGGAGAGCGGGTCGGCCAGCGGTCCGAGGTCGATCCGGGCGAGCCGGCGCAGGGCCGCGCCGCCCGGCGGCAGCTCGCCGCCGTCCGCGTCGTACAGGCCGACGCCGAGCGCCTGGACCATGCCCGCGCCGCCGTCGGTGCAGGCACTGCCGCCGAGGCCGAGCACGATCCGCGCGGCGCCGAGCGAGACGGCCCGGGCGATCAGCTGGCCGACCCCGTAGGAGCCGGCCGCCAGCGGGGCGGTGCGGCCGCCGGGGAGCCGGGCGAGGCCGGAGGCCTGCGCCAGCTCGACCACGGCGGTGTCGCCGCGGACGGCGATCGCCGCGTCCACCGGCAGACCGGTCGGGCCCGCCACCTTGACCGCGACCCGCTCGAAGCCGGCCGCGAGGGCGGCCGCCAGGGTGCCCTCGCCGCCGTCGGCGACCGGGAGCTCCCGGACCTCGGTGCCGGGGGCGGCGCGGCGGACGCCTGCGGCGATCCGGGCGGCGACCTCGGCGCCCTCCAGGGAGCCCTTGAACTTGTCGGGCGCGACGACCACATGACCCTGAGCGGGGGTGGCGGGCATGGTGGTGGCCTTTCTACGGGAACGTCTACGTACTGGCACTACCCAGGTGGGCGGGGGTTGCGCAGGTGCCGCCCACCCGGGGGCGTGGTGGGCCCCCTCTCCGCCGTTCCCCTCGTCCCGCTTCCGACGTTCGAGGGGCTCCCCTCGGCAGGAGAGGGGGCCGGGGCGGCGCGCACGGGCACGACCGAAGTGCCTACCGGGAGGGTGGCGCGCCGCCGGCCTGGGACGACCGGCAGGGGGCGGGCAGGGCCGCGGCCCGCTGCCGGTCGGGATGCTGCCTCCTGGCGGCGCGGGCACGACCGGACAGGTACACGCCGCCAGGAGGAGTCGGGGGGACGGGCCGGGTCAGACCGTCCGGCCGGAGAGCCGCTCGACGCCGCGCAGCAGGGCGGAGTGGTCGAGCGAGCCGTCGCCGTTGGCGCGGGCGGAGGCGACCAGCTGGGCCACCACGGCACCGACCGGCAGGGCGGCGCCGACGGCGCGGGCGGCGTCGGTGACGATGCCCATGTCCTTGTGGTGCAGGTCGATCCGGAAGCCGGGGGCGAACTCGCGGTTCAGCATGTTCGCCCGCTTGCGGTTGAGCACGGTGGAGCCGGCCAGGCCGCCGCCGAGCACCTCCAGCGCGGCCTGCAGGTCGACGCCGGCGTTCTCCAGGAAGACCACGGCCTCGGCGAGGACCTGGATGTTGACGGCCACGATCAGCTGGTTGGCGGCCTTCACCGTCTGGCCGGCGCCGGCCGGGCCGACGTGGATCACCGTGGTGCCGAGGGCGTCGAACAGCGGCTTGGCCTCGGCGAAGTCCTCCGCCGCGCCGCCGACCATGATCGACAGGACGGCCTCGACCGCGCCGGCCTCGCCGCCGGAGACCGGGGCGTCCAGGGTGCGCACGCCGCGCTCCTTGGCCGCGGCCTCGACCTTGATGGAGGTCTGCGGGGTGATCGAGGACATGTCGATCACCAGGGTGCCCGGCTGCGCGTTCTCCAGGACACCGCCCTCGCCCAGGATCACCTGCTCGACCTGCGGGTCGGCCGGGACCATGGTGATGACGACCTCGGCGTCCTTCACCGCGTCGGCGATGCTGGTGGCGCCGTGGCCGCCGGCGGCGACCAGGGCGTCGATCTGCGGCTGGGTGAGGTTGTAGCCGGTGACGTGGTGGCCGGCCCTGACCAGGTTGGCGGCCATCGGGCTGCCCATGATGCCGAGGCCGATGAAGGCGATCTTGCGGCTCATCGCGTCGTGCTCCTTGCGTTGGGGAGGTGGTGGGAGGGGGCTCAGCCGGCGCGCAGTTCGCGCGGGAGCCACGCGAAGCTGTCGGCGCTGACGCCGGTGGAGGGCTTGTACTCCAGGCCGATCCGGCCCTGGTAGCCGGCGGCGGTGAGCCGGGCGAAGAGGTCCTCGAAGTCGAGTCCGCCGGTGCCGGGCTCGTTGCGGGCCGGGACGTCGGCGATCTGCACGTGGCCGATCCGGTCGGCGTACGTCGAGATCACCGCCGCCGGGTCCTCGCCGTTCCTGGCCAGGTGGTAGAGGTCGCAGAGGAACTTGGCGTTGCCGAGACCGGTGGCCGCGTTGACCTTGTCGACGACCTCGACCGCCGCCTCGGCGCTGAGCAGCGCGTAGTCCGGGGACTCGACCGCGTTGAGGGTCTCGATCAGCAGCACCGCGCCGACGGAGTGCGCGGCCCGGGCGGCGAGGACGAGGTTCTCCAGCGCCAGGGCGTCCTGCTCGGCCGGGTCGGCGCCCGCCACCCGGTTGCCGTAGAGGGCGTTCAGCGCCTTGGTGCCGAGGGAGTCGGCGAGGGCCGCGGCGACCGGGACGTTGGCCCGGAAGCGCTCGCTCTCGGCCGGCACCGAGGCGGTGCCGCGGGCACCCTTGACGAGGTCGTCGAGGAAGTTGAGGCCGGTGAGCTGCACGCCGGCGTCGGTGAAGGCCTTGCGGAGCGCGTCCAGCTCGGCCTGCGAGGGGTCGTGCTCCTCGCCGAAGGGCCACCAGAGCTCGGCGGCGGTGAAGCCGGCCGCGGCCGCGGCGGCGGGGCGCTCCAGCAGCGGGAGCTCGTTGAACAGGATCGACAGGTTGACCGTGTAGCTGTGCGCGGCGGCGGCAGTCACGTGCTCACCTTCCCTCTCTTCCGTTCCCGACTTCCACGATCCGGAAGGGGGATTCTGTCTGGTGGAAGCTTCGCCGAGGAGCTTCCGGGCCGTCAAGGCCGTCGCAACAATTTGTTGAAGTGGCCGAACGGCGCCGGTCGCACCGCCCGCGGCCTGTCCGATCACCCAGCCGCCGCGCGCTCCCGCACGCCCGGTCCGACCCTTGCGCGGGCCGTCTAGAGTGAGCGCGTGCGATTGATGGTGGAGTTCACGACAGAACCGTTCGAGCTGGACGGCTTCCCGGACCACGCCAAGGCTGCCCGCCGGGTCGTGGACGAGGCCGGCCTCGACGTCTCGGTCGGGCCCTTCGGCACCAGCGCCGAGGGCGACGCCGAGCAGACCCTGGCCGCGGTGACGCGCCTGCTGCGCGAGACCCTGGAGGCCGGGGCGACCCGGATCTCCGTCCAGATCAGCGTGCTCGGCGACGAGCAGTCCCCGGAAGGAGGGGGTACGCCGTGAGCAACGCCCTGGAACACCCGCTCACCGCCGCGATAAAGCCGCTGCTGGACGCGGTGGGCGCCACCGCGGTCGAGCCGGCCGAGGCGCGCCCGGACGACGTCGTCCTGGAGTGGGACGGCGAGGCGGCCGTGGCGGTGCGGCTCCCGCACCTGAGCAGTGCGCTGGACCGGCTGCTCGCGGAGATGGTGCGCCAGTTCGACGGGCGCCCGCTGACCGAGCTCGACCGGGCCGAGAAGCAGCACGTGGTCGCCCTGCTGGAGGAGCGCGGGGCGTTCACCGTCCGCCACGGGGTGGAGACGGTGGCCTCGGCGCTCGGCGTCAGCCGCTTCACGGTCTACAACTACCTGAACCGGCAGGAAGGCTCCCGGAAGGGCTGACACCGCCCGCCCCGAGTCTCCACCGCCCGCCGCGCCGGGCCCATTGGCGGATCCCACACGTCATCCCCCGGCAACCCGGCCCGCCGCGAAACGTAACCACCAACCGTTCAACAAAGTGTTGACGGTCCGCGGTGGTGGATCTAGCTTGTGCGAGTGGCACCACTCTTCAGGAGGTCCACCCGTGACCAACGAATCCACCGCTCCGACCGCGGACGCCGGGGCGCTTGAGTCCCTGGCGGCGGCCCCGGCCGCCGATCTGCGGGAGACGCTGCTGGAGATCTGCTCCAGCCCCCGCTGGGCCGAGGCGGTCGCGGCCGCCCGGCCGTGGCGGGACCGCGCGGCCCTGCTCGACGCCAACGCCGCCGCCATGGCCGTCCTCGACACCGAGGACCTCGCCGACGCGATGGCCGGCCACGCCCGGATCGGCACGCCGAAGGCCGGCGACGCCACCTCCGAGCGCGAACAGGCCGGCGTCCGGGGAGCCGACAGCGCGCTCCTCGACGACCTGCGCGAGGCCAACGCCGCCTACGAGGCGAAGTTCGGCCACGTGTTCCTGATCTGCGCGACCGGCCGCACGGCCGCGACCATGCTCGCCTCGCTGCGCGAGCGCCACCCCAACGACGCCGCCACCGAGCGCGAGATCGTCCGCGGCGAGCTGCGCAAGATCAACGACATCCGCATCAACCGACTGCTCGACGGGGCCTAGACTCCTGACGGCCAGTCAATTCCTGCCATCAGTAAGGTGCTTCATCCCATGACTGGCATCTCCACGCACGTGCTCGACACCAGCCTCGGCCGCCCGGCCGAGGGCGTGCCGGTCGAGCTGGCACTGCACACCGAGGGTGGCTGGAAGGTGCTCGGCACCTCCGCCACGGACTCCGACGGCCGGGCCAAGGACCTGCCGGCCGCGGAGGCGGGCTCGGTCGTCCGGCTGCTCTTCGACACCACCGCGTACTACGCGGCCCGGGGCGAGGCGGCGCCGTTCTTCCCCGAGGTGGCGATCGTCTTCACGGTCGCGCCCGCGCAGCACCACTACCACGTGCCGTTGCTGCTCAACCCGTTCGGCTACTCGGTCTACCGCGGAAGCTAGAAGACCGACCTGGAACCTTAGGAGCCATGCCATGGCCCACGTGCTCGGCCAGAACCAGTACGGCAAGGCGGAGAACCGCATCGTCCGGGTCTACCGCGACTCCACCCGGCACGAGATCAAGGACCTGAACGTCTCGGTCTCCCTGCAGGGCGAGTTCGAGGACGTCCACCTCACCGGCTCCAACGCCAACTGCCTGCCCACCGACACGACGAAGAACACCGTCTACGCCTTCGCCAAGGAGTACGGCATCGAGTCGGCGGAGGCCTTCGGCATCACGCTGGCCCGCCACTTCGTCGAGAACACCGAGCGCGGTGTGGTGCACAGCGCCCGCATCCGCATCGAGGAGTACACCTGGGACCGCATCCGGACCCCGGACAGCTCCGCCCGCTTCATCGGCTCCGAGGAGGTCGGCCACTCCTTCGTCCGCAACGGCCAGGAGGTACGCACCTCCGAGATCGTGTTCGACGGCGAGTCCGTCCAGGTGATCTCCGGACTCAAGGACCTGGTCGTGATGAACACGACCAACTCCGAGTTCTGGGGCTACATCAAGGACAAGTACACCACCCTCCAGGAGGCCTACGACCGCATCCTGGCGACCCAGGTGACGGCCCGTTGGAAGTACGGCTACACCGGCCGCGACGACGAGCCGCAGCCGAACTGGAACCGCTCCTACAACCACGTGAAGCGCCACATGCTGGAGGCCTTCGCCGAGACGTACTCCTACTCGCTGCAGCAGACCCTGCACGCGATGGGCACCCGGGTGCTGAACAACCGCGCCGAGGTGGACGAGGTCCGCCTGGAGCTCCCCAACAAGCACCACTTCCTCGTCGACCTGGAGCCCTTCGGCCTCAAGAACGAGAACGAGGTGTACTACGCCGCCGACCGGATGTACGGCCTGATCGAGGGCACCGTCCACCGCGAGGGCGTCGTCCCGGTCATACCCGTCGCCTGACCGGACCGGCACCCGCCCGCCACGGGCCGGACGGCGCCGCCGCGGGGCCCCTGTGCTTCCCCGCACCGGCCTCCGCACCCCGTCCGGCCCGCCCCACCCGCCGCCCCGCCCGCGGCACACCCCCAGCCCTCGCCCCCAAGGAGTTCACGCCATGGCAGTCCAGCCCCCACCCGCCGACCAGCGGATCGTGATCGAGAACGTCGCCGTCGCGACGGTGGACGCAGACGACACCGAGTACGCCCGCGGCCACGTGGTGATCCTCGGCAACCGGATCGAGTCGGTCGGCGACGGCCCCGCCCCGCAGTGGCTGGACAACGTGGTGCGCCGGATCAACGGCGAGGGCCATCTGGTCACCCCGGGCCTGGTCAACACCCACCACCACTTCTACCAGTGGATCACCCGCGGCCTCGCCCAGGACGACATCCTCTTCGACTGGCTGGTCGCGCTCTACCCGACCTGGGCCCGGATCGACGAGAAGCTGGTGCACGCCGCCACCCAGGGCTCGGCCGCCGCGCTGCTCAAGTCCGGCTGCACCACCGCCTCCGACCACCACTACGTCTTCCCGCAGGGCGGCGGCGACGTCCTCGGCGCCTCGATCGAGGGCGTGCAGGAGCTCGGCCTGCGCTTCACCGCGCTGCGCGGCTCGATGGACCGCAGCAAGAAGGACGGCGGCCTGCCGCCGGACCACGCGGTGGAGCGGACCGAGGACATCCTGATCGCCTCCGAGGCCGCCGTCGACACGTGGCACGACGCCTCCTTCGGCTCGATGCTGCACGTGGCCCTCGCGCCCTGCTCGCCCTTCTCGGTCTCCACCGAACTCCTCAGGGAGTCGGCCGTGCTGGCCCGCCGCAAGGGCGTCCGGCTGCACACCCACGGCTCGGAGACGGCCGAGGAGGAGCAGTTCTGCAAGGAGCTGTTCGGCATGGGCCCGACCGACTACTTCGAGTCCACCGGCTGGCTCGGCGAGGACGTGTGGATGGCGCACTGCGTCCACATGAACGACTCCGACATCGCCAAGTTCGCCGAGACCGGCACCGGTGTCGCCCACTGCCCCTCGTCCAACGCCCGTCTGGCGGCCGGCATCGCCCGCGTCCCGGACATGCTGAAGGCCGGCGTGCCGGTGGGCCTCGGCGTCGACGGCACCGCCTCCAACGAGTCCGGCGAGCTCGGCACCGAGCTGCGCAACGCGCTGCTGATCAACCGCCTGCACGGCCGCCCCGACGCGCTGACGGCACGCCAGTCGCTGCGTCTGGGCACCATGGGCGGCGCCCGGGTGCTCGGCCGGCAGAACGAGATCGGCTCCATCGAGGCCGGCAAGCTCGCCGACCTGGCCCTGTGGAAGGTCGACGGCATCATGCACTCCTCGATCGCCGACCCGGTGGCCGCGCTCACCATGGGCGCCCTGCCGCCGCTGGCGGTGCTGTTCGTCAACGGCAACGCCGTCGTCGAGAAGGGCGTGCTGACCACCGTCGACGAGGACCGGATCGCGCTGGCCTGCGCCCGCGCCGCGAAGGAGCTCGCCTCCCGCGCCTGACCCCCCGCACTCCGGGCCGTACCAGGGACGGTACGCCACCCGGACTCCGTGGCCCCCGGCCGGCCCACAGCGGGCCGGTGGCCGTACGGAGCACAGCCCCCGGACCCACGGCGAGGGTCCGGGGGCTGCGGCGCGCCCGGATGTGACGGACCTGACATCGACGGTCCGATGCCTTGCCCTCCGGGAGGACACTGCTAACCTGCTCGGACGCCCGCTCCATGCGGGCCCCGTCCCGGGACCGCCGAGTCCCGTCCGCCCGGTGACGGCAACGCGAGATGCGACACGGACGGGAGCGGGGGAACCAGGTAAGTCGCCCTGGCCCCGCGCGCATGCTCGCGTACGGCCAGGGCTCGGGGTGAAGCCGCCCACCGGGCGGCCGGGCCACCTGACGGCCCGAATCCGACAGCTCACCTCGCAGGCGTCGTCGAGGAACAACTCCATGCCTGTTTCCGCCATCGCCCTCAAGGTGGGCGCGGTCGCCGGGCTCGGCCTGCTGGCCGTCCCCTTCCTGGGCAGCGCCGAGGCCGCCAACGTGCCCGAGGTGACCCAGGACCGGCTCTCGCCGGTCGCCATGGCCGCGAACACCGCGGCAGCCGCCTCCCTCTCCGTCCACTCCTCCGCCTGCTTCACCGCCCGGAGGATCGGCGTCGCCGTCCGCGACGCCGCCGGCAACAAGCTGGACTTCCCCGGCAGCGGCCGCAACGTGCGGATCTGCCCCGACGGGGTCACCGTCACCACCGCCGCCCGCACCCTGCCGGCCGGCGTCTACACCGCCTTCGGCACCTGGCAGGACGCCGACCGGCGCTGGCACGACCTCCCGGTGCAGACGCTGGACGTCCGCGACGCGGGCACCGCCGCGCCGGCCCCGAGCCCGAGCCCGACCGCCGCCCCGGTGGCGCCGAGCACCTCCCCCACGGCGAGCGCCACCCCGGCGCCCACCACGCCGACCGCGTCCCCGACCACGGCGGCGCCGAGCTTCGCCGCCTCCCCGTCGGCGAGCTCCTCCCCCACCTCGACGGCCGGTGCGCCGACCTGGTCGGACGACTTCGACGGCGTCAACGTGCCGCTCGGCAGCTGGACGGGCTGCTCCAACGGCCCGTCCATCACCGCCAGCCACTGCTCCGGACTGCCGGCCGCGGTGGACGGCAAGTGGTGGGCCTACCCGGACGGCTGGAAGGACACCAGCAAGAACGGCACCTACTCGCCGTCGAGGACGATGTCCATCGCCAACGGCCAGATGAACCTCCACCTCAACCGGGACGCCTCCGGCACCTGGGTCTCCGCACCGGTGCCCAAGCTGCCGTCCGCCTCCGGCGACGGCGTCCAGTACGGGCGCTTCGAGGTGACCTGGAAGGCGACCTCGGCCTCCGGCTACAAGATGGCGTGGCTGCTCTGGCCGGACGACGGCGTCTGGCCGCAGCACGGCGAGATCGACTTCCCCGAGGGCGACCTCAACGGCTCGATCGGCGCCTTCATGCACCGCGCCGACGCCACCTCGGGCAGCGACCAGGACGCCTACTCCAGCGGCGTCCCGACCGCCGGCGCGTGGCACACCTCGGCGGTCGACTGGCAGAAGGACGGCGTGACCTTCTACCTGGACGGCAAGGTGATCGGGCGCTCCACCGCGCGCATCCCCGCCAACTCGATGCACTGGGTGCTGCAGTCCGAGACGGCCCTCGGCGGCACCGTGCCCGCCGTGGGCTCCTCGGCGGACATCGCCGTCGACTCGGTCAAGTTCTGGAAGGCGGGCTGACCTTCCGCGTCCGCCCGACCGGCGCCCTCCCCCCGGGGGCGCCGGTCAGGCGGTGCGGCCGAGGGTGGCCAGGTAGGCCCGCCAGCCGCCGTGGCCGGTGATCTCGCGGTGCACCCCGCGCTCGAGCTCACCGCGGCGCAGCACCATGGACAGGCACGGCGTGCCGTCCGAGAGGGCGATCACGCCGAGCTCCAACTCCGGAGGCTCGCCCGGCAGGACGGCGTCCCGCAGGTGCTCCAGCGGGAGGTCGTAGAGCTCGCCCTCGATCGCCGCGCTGCCGCCCGGGTCGGGCAGCAGGCCGGGGCAGACGTCGCGGACGGAGAAGAAGCGGTGGCCGGGTGCGGTGCGGACCGGGCCGACCAGGTACTCGGCGACCAGCGGGTGGAACGGGCCGCCGGTCATCGCCTGGCCGTTGAAGAAGATGAGCGCCATGGGGAAGTGCCTCCGAACACGGGTGTTCCGTACGGCTCCCGGCGCCTGGGCGGCGGGAGCCGTACGGAACGGTGAATTGCGGCGGACGAGTTCGACGTCCTGGCGGGCGTCGGGCCGCTCGCCCGGCGGATAGGTTGGGGTCAGTCGAGCAGGGGCAGCGCGGGCAGGGTGAGGAAGTCGACGAACTCCTCGGCCAGGGCGACCTGTTCGAAGAGCCGGGCGGCCTCCGTCCAGCGCCCGGCGGCGTAGGCGGCGTCCCCGAGCTCGGTGCGCAGTTCGGCGAGTTCCTCGGCCACGAGCCGGCGGACGAGCTCCGCGGTGGCCTTCTCGCCGGTGTCGGCGAGGACGACGCCGTTGTTGATCCACTGCCAGATCTGCGAGCGGGAGATCTCGGCGGTGGCGGCGTCCTCCATCATGTTGAAGATGCCGACCGCGCCGAGGCCGCGCAGCCAGGCCTCGATGTAGCGGACGCCGACCTGGACGGCGTTGTGCAGGCCCGCGCGGGTGCAGCTGCCGCCGGCACCGGCGATGTCGAGCAGCTGCTCGGCGGTGACGGGCTCGGGCGAGCCCGGCGAGGACTTCTGGTTCGGTCGGTCGCCGAGCACGGCGTCGAAGCAGGACCGGGCGACCGGGACGAGGTCCGGGTGGGCGACCCAGGAGCCGTCGAAGCCGCCGGCGGCCTCGCGGTCCTTGTCGGCCTTGACCTTCTCCAGGGCGGCCGCGTTGACCTCCGGGTCCTTGCGGGAGGGGATGAACGCGGCCATGCCGCCGATCGCGTGGGCGCCGCGGCGGTGGCAGGTCTGCACCAGCAGGCGGGTGTAGGCGGCCATGAAGGGCGAGGCCATGGTGACGGTGTTGCGGTCCGGCAGGATGTAGTGGTCGCCGGCGTCGCGGAAGTTCTTCACGATCGAGAAGAGGTAGTCCCAGCGGCCGGCGTTGAGCCCGGCGGCGTGGTCGCGCAGCTCGAAGAGGATCTCCTCCATCTCGAAGGCCGCGGTGATGGTCTCGATCAGGACGGTGGCGCGGATCGTGCCGTGCGGGATGCCGAGCTCGGCCTGCGCGTGGGTGAAGACGTCGTTCCACAGCCGGGCCTCGAGGTGGCTCTCGGTCTTCGGCAGGTAGAAGTAGGGCCCGGAGTTGGGGTCCTCGGCACCGCGGGCGATCAGCCGGGCGGCGTTGTGGAAGAAGTACAGGCCGAAGTCGAAGAGGCCGCCGGAGACCGGGGCGCCGTCCACCAGCAGGTGGGTCTCGTCGAGGTGCCAGCCGCGCGGGCGGACCACCACGGTGGCGAGTTCGGCGGCGGGCCTCAGGGTGTACGCCTTGCCGGCCGGCGAGGTGAAGTCGATCCGGCCCTCGAAGGCGTCGATCAGGTTGACCTGGCCGGAGACCACGTTCTCCCAGGTGGGCGAGGTGGCGTCCTCGAAGTCGGCGAGCCAGACCCGGGCGCCGGAGTTGAGGGCGTTGATCACCATCTTGCGGTCGGTCGGGCCGGTGATCTCGACCCGGCGGTCCTGGAGGGCGCGCGGGGCCTCGGCGACCTGCCAGTCCCCGGCGCGGACGTCGGCCGTCCCGGGCAGGAAGTCGAGGGTGCCGGCCGCGGCGATCTCGGCGCGGCGGGTCTTCCGTCGGGCGAGGAGCTCCTGGCGGCGGCCTTCGAAGGCACGGTGGAGCCCGACGACGAAGGAGACGGCCTCCGGCGTGAGCACCTCCTCGGCGCGGGCGACGCGCGGACCGGCGACCGTGACGACCGGGGCGGCGGACGACGCGCCGGCGGATCCCTGATCTGCAGCCATGGGCAGGACACTCCTTGGACGGTTGAGCCAGCACTGGGGGTTCCGATGGGAACTCCCGAGATCCGGACCCCCCTACGGGCGGGTTCCGTTCTGTACAGTGGAGCCTAGTTTCCGCGATACAGAATTTCAACGGTTTGTTGATGTGATCGGCGGGGACTCTACTCCTCCCCCGAGAGCGAAGGGAACACCGGTGGTCAGCACCCCCGCCGCAGACCGGACAGGCACCGACCGCGCCGGCGGCGTGCAGTCCGTCGAGCGCGCCTTCCTCCTCCTCGAGGCGCTGGCCGAGGCCGGCGGCACGGCCGCGCTCAGCGAGCTGTCCGCCAGCTCCGGCCTGCCGATGCCGACGATCCACCGACTCATCCGTACCCTCGTCCAGCAGGGATATGTCCGGCAGGACACCGCCCGTCGGTACACGCTCGGCCCGCGGCTGATCCGGCTCGGCGAGACGGCCGGCCGCCTGCTGGGCAGTTGGGCCCGCCCGTACCTCGCGGAGCTGATGGAGGCCACCGGGGAGACGGCGAACCTCGCCGTCCTGGAGGGCGGCGAGGTGGTGTACGTGGGCCAGGTTCAGTCCCGGCGCTCGATGCGGATGTTCACCGAGGTCGGCCGCCGGGTTCAGCCGCACTGCACCGGCGTCGGCAAGGCACTGCTGGCCCAACTCCCGCAGGAGGAGGCCCGTGCGGTCCTCGGCAGCCGACCGCTGCAGGCGCACACCCCCTTCACCCACACCGACCCGGCCGAGCTGCTGGAGCACCTCGCGGCGGCCCGGGAGGCCGGGTACGTGGTCGACGACCAGGAGCAGGAGATCGGCGTCCGGTGCATCGCGGTCGCCGTGCCCGGCGCGCCCACGCCCACCGCGCTCTCGGTGTCCGGCCCGGAGGCCCGGATCAGGGCGCTGGAGGCGCAGGACGGCGAGGCCGCCCTGGTGCCGGTGATGCGCCAGATCGCCGAACGGCTCGGCCGGGTGCTGGCGCCCTGACGGTACGCCAGCACCCGTGGCCGGACGGGGGGTTCAGTGCAGGCTGAGCTCCCCGGCCTGCTCGATCACCACCTCGTGCACGGTGAGTTCCGGCTCCGTGCCCACCAGCCGGAAGATCCTCGGCGCGGCCGGCCGTTCCGGCGCGTTGCGGACGGCCTCCAGGGCCGCCATGTCCCGCCACAGGCTCTGCACCCGCCAATGACCGGCCGGGCCTCGGAGCAGTTCGGTGCGGACGAGACCCTCCGGCAGCGGTCCCGACACCAGCTCGCGGTACAGGGCCACCAACTCGGCCTCGCGCTCCGGCGCGACGACCGCGCCGACCTCACTCAGAACCTGTTCGGTCATGGCACTCACCTCCGGATCTCCAACGTACGCCGGGAGCGGCCCGTCCGCGCAGCCGCCGAACGGGGGCCATTCGCCGGACACTTGGCGTGTCCATTCGGTCACGCTGAGCTTCCGTGCGCGCTCCGGCGGACGCCTCAGCGGTAGACCCGGACGTAGTCGGCGGCGGCGGTGATCGGCTCGGCGCCGTCGGGGCCGGGGTGGTACTTCCCGGCGACCACGGAGAGGTTGAGGATCAGGTACGCCGACCAGCGCTGGCCCACGCCGCGGCCGTCCGACCAGACGCGCTCGCCGTTGACGTACCAGTCGACCGAGTTGGTGCCGTACCGGGTGCCGATGGTCACCCACTTGCCGGGCGCGACGGCGTCCGCGTCGGTGTAGTACTTGGCGCCGCGGCGGACGTGGTTGGTGAGTTCCAGCAGGTGCGGATTGTCGGGGTGGTACTCGAAGCTGTCCACCTCGCTGCCGCCGTTGCGCCAGGTCCACAGCGCGGGCCAGGCACCTGCGCCCTCGGGGAGTTGGACCTTCGTCTCGACGTAGTCGCCGGCGTGCACCCGGAAGCCCTCGTCGGAGCCCTCGGTGGTGAGCAGGCCCGTCTCCCAGGCGCGGCGGCCGTTCTCCAGCCGCTGCTCGGACCGGGTGGCGGTGAAGACGGCGACGCCGTCGGTGGTCTCGACCGCACCCGGGTTCAGCAGGTCGAGCTTGTTGTCGTCCGGGTTGTGGTCGCCGTAGCGGTACGCGCTGCTGCGGTCGCCGACCCACTTGGAGCCCCAGGCTATCGAGCCGTCGAACTCCTCGGACCAGACCAACGAGCCGCCGGGCAGGGGGATGTCGGGGTCGTCCGGGGTCGGCGTCGGGCCGGGCGGCGTCGGCCCGGTGGAGGAGGGCGCGACGGTCAGGGTCTGCTGGGCGAGGTCGTGCCAGGCGTTGGCGTAGTCCTGCCAGTAGCCGAAGGCCGTGTACGTTCCGGCCGGCAGGGTGCGGGAGCCGGTGGTGACCGTGACACCGCCCGGGCAGATCCGGACGTTGGTCGCCGCACCGGGGAAGTCCAGGTTGCGCCCGGCCCCGTCACGCACGGCGACGCCGACGGTCCTGGCGGTGATGCAGACCAGGGAGTGCACGGTGAGCTGCGCGCTCGCGGCGGTGCCCTCGGTCATCCCGGTGGGGGCGAGTCCGTCCTGGGTGACGAGCCGGACGGCCTCGGCGCGGCCGGCGAGCGGCAGCGCGAGCAGCATCGCCGCGGCCGCCGCCACGCCGAGGCGTGCCGGTCTGATGGAAAAAGGCATGGCGGTGTCCTCGAAGGTGCCCACGGGTGGGCCGAGTTCGGCTTTCGGGCAGGGTCGGGCCGCCGCACGGCACGGCTCGTCCCCGGGTCGACGCACAAACGGTGCAGGGCGCGTCGACACGCCGATTCGGCTCCCCCGTTCCCGTCCGAATTCCGTGCTCGTGGTGCTCGCGGCAGGCTGGACGGGAATCGGCGTACCGGCCGCGAGGTCCGCAGGGGGCGGAACATCGCGGCCAGAGTAAGCACACGGTTCGACGGCGGACAACTGCTGACTGCTCACCATCTGTCGATGCGTGAAGAATTTATGAAGACTTCGATGCAGCAGCCGACTCACTTGAGAAATAGGAGAGTTGAGGGAGTTTGACGGCCATTCGAGTGCAATAGCGGACCATCCGGAATCGCCTCCTTTCGACACGCTGGGTGACCGACAGGTCCAGACCACGCGGCCGCCCGCGACACGCCGGAACCCCCGGTCCGGCCGCCTTCTGCCGAGTCGACGTCAATTCCCTTTCAGGAAAGGCGATGTGTGGCGGAAACGTCGATCCGGCCACGAGCGCCCGACGGCGAAGGCCGACGCTTGCCATGGAAATTCGGCTACGGAACATCAGTCGCGGCGCCCAACTGCCGCCCCGGGCAGCGGGATCGGCGCCTTTGCCGATGGCCGGCGACGGTGGCGGACGCCGGGGGCGGGAACGGCGGCCGTGTGCTCCCATCGGTGGAGCCCCCGGCGTGTCCGGGTCGGCCCGGGGCGTGTCCTCGATCGCAGTCGGCCGGACATGGTGGGGAACGATCACGGCGTCCGCTAGGTTGAACGGGTGCGGCCGCCGGGGCCGCAGCACCCGCCGAGATTCCGAGGAAACGCCCGAGATGACCGCGCCTCTGCCGGGTTTCGCCGGCCACACCTATCTCTTCCAGGTCGACAACGGCGCCGCCTTCCGGAACTCCTACTCCGCCGACGGCAAGCGGCTGCGCTGGGAGGGTCTCGGCGAGTCGGCCGGGCAGTTCGAGGACGTGTCGCTGCACGTCGCCCAGGTCGGCCAGCAGCTCTGGTTCGTGAGCTGGACGGAGCAGAGCGGGATCACCGTCAGCCACGTGATGGACCTCGCCGCCCTCACCGTGCGGGTCTTCTGGACGTACGAGGGCGAGGGCGGGCGGGTCGGCGAGCTGCACACCGGCACGCTGGAGCAGCTCAGCTGAGTTCGGCGGGCCCGGTCCGCCGGTGCGGAGCCGGGGCCGGTCAGGCCCCGGCCACCAGGTGCTGGGAGAGCCACTCGAGCGAGGGCGGCAGCAGCTGCGACCAGGTGCGGAAGTTGTGGCCGCCCTGCGGGACCCAGGCGGTGTTGGCGGTCATCGGCGCCTTCACCGCCTTCTGGAACGCCTCGGTGCCCGGCTTGTAGGTGCCGTCCCCGGCCTGCGGGCCGGCCAGCAGCACCGAGACCTTGGGCTGCGGCAGGTTGTTGAGCCGCCACATCAGGTCGGCCTCGTTGCGCCGCTGCTGGCTGCCCTTGAAGAGGTCGCCGGTGGTCGCGTCCTCGGCGGCCTTGTAGTAGCCCGAGAGGGAGACGGCGGTCGGGAAGACCTCCGGGTGGCGCATGGCCATCTTCAGAGCGCAGTACCCGCCGGTGGAGTTGCCGACCACGCCCCAGGCCGCCGGCTCGGCGGCCACTCGGTAGCTTTCGGCAACCACCCGGGGGACGTCCTTGGTGAAGTAGGTCTCGGACTGCGCGCCGCCGGGGATGTCCTCGCACTCGGTGTCGGCCGGCATCGCCGGCGAGGGCCGCATCAGCACCAGCACGGTCGGCTGCATCTTGCCGCTCTGCATCAACTGGAGGGCGGCCGACGGGTAGTTCAGCCGGGTGATGAGGTTCTTGGCGTCGCCGGGGAAGCCGGTCATCACCACGGCCGCCGGGAAGCGCTTCTGGGCGTCGGCCGGCTGGAAGTACTGCGGGGGCAGGTAGACGTACGCGTCGGTGCTCAGCCCGGAGTGCGAGCCGGTGATCCGCACGGACTGGATCTCGCCGCTCCGCTCGGGGCCGCCGCTGCCGCCCTCCACCGGCTCCTTGCCGAGCAACTGCGCCTTGACCACCGGCACCGCCGCGGCGGGCCGACCCTCGACCGAGGCCTGGACGCTGACCGGCCCGGTGTCGCCGGTGCCGAGCAGGTCGTCCCAGCTGCTGTAGAAGGCGAAGTAGTTGTTGGCCACCAGGCCGATCGCGCAGAGCACCGCGAGCTGGGTGGTCAGCAGGGCGGCGATCCGGCCGAGCACCGCCGCCCAGGTCGTCCGGGCGAGCCTGGGCCACCACAGCACCGTCGCCGCCAGCAGCAGGACCGCGAGGGCGGTCGCGATCGCCAGGACCGTACTGCTGGTCAGACCCATGATTCCGCCACTCCCCGAGATTCCCGCGTGCGCCACGGCGCGGCCGCCCCCGCGTCCGCGGGAAGGCCCCCGGTGAACGCACGCCGAACGGGGTGCTTCCGGTTCCACCGGGGGTCGGCCGGTTCGGCGGGCCGTCCCGGGCCCGCTGCCGCCGACCGACAAGTATGCACGTCCGGGCGGTCCCTCCGGTGCACGGGACGGCGCGCACGGGGCTCTCCCGGGCCGCCGGGTGACGCAACTCACCCGCAAGGGTCGTACATCGGGGCGGTGCCGGCGGTCGGCCGCGTCCGGCGGACCGTCAGCGCAGCGGACCGTCAGCGCAGCGGCACGACGGCGACCGGGCAGTAGGCGTGGTGCAGCACGGCGTGCACGGCCCCGCCGAGGCGCAGCCCGAAGTGCGCGGCGGGCTGCCGGCGGGAGACGACCAGCAGCGCTGCCTGCCGGGAGGCGTCGACGAGGGTCCCGGCGGCGCCGCCGCCGACCTGGCGGGCCTCGAAGGCGACGTCGGGGAAGTCCTCGCGGACGGGGTCGCAGGTGCGGAGCAGCAGTTGCTGGTGCAGCCGGGCCTCCTCCCCGAGCTCGTCCACCATGGGTGCCATGTGGCCGACGTCGGCGACCACCGGCGACCAGGTGTGCAGGGCGCGCACCGGCAGCCCGGTGAGCTCTGCGGTGCGCAGCGCGAACCGCAGGGCGGGGGCGTCCCGTTCGTCGCGGACGGCGACCAGCACGTGGTTGCCGACGTGCTCGGTGCCGCGGACGACGACGACCGGGCAGGCCGAGTGGGCGGCGACCCGCAGGCTCACCGAGCCGAGCAGCAGGGAGGCGAAGCCGCCGTGGCCGCGGGTGCCGACCACGGCGAGTTCGGCGTGCTCGGCGGCGGTGAGCACGGCCTCCGCGGCGTCCCGCGGGACGACGTCGCCGGTGAGGCGCAGCGCCGGGTGGGAGGCCCGGACCTTGCCCAGTGCCTCCTCCAGGACGGCTTCGGCGTCGTGCAGGATGAGGTCGGTGACCGCCGGTCCGGTGCGTGGCGAGAGCGTCACCGTGCCGGTGTTGACCGCGTGCACCAGGTGGAGCGGGCAGTCGCGGCGGGCGGCTTCGCGGGCGGCCCAGTCGGCGGCGGCCGCGGCGTGCGCGGAGCCGTCGACGCCGACGACGACGCCTGCGGGGGATCTGCTGTTCATGGTCGGCTCCCGGTGTGCGCCGACGCCCGGACGGCCCGCGCGGGCGGGTCGTCGGGGCGGTCGGCCCTGTGGTTCCAGGATGCTCCTCCGGCGGGGTCGCGGCACGGCCCGGTCACCAGGCGAAGGCCGCCGCGGGGTTGTCGGTGAGGACGAGGGCGGCGAGCTCGGGGCCGAGCCGGGGGCGCAGCCGGTGCAGCAGGTACGGCATGCCGGGGTTGCCGCGGGCGGCGGCGGTGGTGGTGTCGCCGCCGAGCAGCAGGCGGTGGGCGTGGCCGGCGTCGGCGAGGGCGTGCAGGCACTCCAGCAGCCGGTGGTCGGTGGCGTGGTTGGCGCGGGAGGGGCCGTCGAAGGCGAGGTAGGCGCCGGAGGCGGCGAGTTCGCGGTGCAGGCCGGGGTCGGGGAAGCGGTTGAGGTGGCCGAGGACCACCCGGTGCGGCGGGACGCCGAGGCGGTCGCAGAGCAGTTCCAGGACGTCCTGGGCGCCGGTGCCGAGTTCGTGGTGGACGCCGATGGGGGCGCCGGTGGCGTGGTGGGCCTCGGCGGCGGCGGTCATCGTCCACCGGGCGTGGGCGTCGAGGCCGTGGTAGCCGCCGGCGACCTTGATCAGTCCGGCCCGGTCGCGGAGTTCGGCGGTGAACAGGGCGGCGAGGTCGAGCCGGCGCAGCGCGTCGGGGTCGTCGTAGTGGGCGGCCTGGTGCAGGCCGGTGGCGGCGACCAGGTGGAGGCCGGTGGTCTCGGCGAGTTCGACCAGGTCGTCGAGGCGGCGGCCGAGCCCGTAGGGCGTCCACTGGACGACGGCGCCGCCGCCGAGGGCGGCGAAGGCGCGCAGTTCGTCCTCGGCCGCGGCCGGGTCGTCGAGCTCCTGTCCGGGCAGCAGGGCGCTGCGCAGGAAGAGGTGGTCGTGGCTGTTGGTGGTGCCGAGGCGTTCGGGCGGGACGGGGCCGAGCACGGTGTGCACGGCCGGGGTTCGGTCCGCGGTCATCTCAGTCCTTGGCCGGCAGGAGGGGTTCGGGTCGCGACAGGTGCAGCACACGGTAGGCGGTGCAGTGGCCCTCGGCGGGCGTTTCGGGCGGGGTGTCGGCCCAGAGGGCGAAGTGGACGAGTTCCCAGCGGGCCGGGTCGAGGGCGACGGCCGCGGTGTGCAGGCCGGGGGCGTCGCCGAGGGCGGCGAGGGCGCGGGCGGTCTCCTCGCCGGGGTCGGTGCCGGGCGGCAGTGACCGGGTGGTGCGGGTGGCGGTGGTGGGCGGGGTGTCGGCGGCGGGGCCGGTGTGGAGTCCGGCGCCGATCCAGTGCCGGACGGTGGGGCGGCCGAAGTCGGCGCTGAGGCCTCGGAAGCCCGGGCCGGTGAGGAAGTCGGTCATGCCGGTGGCGGTGCGCCACAGGTAGAAGGGGGCGTAGGCGTTGACCGGGGAGCCGAGGGTGCCGGTCTCGCGGACCAGGTAGGCCTTGATGCCGAGGCCCGGGAGGGTGTCCGTCAGGTGCCCGCGGGTGGCGACCCGGTGGTGGACGATGCCCATGTCGTAGTCGGCGGGCAGGGTGATCTCGTACTGCATGGCCTGCACGGGTGCTCCCCGGTCTAGGCGGCGCGCAGCAGCGCGAGTGCGCCGCGGACGGCCTGGTGGAAGGGTTCGGGGTCGCCGGCGGCGCGGGCGAGGACGTAGCCGCCCTGGACGACGGCGACGATCGCGGCGGCGGTGTCGGCCGGGTCGCCGCCGGGGGCGAGGTCGCCGGCGGCGACGCCCTGGGCGACGACCTCGGCGATCCGGCCGCGCAGCCAGGCGAAGGTCTCCTCGACGGGGGCGCGCAGCCGGGGGTCGGCGACGACCTCCGGGTCCTGTGCCATCCGGCCGATCCGGCAGCCGCGCAGGACCTCGCGCTCGCGTTGCAGGTAGCCGGCGATCCGCTCGTAGGCGGTGCCGGGGGCGGCGAGGCGCTCCTCGGCGAGGGCGCGCAGCTGTTCGGCGCTGCGGGCGAGGGCGGTCGCGGCGAGGTCGGGCTTGCCGTCGAAGTGGTGGTACATGCTGCCCTGGCCGGCGCCTGCGCGCTGCTGGATGGCGCGCGGGCTGGTACCGACGTAGCCGCGTTCCCAGAGGAGCTCCTGGGTGCTCTCGATCAGGCGGTCCTGGGTGCTCATGGAAGCGACTGTACATACCAGTAGGTACAGACTCAACCGGCGACCGCGGAAAAGCCTCCGGGCGCCGCTCCTCCCCACGTGGGAGCGGCGCCCGGAGCGGAGTGTGCCGGTTCAGGCCGGGACGCGCTCCGGCTCGGCGGCGGCGGTGCCCGCCGGGTCGGCCGCCACCGGCGCTGGCCAGCGGCGGGCGAGCGGGCCGGGCAGCCACCAGTTGAGCCGGCCGAGCAGGGTCATCGTCGCGGGGACGAGCACCAGCCGGACGACCGTGGCGTCGATGAGCACCGCGACGGCCATGCCGACGCCCATCATCTTCACGGTGATGTCCGGGTCGATCGCGAAGCCGGTGAAGACGGCGACCATGATCGCGGCGGCGCTGCTGATGACCCGCCCGGTCGCGGACAGGCCGCGCACCACCGAGCCCTTGGCGTCGCCGGTGGCGAGCCAGTCCTCCCGGACGCGGTCGAGCAGGAAGACCTCGTAGTCCATGGAGAGGCCGAACAGCACGGTGAACATCAGGATCGGCACCCAGCTGGAGACCGGCACCTCGTGCGGCAGGCCGAGCGCCCGGGCACCGGTGTCGGACTGGAAGACCGCCGTCATCACGCCGTAGGCGGCGGCCACCGAGAGCAGGTTCATCGCCGCGGCCTTCACCGCGATGACCGGCGCCCGGAACAGCACGGTGAGCAGGATCAGCGAGAGCGCGACCACCACCGGCACCACCACCCACAGCCGGTCGGAGAGCCGGTCGGAGATGTCGGAGAAGGCGGCGACCGTGCCGGTGATCTCGGCGCCCTCGGGCAGTACGTCGGTGCGCAGCGACTTCAGCAGGTCGGCGGTGCGCTCGTCCTGCGGGCCGGTGGCGGGGGTGACGGTGACGACGGCGGCGTCCTGCGCCCGGTTGACCAGCGGCGGCCGCACGGCGGCGACGCCCGGCCGGGCCTTCAGGGTGTCCAGCAGCGCCGGCAGCTTCTCCTGCGGCACCTTCTTCAGGTCGACGGCGACGATCAGCGGCCCGTTGGCGCCGGGCCCGAACGCGTCGGCGGTGAGGTCGTACGCCTTGCGCGTGGTGCTGGACGACGCCTGGCTGCCGGCGTCCTGCGGCCAGGTGCGCATGTGCAGCATCGGGGCGGCCAGGGCGAGCAGCACCACCAGCGAGCCGAGCGCGGCGGCGACCGGGCGGCGGCCGATCAGCCGGGCCCAGCGCTCGGTGCGGGTCGGGCCCGCCTGGGTGCGGCGCTGCGGTTCGCGGCGCTCGGCACGGCGCAGCAGCCGGTCGCCGGCGAGCGAGCAGAGCGCCGGGACGAGGGTCAGGGCGGCCAGCATCACGGCGCCGACCACGGCGAAGGTGGCGTAGCCGAACGAGGAGTAGGTGGGCAGGCCGGCCAGCTTCAGGCCGAACAGCGCGACCAGCACCGTAGAGCCGGCCACCACCACGGAGGCGCCGGCGGTGGCGGTCGCCTCGGCGGCGGCCTGCTGCTTCGTCAGGCCCTTGCGCAGGCCCTCGACGTGGCGGCTGACGAGCAGCAGGGCGTAGTCGATGCCGACGCCGAGGCCGACCATCGAGGCCACCGTCGGCGCGGTCGGGCTGATGTCGGTGACCGCGGAGAGCAGCGTGGTGAGCCCGGTGCCGAGGCCGAGGCCGGCCAGGGCGACGACCAGCGGCAGGCCGGCCGAGACCACCGTGCCGAGCGCGACCACCAGGATCACCAGGGCGGCGCCCATGCCGATCATCTCGGCGGCGCCGTTCGGCGCGGTGAAGTTCTCCGGCAGCTGTCCGCCGAACTCGACCTGCAGGCCGGACCGCTCGGTCGGCTTCGCGGCCTCGCGCAGCGCGTCCAGGCCGGCGGAGCCCTTGAAGTCGGTGACCGGGACGGAGTAGTCCACGGTGATCAGGGCGGTGTCGCCGCGGGCGGACAGCACCGGCTGCGCCACCGAGGCCACCTTGGGCAGGGCGGCGAGGCCGTCGCGCAGCGCCGCCAGCCGGTCGGCGGGCACCGGCCCGCCCCGGCGGTCGTGGACGACGACCCGGGCGTTCGCCCCGGACATCTCCGGGAAGCGCTCCTTCAGCAGGTCGGCGCCGGCGGTGGAGCGGGTGCCGGGGACGCGGTAGTCGTCGTGCGGGGTGCCGCCGAAGGCGGCGGCCAGGCCGAGGGCGAGGCCCAGCAGCAGCACCCATCCGAGGACGGTGCGCCAGGGCCGGGCGGCGGATGCGCCGCCGAGGCGGCCGAGCAGGGTAGACATCGTCGGGGCCTTTCGGCAGTCCGGTGGTCGATACCCGTTCAGCCTGCGGGGTGCCGCTTGGAGCCCACTTGGTGCCGGGCGACGGCCTCCGCGTCCGGGACGGCCGGCAGGCCGTGCAGCGCGGCCAGCGCCTCCGCCTCCCAGTGCGGGGACTCCCAGCGGCGGGCCACCTCGGCGGCCTGCGCGAAGTACCCGGCGGCCTCCTCGGTGCGGCCGAGCATCCGGGCCAGCTCGCCGAGCGACTGCGCGACCGGCCGCAGCGCGACGGAGGTCGACGCGGCGCCGGCCACCAGGCCGCGCAGCGGCCGCAGTTCGGCGATCAGCTCGGCCGCCTCGGCCCGCTCGTCCAGGGCGACCACCGCGGCGGCGCGCAGCGCGAGGAAGAAGGAGCGGTAGTAGTCGGGCTGGACGGGCGGCCGGACGGCCCGGGCGGCCCGGGCCTCCTCGGTGCGGCCCAGCGCGGCGAGGGCCAGCGCCTCCACGTCGGCGACCAGGCGCCCGTACAGCGCGGTGACGGCACGCAGCCGGGGCAGTTCGCTGCCGATCCGGCCCTCCTGGACGGCGATGGTGAGGTCGGCGAGCGCCCCGAAGCCCTCGGCGTGCACCGAGGCCCGGGCGGTCAGCCCAGCGACGGCCTGCCGGTACAGCTCGGCGGCCTCCGCGGTGCGGCCCGCGGCGAGTTCCAGCATGCCGCGGTGGCAGCGGCCGACGTCGACCAGTTCGAGCAGCCCGTACCGTTCGGCGATCGCCGCGGCGGCCGCGATGTGGCGGCGCAGCGCGGGCAGGTCGCCGGCGACGGCGGCGGCCGTGGCGTACAGCTGCTCGGCCTGCCAGCGGTAGGCCGGCAGGTCGTGCCGGCGGGCCAGTGCGGCGAGTTCGTCGGCGATCACGGCCCGCTGCGGGGCGCCGAGTTCGAAGTCGCAGATCCGGGCGGACGCGGCCAGGGCGAGCGCCAGCAGCCGGGGGTCGCCCTCGGCGCGGGCGATGGCGAGCGCCTCGTCGGCGGCGGCGGTGCCGATCGGCTCCCCCGCGCAGTTGCACTCGTGGGTGAGGGCGTCCAGCAGCCGGCAGCGGGTCGAGGGCGGCAGGTCGGTGCGGCGCAGCAGCCGCTGCAGCGTCTCCACCGCCCGGTCGTCGTAGCTGCCGTAGGGGTGGGCGACCCACGGGGTGGGTTCCGTCCAGGCCGTCCAGGCCTCGATCTCCAGGTCCTCCCGGCCGGTCTCCTCGGCGAGGGCGACCGCCCGGCTGCGGGTCGCGGTGGCGGCGGAGATCGCCCCGGCCCGGACCTGGGCCCGCAGCAGCGCGCCGAGCAGGGCGATCCGGCGGGCCGGCCGGTCGTCGCCGTCCTCCGGCACCCGGTCGAGGTTGTCCAGGGCCTGCTGCAGCAGGTCGGCGCAGGTCTGGTGGGCGTAGCGGCGCTCGGCGGCCTCGGCGGCGCGCACGCAGGCGTCGACGGCGCGCTGCGCGGTGGCGGAGGAGGCGGCGGCCGTCCAGTGGTGGGCCAGCGCGGCGAGGCGGTCCGGCCGCAGCGCGCACAGCGCCTCCGCGAACCGGCCGTGCAGCCGCGCCCGGCGCAGCCCGCTGAGGTCGCCGTACAGGGTGTCGCGGACCAGCGCGTGCGCGAACCGGACGGCCCCGGGCCGGGGTTCGGTGAGCAGCCCGCCCGCGACGGCCGCCTCCAGCGCGTCCAGCAGGCCCTCCTCCTCCGCGCCGGAGGCGTGCACCAGCAGCTCGACCTCGGTCTCCCGGCCGGCGACCGAGGCCAGCCGCAGCGCCTCGACGGTGGCCGGCGGCAGCCGGTCGAACCGCCGCCGCAGCACGTCCCGGACGCCCTGTGGCACCTCCTGGACGGCCACCAGCGCGCCCTCCCCGGCCAGCAGGTGGGCGCTCTCCACCAGGTAGAACGGGTTGCCGCCGGTGCGTTCGGCGAGCGCGCGGACGGTGTCCGCGTCGACGGGGCTGTCGCAGACCGCGCCGATCAGAGTGCCGGCCTCGGCCTCGTCCAGCCCGCCCAGCGCGATCCGGTACGGCGAGCAGCGGGCGAAGGTGCCGAGCAGATCGGTGAGCCGCCCCTCGCCGGGCCGGTGCGCGCACACCAGCATCAAACGCTCGGGCCCCTGCGCGGCGGCCAGTTCGGCGGCCAGCGCACGGGTCTCCTGGTCCGCCGCGTGCAGGTCGTCGAGGATCACCGCGACGGGCGCCTGCTCCGTCGCGGCCTCCAGCCAGCGGGCGACCGCCCGGTGCAACCGGAAGCGGCCGGTCAGGGCGTCCCGCCGACGGGACGGGTCGTCCTCGCCGAGCAGCGGGGCGAGTTCCGCCGCCGTCGCCGCGCTCGGCGGATGCTGCCGGGCCAGCTCGCGCAGCGCCTCCGTCCACGCCCAGGCCGGCGGGGCACCCTCCGTCTCCGGGCACCGGCCGGTGGCCACCAGCCAGCCGCTGCGCCGCAGTTCGCCGCTCAGCCGGGCGAGCAGGGTGGACTTGCCGGCCCCGGCCTCGCCGGAGACCAGCACCACCGACCGGCCGCCGGGGGCGGTCGCGGCCGTCGCCGCCTCGCGCAGGGTGCGCTGCTCGGCCTCCCGGCCGACGAACGGCGGCTCGGGCGGGCCGCCGCCGCAGCCCGGCCCGGCGGTGCACGCCGGACCGGACGGACGGGCCGGCGGAAGGTCGGCGGCCGGGATCGGCACGGCCAGCAGGTCGGTGCGCTGCCGGAGGATCGCCGACTCCAGCTCGGCCAGCGCCGGCCCCGGGTCCAGGCCGAGTTCGGCGGTGAGCACGGTACGGGCACGCCGCAACGCCTCCAGCGCCTCGGCCTGCCGGCCGGCGCCCCACAGCGCCCGGGCCAGCAGCCGCCAGCCCTCCTCGCGCAGCGGA
This sequence comes from Kitasatospora sp. NPDC093679, assembly GCF_040683455.1. Lineage (NCBI taxonomy): Bacteria > Bacillati > Actinomycetota > Actinomycetes > Kitasatosporales > Streptomycetaceae > Kitasatospora > Kitasatospora sp. NPDC093679. The sequence goes on from NZ_JBFBDW010000040.1 coordinate 36,788, forward strand.
TGCTCCTCGGTCAGCGCCAGCGCGGCGGCCGCCGCCTCACCGGCCCGGCCCTCGTCCAGGGCCGCCACCACCGCGGACTCCCGCGCGGCCAGCCGCAGTTCACCGAGCCGGGTGATCTCGGCCGCGGCCCAGGGCTCGTCGGCGAACTCGGCGAAGGCCGTCCCCCGCCAGAGCGCCAAAGCCTCGTCGAACAGCCGGGACACCGGGTGCCCGAGCCGCTCCGCGGCCTGCTCGGCGAACGGCCGGAGGTCGCGGGCGTCCCGCAGCCGCTGCTCGAAGTCCCAGGCGTCGACACCGGACGCCGGCACGGCCAGGGCGTAGCCGGGGGCACGGCTGACCAGCAGCCGGGCGGGCTCGCGGGGACCGCGCTCGGGTTCGAGCAGGCGCCGCAGGTTGGAGACGTACGCCTGCAGGGAGGCGGCGGCCTTGGCCGGGGGCGGCCCTGCCACAGGTCGTCGATCAGCCGGTCCACCGGGACGACGGCACCGCGGGCCACCAGCAGCCGGGCGAGCACACCGCGCTGCCGCGGGCCGCCGAGGCCGACCGCCGCCCCCGCCACCTGCGCCGTCAACGTGCCCAGCACCGATATCCGCACCATCGTGCAGCGAGCCTATGCGATGCCTCCAAGTGGACTCCAAGCGGAGGGGCAGCACCTCAGGGGGGCGGGAACTGCGCAGTCCGGGGCCGGGCATCGTGACAGTACGGGCGAGCCTGATCTGTTCGACGACCCACATCCGAATTGCGCAGTTCCCCGCGCCCCTGGGGTGCTGCCCTCCGGAGGGAAGGTCCTCAGCTGCGGAGCAGGACTGCCGAGAGGGGGACGAAGCCGCCACCGGTGCCTTCGGTGTCGCCGCCGGCGGTGCGGCGGAGCATGGCGAGGGCGATGCGTTCGCCCTGGGCCTTGGCGCGGTCGGCGGTGGGGCCGGTGTGGAGGCCGTCGACGGAGGCGTGCCAGAGCTGGACCCAGCGGCCGAAGTGGGCGGCCGTGAGGGGGCGCTGCCGGTGCAGCCCGAGGTGCGGGGCGAAGGCGTTGCGCCGGTACTCGCCGCTCCGGAGCAGGGCGCTCGCCCAGAAGTCGGTGATGTGCGGGAGGTGGGTCTCCAGGTCGAGCCGGGCGACCTCGGTGAAGTGCGGGCCGATCAGCGGGTCGGCGAAGGCGGCGGCGTAGAAGCGCCGCAGCAGCGGCTCCAGGTCGGCGCGGTCGGTGATGTCGGGACGCGTCACCGGCGGGCTCCTCTCCGTGCGGCCCGGCGGCCCGTCCGGCCGCCGCGGCCAGGCTACGCCCGGGGTGTCCGGTTCCGGCAGGGTCGTTGGTCCCCTGCGACCCGACCGCCACCTGGCAGGATGCCGGTATGACCTATCTCCCCTCGGACGACCGCTACGCGTCCATGACCTACCGGCGGGCCGGGCGCAGCGGTGTGCAGCTGCCCGCGGTGTCGCTCGGCCTGTGGCACAACTTCGGTGACTCGCAGCCGCTGGAGGTGCAGCGCGCGGTGCTGCGCCGGGCCTTCGACCGCGGCGTGACCCACTTCGACCTGGCGAACAACTACGGCCCGCCGTACGGCAGTGCCGAGCGCAACTTCGGCTACCTGTTCGCGCAGGACTTCAAGCCGTACCGGGACGAGTTGTTCATCGCGTCCAAGGCGGGCTACGACATGTGGCCGGGGCCGTACGGCGACGGCGGCTCGCGCAAGTACCTGCTGTCCAGTCTCGACCAGTCGCTGGGCCGGATGGGCCTGGATTACGTCGACGTCTTCTACTCGCACCGCTACGACTCCACGACTCCGTTGGAGGAGACGATGGGGGCGCTGGACCGGGCGGTCCGCTCGGGCAAGGCGCTGTACGCGGCGATCTCCAACTACCCGGCCGAGCAGCACCGCGAGGCGGTGGAGATCCTGCGCGGCATGGGCACGCCGGTGCTGATGAACCAGATCAGCTACTCGATCCTGAACCGCACCCCGGAGGACGGGCTGCTGGACGCGATCGGCGAGACCCAGACCAGCATGATCGCCTTCTCGCCGCTGGCGCAGGGGCTGCTGACCGACCGCTACCTGTCGGGCGAGGTGCCGGCCGGTTCGCGGATGTCGGTCGGCCACTTCCTGCGCGAGGAGGCGCTGACCGGGCAGAAGCTGGAGCAGCTGCGGGCGCTGAACAAGGTGGCCGAGCAGCGTGGTCAGACCCTCGCCCAGCTGGCGCTGTCGTGGGTGCTGCGGGACGAGCGGGTGGTCTCGGTGATCATCGGTGCGTCGAGCGTGGCCCAGCTCGACCAGAACCTCGACGCGCTGAAGGCCGGTCCGCTGACCGCCGAGGAGCTCGCCGAGATCGACCGGCTCAGCCGCTGAGCCCGACGGCCCGACCGGCCTGCGCCGTCGGTCGTGCCACCGGCCGGGGTCGGACGCGTACCGCGTCCGACCCCGGCCGTCGTGCTGCTGCGTCCGTTCAGACGGCGGGCGCGTACTTGTAGCCGACCCGGCGGACGGTGACGATGCTGTCGCGGTGCGCCGCACCGAGCTTGCGCCGCAGGCGGGCGACGTGCACGTCGACGGTGCGGCCGTCGCCGACGTGGCCGTAGCCCCAGACGGCGGTGACCAGGTGGTCGCGGGTGTGCACCCGGTGCGGGTGCTCGGTGAGGTGGGCGAGCAGCTCGAACTCCAGGTAGGTGAGGTCGAGCTGGACGCCGTCGACGTGGGCGGTGCGCCGGTCGGTGTCGACGCTGATGCCGTGCGCGGACGGCCGGGCGGCGGCCCGGGGCCGCTCGGCCGGGGCGACGGCGGCCGGGGCGGCCGTGGGCGCGGGGGCCTGGTCGGCGGGGACGAGCAGCAGGTAGCCGACCAGCGGGTGCCCGGTGGAGGCGCCGAGTTCGGCGCCGTACTGGGCGAGCAGACCCTGGGGCAGGGCGGACGGCGGCAGTGCGACGACCGTGGCGCCCTCCGGCAGGCCGGCGGGCAGCAGGGCGGCGGGCTGCCGCTCGGGCGCGGGCCGGCTGTGCTGGGGCGCTGCGGCGGTGTGCGGGGCCGGGGTGGTGGTGTGCGGGGCGGCGGTGGTGCTCGGGTACCAGCGCTCGGTGCCGCCGGGGACGGCGGCCACGGAGCGGACGGCCCGCAGGTGCGGGGTGGCGGCGGTGACGGTACGGGTGGCCGTGGAGGTGGAGGACATGGTGGGCTCTCTTCGCGCGGGACGGATTCGGGTGGTCGTCTGCGCGTCGGGCCTTGCGCGGAAGTGGCACTGACGGTCGGTCAGTCCACCGCAAGGGCGGGACGCGCGCTAGGCGGTCCGACAGGTCCGGTCGAAGAGGTGCGGCTGGCGGGACGGCCAGAACGGTTCGAGCTCGGGGCGGAACGGGTCCACGGTCGGGTCTCCGGGTGGGCGCAGGGCGGAAGGCGCCGGGCAGCCGTCAGGACGCGGCCCGGCCGGGGGTTCGGGGACGGGGATCGGCGCCGGGCTGGCCCGGGCCGGTGGGGTCCGTCAGTGACAGCAGGCGCTGCAGACCAGCGCCTGGTCGATGTGGCGGCGTACGGTGAGCGCCGGCACGGCGGGGGCGGGCAGGACCGTGCCGCGGAACGCGTCTGCGGTCATGTCGACTGCCTCCTCCCCCGGGGGCACGGCGCGGGGCGCGCAACGTGCAACGTGCAACGTGCAACGGGTACGAGCCTTCCACGCCCGGACGGCCGCAGGCAACCCCGACGGCCCGGGCGTCCGCCATCCGGGACTCTTGCGTCCCGCCATTCGGACATCGGTCCGGGCGGGCCTGGTGGAGCCCTGGTGACGGGCCGTCCGGCCGAACGGTCCGTCAGCCCTCGGCGGCGCCCGTGGGGTCGAGGCCGGCCTGCGCGGCGGCGTGCTCGACCAGCCGGATCAGCAGCTCCTTGCCGTCCTCGCGGCTGCGCGCGTCGCACAGCAGCACCGGGATGCCGGGGTCCAGGTCGAGCGCGGCGCGGACGTCCTCCGGCGCGTAGACCTCGGTGCCCTCGAAGCAGTTGACGGCGACCACGAACGGGATGCGGCGCTGCTCGAAGAAGTCCACCGAGGGGAAGGAGTCGGCGAGCCGCCGGGTGTCGGCGAGCACCACCGCGCCGAGCGCGCCCTGCGCCAGCTCGTCCCAGACGAACCAGAACCGGTCCTGGCCGGGGGTGCCGAAGAGGTAGAGCGCGAGGCCGGGCCGCAGGTCGATCCGGCCGAAGTCCATCGCGACGGTGGTGCTGCGCTTGGCCTCGACCCCGGAGGTGTCGTCGACCGGGCGGCCGCGCTCGCTGAGGAGTTCCTCGGTGCGCAGCGGGCGGATCTCGCTGACCGCCCCGACCAGGGTGGTCTTGCCTGCGCCGAAGCCGCCGGCGACCAGGATCTTCAGGGCCGTGGAGGACCAGAGGGCGGAACGGGTGTCCGCGGGGGCGTCAGAGTGCACGGAGGCCATTGATCACGTCTCGCAGGAGTTGCTCGTCGGGTCGCTGGGCGAGCGGCACGGGCCGGGTGACGGTGATCAGCCCGGCGTCGTTGAGGTCGCCGAGCAGCACCCGGACGACGCTGACCGGCAGGTCGCAGTAGGAGCCGAGCTCGGCGACGCTCAGCGGCTCGTCGCGGCAGAGCGCCAGCAGGGCGTGGTGGGTGGCGTCGAGGGCGGGCTCGTGGTCGGCCCCGCCCCCGGCGTCCGTGGCGCGCACCAGGGAGATGAGGTCGAACAGGCCCTCGTCGACCGGCCTGGCCGCCCGCCCCCTGGTCACCGAGAACAGCCGCACCACCGGCCCCGCGTCGTCGTCGAACCAGCGGTCGTCCGCGGCGCTGCGCGGCGTGAAGAGGTCGATCTCCGGCTCGGTGTCGTAGGGGTCGTCGTACGGGTCCTCGTACGGCCCGTCCTGCGGTGCGTCGTCCTCGGCGGCCATCCCGTCGGTCATCTCCCTTGCGCGGCGGACTCGGTGCGCGGCTCGGCGGCGAGGTGCTCGCCCACCCGCTTGACCAGCAGCGCCATCTCGTAGGCGATCTGGCCGACGTCGGACTCGGCGTCGCTGAGCACGGCCAGGCAGCTGCCGTCGCCGGCCGCGGTGATGAAGAGGAAGGCCTCGTCGAGCTCCACCATGGTCTGGCGGACCCCGCCGACCCGGAAGTGCCGGCCGGCGCCCTTGGCCAGGCTGTGGAAACCGGAGGCGACGGCCGCGAGGTGCTCGGCGTCCTCGCGGGCCAGGCCGCCGGAGACGCCGGTCGCCAGACCGTCGCTGGACAGGATCACCGCATGCCTCAGGGTCGCGACGCGGCCCACCAGGTCGTCCAGGAGCCAGTTCAGGTCTCCGGACGGCTGTGTCGTTGCGGTCATTTCTCGGTTCCTTCCGCTGGGGCGGGTGGTGCGGGTGGTACGGGGTTTCCTTGGCGTACGGGGTACAGCTGGGGCCGCGGGCGCGCGGCCGGCAGAGCAGGTGGGACGGGTGCAGAGGGTAGCGCCACCCGGGGCGGTACGGGGACCCCGACCCGCGGTCGACCGGATTGCGGTGGTTCGGGGGCGTCGGGCAGGTCCGGCACCACGGTCAGCGAGGCGGGCTGCAGGCGGTCGCCGCGGCCGCGGGCGTAGCCGCGCTGGAAGGAGGCGAAGGCGGCCCTGGCCTCCTCCGGCGAGCGCTCGCGGACGGGTTCGGCGGCCTGCTGTTCGCCCTCCTGCCGCAGCTGGGGGGCGAGGCTGGCCTGCCGGACGCGCTTGGGCAGCAGCCCGCCGGCGACCGGCGCGGGGGTCTCCGCGGGCGCCGGGGCGGGCGCGGCGGCGGGGGTGCCGGCCGGCTCTGCGGCCGGGGCCTCGGCGGGGCCCTCCGGGCGGCGGTGGCGGCCGGTGCCGGCCGCCTCCGGGTCCGGGACGAGCGCCGGGCCGCCGGTGCGCCGGCGGGGCAGTCCGCCGGGGGTGGCGGCGGGTTCGGCGTTCGAGGGCTTCGGGCCGCCGTTGATCCTCGGGGCGCTGCGCGCCCGGCTGCCGCGGCCGCCGCTGCCGGAGTCCGCCGCGGCGCCCGCCCCGGCCCCGGTGGGGACGGCGGTCGGGCGGGCCGGCTCGGCGGCCGGACGGCCGGAGAACTGGTCGGCCATCACCTCGTTGGCGTCGGCCAGCAGCTCGCGCGGGACGAGCACCACGGCGGTGGAGCCGCCGTACGGCGAGGGCCGCAGGTGCACCCGGATGCCGTGCCGACGGGCGAGGCGGCTGACCACGAACAGGCCGAGCCGGTCGGTGTCGGCGAGGTCGAACTCCTGCTCCACGGCGAGCCGCTGGTTGATCTCCTCCAGCGCGTGCTCGCTCAGGCCGAGGCCGCGGTCGTCGATCTCCAGGCAGAAGCCGTGCGCGACGACCTCGCCCTGCACCGTGACCTGGGCGTGCGGCGGGGAGAAGACCGTGGCGTTCTCGATGAGCTCGGCGACGAGGTGGGTGACGTCGGCGACCGCGCTGCCGAGCAGGCCGGTGCCGGGGAAGGGCCGGACGATCACCCGGGCGTAGTCCTCGACCTCGCCGACCGCGGCCCGCACGACGTCGACCATCCGGACGGGCTTGCGCCAGGCGCGGCCGGGCGAGCCGCCGGAGAGGATGATCAGGCCCTCGGAGTGGCGCCGCATGCGGGTGGTGAGGTGGTCGAGCCGGAAGAGGTCCTCCAGCTCGGTCGGGTCCTCGGTGCGGCGCTCCATCGCGTCCAGCAGGGTGAGCTGGCGGTGCAGCAGCACCTGGCTGCGGCGGGCGAGGTTGACGAAGACGGCGGCGACGCCGCGCCGCAGTTCGGCCTGTTCGACGAGGGCCTCCACGGCGACCACCTGGACGTCGTGGAAGGCCCTGCCGACCTGGCCGATCTCGGCGGCGCCGAACTCGAGGTCGGGCGTCTCGGCCGCGACGTCGACGCTCTCGCCGCGGCGCAGCCGTCCCATCATCTGCGGCAGCCGGGTGCCGGAGAGCTCCTGGGCGGCGTTGCGCAGCGCCACCAGCTCGCGGACGTGGCCGCGGCCGATCCGGTAGGAGATGAGGACGGAGAGGACGACGGCGAGCAGGCCGATCAGACCGGCGACGGCACCGCGGACGATCTGGTTGATCGCGTAGGACTCGGCGCGCTCCCCGATCCGGTCGGCGAGCCGGGTGTTGAGGTCGGCGTAGGAGGCGAGCACCGGGATCGCGGACTCGCGCCACGGGTCCTTGGGGTTGGCGTGGACGGCGGCGACGCGCTGCACCGAGGAGTCGAAGTTGGCCTCGGCGGCGGCGAGCGCCATCCAGTTGTCGGAGCTGCGCAGGTCGGCGTAGTCGCGCTGGTCGGTGAGGTCGAGCTCGCCGGCGTAGACGCTGAACAGCGCCTGCTGGGAGTGCATGTTGTCCAGCGCGACCTGGATCATCTCGTCGCCGGGCTTGTCGGTGACCCGCAGCGCCTGCATCGCGGCGACCTCGCAGGAGAGGTACTCGCGGGCGCGGACGAGCTCGGTGAGCAGCATGGTCTGCCGGGGCAGCTGGCCGCTCTGCCGGCCGGCGAAGGAGGAGCGGAACGGGAAGACCGTCTCCACCAGGTCGCTGTAGGCGAGCAGCTCGTGGTCCCAGCTGACGACGTCGCGCAGGGCCTGGCCGCGGATCGCGGAGAGCTGGTCGGCGGCGGTGAGGATGTCCTGGTACTTCGTCCGCTGCTGGGCGTCGAGCCGGCCGAGCGCCTCGGTGTCGTTGAGGTAGCGCAGTTCGCGCAGGCTGTGGTCGGTGGCGGCCTGGGCGTGCTCGTAGGCGTCCTTGTTGGGCTGCGAGCCGGGGTCGGCGAGGCGGAGGACGGCGGTGCGGCGCTCCTCCTGGAGATCCAGGGTGTACTGGTCGACCGGCTTGACCAGTTCATGGAAAGATGAGCTGACGTCGAACTGGCTGCGGACGTCCCCGGTGGTGACCAGGGTCGCGTAGACCCACAGCCCGGTGAGCGCCACGATGGGCACCATGAGCAGCGCGATGATCTTCGCGCGGATCGAGCTGCTGCGCAGACGCATGGGGTCCTCGGTCGGGATGGAGCCAAGCGCGGACAGGGGTGCGGTTCGGGCGGGCGGTCGCGCCTCCCCGATCGGGCATGGGTGTCCCGGCGGGGGGCCGGGCCGTCGGATCTGCGTGACTCTACACCGCGCTGACCACCCGTTCGAAGGGTCGCAGCCATCCCTTCCGGCACCTGTCCGATTGATCCGGTATTGCTCCCCGGGCGACCGCTCTCCGCTGTCACCGGGGGGTGCACTCGGTGCCGATCGCGCCGGGGCGTCCCCGGGCCTCTGGGCAGCACGGCCGGAGATCCGGTAGCTTCGCTGCCGATCCGTCCGCCGGCCGGGCAGGCCGACCGCGCGGGGAAGACGGGGATCGGGGGCGGTGTGCGCGAGGTCAGCAGCCCCGCCCTGTCCGAACCGGCCGCCGGCGGGCTCGCCGACTCGGTGTTCGACACGGCCGAGCAGAGCCCGGGGCTGATTCAGCTCTCCCGGCTCGTGGACGGGGTGTGGCAGCCGGTGACGGCGCTCCAGTTCCGGGACGAGGTGCTCGCCCTCGCCAAGGGGCTGCTCACCCGGGGCGTGCGCTACGGCGACCGGGTCGCCGTCATGTCCGGCACCTGTTACGAGTGGACGCTCTTCGACTACGCGCTCTGGGCGGTCGGCGCGATCCCGGTGCCGGTGTACCCGACCTCGGCGCCCGAACAGGTCCGCTGGATCCTCGCCGAGACGCAGGCGGTGGCCTGCGTGGTGGAGCACGAGGACCACGCGATGACGGTCGGCGCGGTCTGCGACGCGCTGCCCGAGCTCACCGGCATCTGGCAGCTGGACCGGGACTGCGTCGGCGCGCTGATCGAGGACGGCCGGGGCGTGCCGGACGCGCTGGTGCACCGCCAGCGGCTCGGGGTCACCGCGGAGAGCATCGCCACCGTCATCTACACCTCGGGCACCACCGGCCGCCCCAAGGGCTGCCTGCTCACCCACGGCAACTTCACCGCCGAGGCGGACGCCCTGCTGGAGGGCTGGGGCGAGATCTTCCGGGACACCGGCGGTGTGCCGCCGGCCACCCTGCTCTTCCTGCCGCTGGCCCACGTCTACGGCCGGATGGTGCAGGTCGCCGCCGTCCGCGGCGGCATCCGGATCGGCCACCACGGGCAGCTCACCACGGACAGCCTGCTGCCGGCGCTGGAGTCCTTCCGGCCGACCTTCCTGCACGCGGTGCCGTACGTCTTCGAGAAGATCTACCAGCGCGCCCGGGAGCGGGCGGAGGAGGCCGGCAAGGCCGAGCTGTTCGACCTGGCGGCGGAGACGGCGGTCGCCTGGGCGGCCGCCCGCGAGCGGAAGGCGCTCGGCCACGGCCCGGGGCCGAACACGGCGCTGCGGGTGCGGCACGCCGCCTACGACCGGCTGGTGTACCAGCGGCTGCGGGCGGTGCTCGGCGGGCGGGTGCGCAACATCATGTCCGGCGGCTCGACGCTGGGCCGCGAGCTCGGCCTGTTCTTCGCCGGGGCGGGCATGACGGTGTACGAGGGGTACGGCCTGACCGAGACCACCGCCGCGGTGACGGCCAACCCGCCGGGGCGGCCCAAGTTCGGCACGGTGGGCCGGCCGGTGCCCGGGGCGGCGGTGGCGATCGCCGACGACGGCGAGGTGTGGGTGACCGGCGGCACGGTCTTCTCCGGCTACCTCAACCACCCGCGGTGCACCGAGGCGGCGCTCGTCCGGGGCTGGCTGGCCACCGGCGACCTCGGCGAGCTGGACGAGGACGGCTACCTCACCATCACCGGCCGCAAGAAGGAACTGATCGTCACCAGCAGCGGCAAGAACCTCGCCCCGGGCGCCCTGGAGGAGCGGGTGCGCTCGCACCCGTTGGTGGCCCAGTGCCTGGTGGTCGGCGACGACCGCCCGTACGTGGCGGCCCTGGTCACCCTGGACCCGCAGGCGCTCGCGCACTGGCTGAAGCTGCGCGGCCGCGAACAGCTGGACGTGTGGGGGGCGCTCGCCGACACCGATCTGCACGGGGAGATCCAGCGGGCGGTGGCTGCGGCCAACACCGCCGTCTCGCGGGCCGAGTCGATCCGCGCCTTCCGGCTGCTGCCCAAGGAGTTCAGCGCCGAGGACGGGCTGCTGACGCCCTCGCTGAAGATGCGGCGCAGCGCGATCCAGGCCTACTACGCGGAGGACATCGAGGAGCTGTACGCGCCCTGACGGCCCGCCGCGCCGCGCGGGGCGCGGGGCGCGGGCACGGCGGGCCGGTGGAGGTCAAGCCGCGGCGCTGAACGAGGGCAGGTAGCCGCCGGACTGGCCGGCCTTGTTGGGGTGGTAGCTCTCGTCGACGGGCAGCGTGGTGCTGTTGAGCCACTGGGTGGACGAGCCGCAGATCTCGTGCTCGGTGAAGATGCTGCGGACGTCCTTGAAGGTGAAGCCGGCGTTGGCCGCGCGCTTGGCGATGACCGAGTCGAGGGTGTCGGCGGCGCCGTTGATCGCGGTGCGCTTGGTGTCGCCGATCCCGAAGATGCAGCTGCCGCCGATCTTGTAGAGGTGCGGGTAGCCGAGCACCACGACGTGCGCGTTGGGGGCCTTGCTGCGGATCGCCGAGTACACCGCGTCGAGCTGGCCGGGCAGGGTGTTGGTGGCGTAGGACTTCGCGGCCGCCACCGCGCTCAGGCAGCTGCTCTCGGAGTTGAGCACGCAGGTCTGCATGGTGCTGGCGAAGCCGGCGTCGTTGCCGCCGATGGTGATGCTCACCAGGGTGGTGCTCGAACTGAGTGCGGAGACCTGGTTGTTCAGCACGTCGCCGGTCTTCGCGCCGGAGCAGGCGACGAAGCTGAACGAGGTGGGGGCGTTGGCGTTCTTCCAGAGGTACGGGTAGGCATTGGTGCTGCGCTTGCAACTGCCGCTGTCGCCGGTGTAGCTGCCCGCTCCGACGCCCGCGGAGTACGAGTCGCCGAGGGCGACGTAGCGTGCTCCGGCGGCCGAGGCGTCGGTGGCGGTGATCAGGGTGGCGAGGGAGAGCGCGAGCGCCGTGGCCGCGACGGGCAGGACTCTGGTGCGAGGCATGGGGGAACCTCCGGGTGGGGGGGTGAATGCAATCCGGAAGTGGGGGTGACCCGGATCACACTGTTGTGATACCAGGCAGTAGCCTCGCCGGATAGTGCCCATGCCAAAGTTGTTGACGGAGCATCGGATGTGGCACCGTCACGTCACCGCGGTGCCATCCGGAATTCCGATGGAAACCTTTTCTGAAAGCAGGATTGACGGATCGTCAAAGAATCCTGGGAGTCATCCGAAGAGGACGCAGCCGGCCGGCGGGAGCTCCTCGATCGTCTCGTTCGCCGAGGCCGGCACCCCGAGGTGCACCACCGCCGCGGTCACCGCCGCCCGGGCCTGGCGGACGCCCTGCGGGCCCCAGCCCAGCAGTTCGACCGCGAGGCCGGGGGCGACCAGCAGCCGCCGGTAGTGCCGGCCCGAGGCCGGGTCCGGCCGCGAGGGGCCCACCCGGCGCAGCGCCGCCGCCATCCGGACGCGGGCGCACTCGTGCCCGCCGTTCGCCGAGCCCACCCGGTCGTAGAGGTAGCCGAGGTACCGGGGGCGGCCGATCACCGCCTGTGCCTCCTCCCCCGCCTCCCGGGCGAGGGCCGCGGCCGGGTCCCCCCCGTCCTCCTGCTCCAGCGAGCCGCCGGGCAGGCTGACGATGCCGTCCCTCGGGTTGACCAGGGTGAGCACCCGCCCGTCCGGGGCGAACAGCCAGCCCCAGGACTGCTTGACCGGCAGCCCGGCCGGCACGTCCTCGCCGGGCCGCCAGGGCCAGCCCGCGATCGGCCGGCGCCGGACCCTCCCGAGCAGGTCGGCGATCTCCGCGCTGTACTCGATGCGGTTCACGCGTGTCCCCTCCGGTCCCGGGCCGCCGGCGCGCCCGGTCGGCGGCCGGGGAGCGGGTGCGGCGGGCCGCCGCCCGCTCCGACTGTTGATCTTCCCCGAACATCCGGTCGATGAACAGTCCTGGCCGCCGCCCGGGGCATACCCGCAACGCCGCCGTGCCCGCGTCGCGACCCTACCGCCCGTCACCGACCGTCCGCCCGCGATCACGGATCGGCACCGGTCGCGCCGGTCACCGGCCCGGGCCCTCCCTTTCGGATCGTGCCGGGCGCACGACGCCGGGCACGATCCGAAAGGGAGGACCCGGCTGTCGGCGGAGCCCGTTATGGTCGATGCCCATGCGACTCCTGCATACCTCCGACTGGCACCTCGGCCGCTCCTTCCACCGGGAGAGCCTGCACGACGCCCAGCGCGCCTTCCTCGACCACCTGGTCGCGGTGGCCGCGGCGGAGCGGGTGGACGCTGTGCTGGTCGCGGGCGACGTGTACGACCGGGCGCTGCCCGGCCTGGAGGCGGTCGCGCTCTTCGACGACGTCCTCGTCCGCCTCGCCGGGCTCGGCGTGCCGACGGTCTTCATCAGCGGGAACCACGACTCGGCCCGGCGGCTCGGCGTCGCCGCCCGGCTGATCGACCGGGCCGGCATCCACCTGCGCACCGACCCGGACGGCTGCGCCGAGCCCGTGCTGCTAGCCGACGCGCACGGCCCGGTCGCCGTCTACGGCCTGCCGTACCTGGAGCCGGCCCTGGTCCGCGAGCGCTTCGGGCTGGACCGCGGCGGCCACGAGCAGGTGCTCGGCGCCGCGATGGACGCCGTCCGCGCCGACCTCGCCGAGCGCCCGGCCGGCACCCGCGCGGTCGTCCTCGCGCACGCCTTCGTGACCGGCGGCGCCCCCAGCGACAGCGAGCGCGACATCACCGTCGGCGGGGTGGCGAGCGTGCCCGCCGCGGTCTTCGACGGCGTCCACTACGCCGCCCTCGGCCACCTGCACGGCAGTCAGCGGCTCGCCCCGCACCTGCGCTACAGCGGCTCCCCGCTGGCCTACTCGTTCTCCGAGGCCGACCACCGCAAGACCATGTGGCTGATCGAGCTGGACGCCGACGGCTCGATCGCGGAGGAGCGCCGGATCGACTGCCCGCAGCCGCGCGCGCTGGCCCGGCTGCGCGGCCGCCTCGCCGACCTGCTCGCCGCCGAGGAGCACGCCTGGGCCGAGGACTGCTGGGTGCAGGCCACCCTCACGGACGCCGCCCGGCCCCCCGAGCCGATGGAGTCGCTGCGCCGCCGCTTCCCGCACACCCTCCAGCTGCTCTTCGAGCCCGAGCCGGCCGAGGGCGACCCGCACCCCTCGTACGCGGCCCGGGTCACCGGGCGCTCCGACCTGGAGATCGCCGAGGGCTTCGTCCGGCACGTCCGGCCCGGCAGCGACCTCGGCGCGCACGAGCGCGACTGGCTCACCGAGGGCTTCGAGACCGTCCGCCGCGAGGCCGAGCTCGCCCGGGAGGCCGCCCGATGAGGCTGCACCGGCTGACCCTCACCGCCTTCGGCCCGTTCGCGGGCACCGAGGAGGTGGACTTCGACCGCCTCGCCTCGACGGGGCTCTTCCTGCTGCGCGGCGCGACCGGCGCCGGCAAGTCCAGCGTGCTCGACGCGGTCTGCTACGCCCTCTACGGCGAGGTGCCCGGCGCCCGCCGGGGCAACCCGCTGCGCAGCGACCACGCCGCGCCCGGTCTGCTCACCGAGGTCCGGCTCGACCTCACGCTGGGCAGCCGGCGGCTGGAGATCACCCGCAGCCCCGAGCAGCAGCGGCCCAAGCTGCGCGGCACCGGCACCACCACGGAGAAGCCGCAGACCCTGCTGCGCGAGTGGGCCGCGGACGCCGGCGACGGCACCCCCGGCTGGCGGGCCGTCAGCCGCTCCCACCAGGAGGCCGGCGAGGAGATCCGCCGCCTGGTCGGCATGAGCCGCGAGCAGTTCTGCCAGGTCGTCCTGCTGCCGCAGGGCGACTTCGCGCGTTTCCTGCGGGCCGACACCAAGCAGCGCGCCGAACTGCTCGGCCGGCTCTTCGACACCCAGCGGTTCGGCCAGGTCGAGCGCTGGCTCGCCGAGCGCCGGCTCCGCCAGGAGGCGGCCGTCCGCGACGGCCGGCAGCGGCTGCGCGACCTGGCCGCCCGGGCCGCCGAGGCCGCCGGCCCGGGCGGCGAACCCGCGGACGACTGGCTGCCCGCCGAGGACGGCTCCGCGGCGAGCGCCGCCGGCCTGGTCGACGGGGTGCTCGGCTGGGCCGCGATCCTGCGCAGCCAGGCCGCCGAGCAGCGGGCCGTGGCCGACGCCGCCCTCGCCGCGGCCCGGCGGGCGCAGGCCGACGCGGACGGGCGGCGGCGGGCCGCGGACACCCTCGCCGAGCAGCAGCTCCGGCACGCGGCGGCGGTCGGCACCGCCCGGCGGCTGGCCGAGGAGGGCGCGGCGCTCGGTCCCGAGCGCCGCCGGCTCGCCGCGGCCCGGGCCGCCCTGGGGGTGGAGTCCGCGCTCCGGCTGCGGGCCGCCGCCGAGCACGCGCACGCCGCGGCCGCCGAGGCGGAGGAGCAGTGCCGGGCCGCCCTGCGGCGGCGCTTCGCCGCGGTGCCGGTACGGGCCGGTGCCGCGGGCTCCGACACCGGCGAGGGGGCAGGCGCCGACGGCGGGCCCGGGACGCTGCTGCCGCACCAGGCCGGGCCGGCCGGGGCACGGCCGGTCGCCGGGGCGGACGCGGCCGCGCTGGCCGCCGAGGAGCGCCGGCTGCGCACCGCGGTCGGCGAGCTCACCGCCGCCCGGGCCGCCGAGCGCCGCCACGACGAGGCCGGGCACGAGGCCGCCGACCTGACGCACCGCCGGGACACCGCCGAACAGCTCGTCGAGGACGCCCGGGACTGGCTGGCCGAGGTCGACGCCCGGCTGAAGGCGCTGCAGGCCGAGCGGGCCGCCGCGGAGGCCGCCGCCGGGACGGTGCTCCGGCTGGACGAACGGCGGGCCGAGCTCGCCGGCCGCCGCGCCGCCGCCGACCGCCGGGACACCGTGCGGGCCGACCTCGCCCGCGCCGAGCAGCACGAGCGGGACGCCCACGACCTGGCCCTGACCGCCCGGGCGACCGCCCTCGACCTGCAGGAGCGCCGACTGGCCGGGATGGCCGCCGAACTCGCCGGTGCGCTGCGGGCCGGCGACCCCTGCCGGGTGTGCGGCGCGGCCGAGCACCCGGCCCCGGCCCGCCCCGGCGAGGGGCAGGTCACGGCCGGGGACCAGCGGCGCGCCGCCGCCGCCCAGGCCGACGCCGAACAGCGGCTGGAGGACGCCCGGCGCACGGTGGCCGGGCTGCGGGCCGACGAGTCCGCGGCCCTGGCCGTCGCCGGCGAGACGGCCTCCGCCGAGCTCGCCGAGCAGTTGGCGGCCGTGGAGGCGGAGCGGTCGGCCGCCGTCCGGCGGGCCGACGCCCTCGGCACGGCCGTCCGGCGGATCGAGCAGCTCACCGCCGAGCAGCGCCGCCGCGAGGAGCAGCTGCGGGCCGGCGGTGCGGACGCCGCCGCCGCCAACGCCCGGCTGCAGGACCTCGCCGCGGAGCGGCTGCGGCTCGCCGAGCTGATCACCGGCGCCCGGGGCGACGCCCCTTCGGTGGCCGCCCGCGCCCGGCAGCTGGACGAGGACGCCCGGGCGGTGGCCGCGGCCCTGGACGCCGTGCACGCGGCGGCGGAGACGGCCGGACGGCTGTCCGAGGCCGAGCGGGAGCTGCTGCGGGCCACCGCCGAGGCCGGGTTCGCCACCCCGGACGAGGCCCGCGCCGCGGTCCTGCCCGCGGCCGGCAGGTCCGCGATGGAGGCCCGGCTGGAGGCGCACGACCGGGCGGTGGCCGCGGTCGAGGCCGAGCTGGTCCGTCCCGAGCTGGTGGCCGCCGCGGCGCTGCCGCCCGCGGATCCGGCCGCGGCGGGGGCCGGTCAGGCGCGGGCCGCCGACCGGTTGCAGCGGGCCGCGGCGGAGGCCGGTGCCGCGGAGCGGCGCTGTGCCGCGCTGGCCCGGATCGGCGCAGAGCTGGCGGGGCTGGCCGCGGCGTTGGCCCCCGAGCTCGCCGAGTTCGGCCGGATCAGCCGGCTCGCCGCCCTGGTGGCCGGTGCCCCGGCGGAGAACGCGCTGCGGATGCGGCTGGAGTCGTACGTGCTGGCGGCCCGGCTGGAGCAGGTGGCCGCGGCGGCGAGCGACCGGCTGGTGCGGATGTCGGGCGGCCGCTACACCCTGGTGCACAGTGACGGCCCGGTCGCCGGCACCAAGCGCTCCGGCCTGTCGCTGCGGGTGGTGGACGCCTGGACGGGCCGGGACCGCGACACCGCGACGCTCTCCGGCGGCGAGAGCTTCTTCGCCTCGCTGGCCCTGGCCCTCGGCCTGGCCGACGTGGTGACGGACGAGGCGGGCGGCATGCCGTTGGACACCCTCTTCATCGACGAGGGCTTCGGCAGCCTCGACGAGCAGACCCTGGAGGAGGTCATGGACGTCCTCGACGGCCTGCGCGAGCGGGACCGCGCGGTCGGCATCGTCAGCCACGTCGCCGATCTGCGCAGCCGGATCCCCTCCCAGTTGCTCGTCCGCAAGCAGCGGCACGGCTCGACCCTGGCCGTCGCCGACCGGGAGGACGCCTGAACCTCCGTCAGCGGTGTTCCGGCCGGGGCGCGGCGGGTCCGCCGACCGGGGTGACGGGCGGTCAGCCCGCGCAGGCGATCCGCTGGGCCTGCTGCCAGGTGCAGACCGCGCAGAGCGTCGAGCCGACGTGGTCGGCCGGGTACTCGGTCGGCTCGCCGCACAGGACGCAGTCCGCGCGCGGGCCGGTGTCGGCCGCCGGGGTGAGGCCCTGCACGGCCCGGTCGGCGGCGGGGGCGAGCTCGCAGACGGCGTCCGTCGCGGCGGCGGTGGAGGTGTCGGGCTCGGTCATGGTCGGCCTCCTCGGTGGTGGTGGGCGTTCCGGGTCCGCCCCGGGCGGGTGGGCGGTGGCACCGTCGGCAACGCCGGACGGCGGGCGGGTATGCCCGTCAGCCGAGGAAGCTGAGCCGTACCGTCCGCCGCGGGTTGTCGACGTTGGTGTCGACCAGGACGACGGACTGCCAGATGCCGAGCGCGAGCTTGCCGCCGATCACCGGCAGGGTGGCGTGCGGGGCGACCAGCCCGGGCAGCACGTGGTCGCGGCCGTGGCCGGGGGTGCCGTGCCGGTGCCGCCAGCGGCCGTCCGCGGGCAGCAGGTCGCGGAGCACGGCGAGCAGGTCGTCGTCGCTGCCGGCGCCCGTCTCGATCACGGCGATGCCCGCGGTGGCGTGCGGGACGAAGACGTTGAGCAGCCCGTCGCGGCCGGCGGCCGCGGTGGTGAGGAAGGCCGCGCAGCGCTCGGTGATGTCGAGGGCGACCTCACCGGCGCCGGTGGTGGTCTCGAAGGTCAGCGTGTGGAAGGTGTCCGCCATGGGGCCATCCTGACGCATGGCCGCCGCGGACCGGCGGATGTCCCGGGGAGTGGGACGGAGGCATGACGGAGACCCGGCGGACGGTGGCTGTCCGTCGGGTCGTCGGCCGGGCACGGGCCCGGCCGGTGCGCGGCGCCCGCTGCCGGGCCGCCGCCGCGCTGCTAGTGCCGGCTGCCGAACAGGCTGCGGCGCAGGCGGCGCAGCGGAGTGAGCAGCGACACCCGGGCGGTGCGCCGGGGCGCGGCCTGCGTGCCGGTCGCACCGGTGCCGCGCGGCGTGAGCTCCCTTATCAGGCCGAGGGCCTCGGCCGTGTCGACCGCCGAGAGCGCGGGCGCGCCGAGTACGGCCAGGTGGCGGTCGATCCGGCGGCCGGTCGTGCCGACACCGCACTGGATCGCCGGCACTCGCGGCCGGGGTCGCACTTGCATCTGTTCCATCGTTTCCCACCCCTACGAGGCGCCAGGGCCGTGAGGCGAAGACTATCCGTGAGTGGCTCTCCGCGCGCAAGCGTCCTGGTGTTCTGCCACCGTATCGTGCGAACGGATCTGACACTTCACCAGACGGCCGTGGCCTCGGTCACGACTGGGCATCGATCACCGGCGACACAGCACCGCAGGTCGGGCATATCGGGCGCACTTCAAACCTGTCGGCGGCAGCACGCCGGGTGCCGCAGCCGCGTACGGCGGCACGGGCCCGGCGCGCAGGGGGCGGGAGGAGCTCCGGGGGTGCGGCCGGCGGGCAGCCCGCGCGGGTGACGCGGCGGCCGGCCGGGTCACCGGTGCGGGTGAGAGTGCGGGCCTGCGCCGCAGCCCGGCCCGACTACGGAAGACCATCCGGAGTGCCTTCACAACTTGAACGCGTCCGAGGGATTGACGCGGCGGAAACCTACAAGCAATATTTCCTCAGACACGGAGTTCCCGAGCCACCCCTCGAGACTCCTGTCGAATGAGTTCGACAGATGAAGAAAACTTCCGACACCTGCTGAGTCACTGTCCGGCCGTCTCGACGCTGCGGCGGCCCGACTCAGGTGCGGTGACGGACCGGCGGTCGGTCGTTGAGGGTCGGCCGGACCGCCAAACCGGACTGCCGGTGCCGCCGCTCGCACGGCGCGGCACCGGCGGTCGCGTTTTCCGGCCGCCGTCCGGGGCCGCTGCCCAGTCCCCGGACGGCGGGCCGTGACGCCCGCGCCCGTCGGCACCCCCTCGACACCCGCCGCGCTTTCACAGTCCGAAGCGGTCGGACCGAGACACATCCCGACACCCCGCCGATCACTTTCTGTCAACCGGCCGTCCACTTGCGCTCGCTACAGTGGGCTGTACCGGGCGAGCAGCCGCCGACCCACCTGTCCTGCGCGGAGTGAACACGAGCGTGATCCCCCTCCTCAGCATCGTCCTGCCGGTCCACGGAGTGGAGCGCTTCCTCCCCGACTGCCTGGACTCCCTGCGCGCGGAGAGCGCCGCCCCCGGCGAGGTCGAGATCATCGCGGTGGACGACCTCTCCCCCGACGGCTGCGGGGCGATCCTCGACCGGTACGCGGCCGACGACCCCCGGCTGCGGGTCCGCCACCTCACCGAGAACCGCGGCCTCGGCGGCGCCCGCGAGGCCGGGCTGGCCGAGGCCGGCGGCCGCTGGGTCTGGTTCGTCGACAGCGACGACCGACTGCTGGACGGCGCCCTCGACGCCGTCCTCGCCGAGCTGCGCGCCGAGGAGGAGCGGGCCGCGTCCGGGCTGCCCCCGGCCGACGTGCTGCTCACCGACTTCGTGCACGTCTACAACGACGGCGGGGCCGCACCCAACCCCTGGCACCACCACCTGACCGGGCCCGAGCTGGCCGCCGGCTGCACCGCGGCCGACCACCCCGACCTGCTGCGCGCCGTGATGGCGGTGTGGAACAAGGTGCTGCGCCGCGACTACCTGCTGGGCCTCGGCGTCTCCTTCGGCCGCGGATACTACGAGGACATCTCCGTCACCTACCCGGCGCTGCTCGCCGCCGGCCGGCTGCGGTTCCTGGACCGCCCCTGCTACGCGTACCGCCGCGGCCGCCCGGGGGCGATCACCAGCACCCCCTCCCCCAAGCACGCCGACGCCTTCGCCCAGTACGAGGAGATCTTCGCCTTCCTGGACCGGCGCCCCCACCCGCTGCGGGCGACCGTCTTCGAGCGGACCGTCCGGCAGGCCCTCACCGTCTACGACACGCCGGGCCTGGTGCCGCCGGCGTCCCGCCCGGACTTCTTCCGCCGGATCACCGAGCACATCGCCCGGCACCGCCCGCCCGGCCACCTCTTCCCGCGCGGGCCGCGCGGACTGTCCTACCGGCTCGCCGCCCGCGGCGCCCGCCGTTCCTACGACGAACTGCGCCGGACCCGCGCCCTGCCGCGGGCCGCCCGCCGCCACACCCTGGCCGTCGCCCCGGCCGTCCGCCGGGTGGTGCGCGGCGGCGCCCGGTTCGCCGTCTACAACGCCTTCCGCCGGCTGCCGATGGACGAGCACCTCGCGGTGTACGCCGCCTACTGGCACCGCGGCTACGCCTGCAACCCGGCCGCCATCTACGAGCGCGCCCGCGAACTGGCCCCGCAGATCCGCGGCGTGTGGGTGGTGGAGACCCCCGCCCAGGCCGCCGCGCTGCCGCCCGGGGTGCCGTACGTGCTGCTCAACTCCCCCGGCTACCTGCGGGCGATGGCCACCGCCAAGTACTTCGTCAACAACGTGAACTTCCCGCACACCATGGGCAAGCGGCCGGGCTCCGTGCACCTGCAGACCCAGCACGGCACCCCGCTCAAGAGCATGGGGATGGACCTGAAGGACCATCCGATCGCCGCGGACGGCATGGACTTCGGCCGTCTCCAGGAGGCCGTCGACCGCTGGGACTACCTGGTCTCCCCCAATCCGCACACCAGCGAGCACTTCGCCCGCGCCTTCCCCGGCCGGTACCGGATCCTGGAGACCGGCTACCCGCGCAACGACCGGCTGGCGCTCGCCACCGCCGAGGAGTGCGCCGCCGTCCGCGAGGCGCTCGGCATCCGCACCGGGCAGCGCACCGTGCTCTACGCGCCGACCCACCGGGAGGCCCGCGGCGGCTACCTGCCGCTGCTCGACCTGCCCGAGCTGGCCCGCCGGCTCGGCCCCGGCCACACCCTGCTGGTGCGCACCCACTACTTCCACACCGGCGGTGCGGGCGACCTCACCGCCGGACCCGACGCCGCCCGCATCGTGGACGTCTCCGACCACCCGGTGGTCGAGGACCTGTACCTCGCCGCGGACGCGCTGGTCACGGACTACTCCTCGATGATGTTCGACTACGCCGTGCTGGACCGGCCGATCACGCTCTTCGCCCCGGACTGGGACGAGTACCGGGCCGTCCGCGGCGTCTACTTCGACCTGCTCGCCGAGCCGCCCGGCGCGGTCGCCACCACCACCGGACAGGCGGCCGACGCCCTGCTGGCCGGCGACCCGGACCCGCAGCTGCGGGCGCGCTTCCGCGAGCGGTTCTGCCCGTGGGACGACGGGCACGCCGCCGAGCGCGTCGTCCGGGAGGTCTTCCCGACCGGCGCGCAGGCCACCGCCCCGGACCGCCGGGTGCTCACGGCCTGACACCGCCCCGGCGCACCGGGTGACGGGCCGTCAGCCTACCGCGTCCGGCTGCGCGACCGCGCGGGTGCGCAGCGTGACGAGGATCTCGGTCGACCCGCCCCGGGAGGGAGTGGACGGACGCCGGGGTGCATGTCGTAATGTGCGGACTGATCCCGCGCCGACCGGTCGGGACACCGTCGGCCGGCCAGGGAGGGCCCATGCTCAACCTCATCACGAAGCTCGTGCTCAAGCCGCTGGCGAAGACCGTCTACCGGCCGGTCGTCGAGGGCCTGGAGCACGTGCCTCGCAAGGGTGGGGTGATCCTGGCCAGCAACCACCTGTCCTTCATCGACAGCGTGGTGATCCCGCTGACGGCCCCGCGCCAGGTGTACTTCCTGGCGAAGGCCGAGTACTTCACCGGCACCGGGCTCAAGGGTGCGGTCTCCCGCGCGTTCTTCACCTCGGTGATCAACGCCGTGCCGGTCGAGCGCGGCGAGATCCGCGCGGCCGCCGCCTCGCTGGAGCAGGCGCTGGAGATCCTCAACGACGGCAAGGCCTTCGGCATCTACCCGGAGGGCACCCGTTCGCTGGACGGCCGGCTCTACAAGGGCAAGACGGGCGTGGCCTGGCTGGCGCTGACCGCCGGCGTGCCGGTCGTCCCGGTCGCCCTGGAGGGCCCGCAGGAGATCCTGCCGGTCGGCCGCCGGATCCCGCGGATCCGCCGGGTGACGGTCCGCTTCGGCAAGCCCCTGCACTTCCCGGAGCTGCACGGCCAGGCCCGTTCGGCCCGGGCCCGCCGCCAGGTCACCGACGAGGTGATGGCGGCGATCCACGAGCTGTCCGGCCAGGAGCTGGCCGAGGCCTACAACGAGGCGCCGAAGGCCGCCTGATCCCGTCCGCGGCCGAGGAAGGCCGCCAGCCGGGCGTTCAGCGCGTCCCCGCCCACCACGGGCAGCCCGTGGTGGGTCGCCCCCTCCAGCACCGCCACCTCGCCGTCCGGCAGCGCCCTGCGGGCCGCCGCGGCGACCTTCCGCGCGTCGTGCGCCCCGCTGCGGCCGGCCACCAGCACCAGCACGGGGCCGCGCAGCGCGGCGGCGTCCGGTCGGCGCAGCCGCAGCGGCCGGGCCAGGTCGGGCAGGCCGACGCCCTGCCCGTACACCTCGGCGCAGTCCGGGTCGGCGGTGCCCGCGGTCTCCCGGGCCAGCAGGGCGAGGGCGTTCGCCCGGGTGGGGCGGAGCAGCAGCGGCAGCGCGCGCAGCACGTAGCCGGGCCGGAAGCCGGCGAAGCACTGGGTGGGGTCGAGCAGGGCGAGCCGGTCGACCCGTTGCGGCCTGCGCTCCGCGTACCCGAACGCCAGCAGGGCGCCGTAGGAGTGGCCGCAGAGGTCGGCGCGCCCGGCGCCGAGCCCGTCCAGCAGCGCGTCCAGCCAGGCGGTGAGGTCGCCACCGGTGCGCAGCGGCCGGCCGCCGCGGGCGCTGCGTCCCGCGTCGCCGGGCAGGTCGACCGCGAACACCCGGTGCCGCCCGCCGAGGGCGGCGGCGGTGCCGGCCCAGACCGCGCCGGTGGCGCCGCCGCCGGGCAGCAGGACGAGCGGCGGCGCACCGGCCGGGCCGTGGGCGTGCACCCGGGTGGTGCCGTACGGGGTGGGGACGTCGAGTTCGGCGGTGCCGGCCGGCCAGCGGGCCAGCAGGGCGTCGTAGGCGGCGTCGAAGTCCTGGTGCGTGCGGGGCGCGGTGGTGGACACAGGTGACCCCCCGGTCGTCTCGGTGGAGATGTCTCGTTGACCAATTCTCTCGCTGAACGAGAGAATAACCCCGGAGGGGCCGACGGAGGAAGGACGGTGGCTGTGGTGACGGAGGAACGGCCGGAGGGGCCGGCGATGGACCTGGTGCACCTGCTGCGCGCGGTGACGGTGGAGTTCGACCTGCTCGGCGCGGAGTTCGCGGCCCGGCACGGCCTGCACCCGACGGACCTGCGGGCGCTCGTCCACCTGCTGGACGCGGCCCGGGCCGGCGAGACCGTCACCCCCGGCCGGCTCGGCGCGGCGCTGCGGCTCAACTCGGCCGGCACCACCGGCCTGGTCGACCGGCTGGAACGGCTCGGCCTGGTGGCGCGCACCCGGGACGACCGGGACCGCCGCCGGGTGCTGCTCACCGTGGACGAGAAGGCGGTCGGGCTCGGCTGGTCGTTCTTCGGCCCGCTGATCGGGGCCCTGGTGGGCACGGCGGACGACTTCGACGCCGCGGAACTCGCGACCGTCCGCCGCTACCTGACGGCCGCGCTGGCGGCGGCCGCCGCGGCCCGCGAATCCGCCGACTGACACCGGACCCGGCCCGCGGGAGGGGGCGCACCACCAGGGGCGCGTGGGGGCACTTCCGGTGATGCACCCGCGTGGTGCCCGCCTTGAGGACGCTCCCTAGGCGACCTCCTCGCGGCGGAGCAGGGCGGCGTAGTGGCCGCCGCGGTCGAGGAGTTCCTCGTGGCTGCCGAGCTCCAGCACCTCGCCGGCGTCGAGCACGGCGATCTGGTCGGCGTGCCGGACGGTGGAGAGCCGGTGGGCGATGGTGATGGTGGTGCGGCCGACGGCGAGCGCGTCGATGGCCTGCTGGACGGCGGCCTCGGTGCGGTTGTCGAGGGCGCTGGTGGCCTCGTCCAGGATCAGCACGGGCGGGTTGCGCAGGATGGTGCGGGCGATCGCGAGGCGCTGCTTCTCGCCGCCGGAGAAGCGGTAGCCGCGTTCGCCGACCAGGGTGTCGTAGCCGTCCGGCAGGGCGGCGATCATGGGGTGGATCTGGGCGGCCTCGGCGGCCGCGACGAGTTCCTCGTCGGTGGCGTCGGGTTTGGCGAAGCGCAGGTTGTCGGCGACCGAGGCGTGGAAGAGGTAGGTCTCCTGGGAGACCACGCCGACCGCGCGGGCCAGGGTGTCGAAGGAGAGTTCGCGGACGTCGGTGCCGTCGATGCAGACCCGCCCGCCGGTGACGTCGTACAGCCGCGGGACGAGGTAGCTGAGGGTGGTCTTGCCGGAGCCGGTCTCGCCGACCACGGCGAGCGAGCTGCCGGCCGGGACCTTGAGGTCGACGCCGGTGAGGGTGGGGCGGTCCTGGTCGCCCTGGTAGCGGAACTCGACGCCCTCGAAGGTGACGTCGCCGCGGACGCGGTCCAGGCGGACCGGGCGGTCCGGCTCGGCGATCTCCACCGGCAGGTCGAGGTATTCGAAGATCCGCTGGAAGAGCGCCAGCGAGACCTGCACCTGCACCCCGGTGGAGAGCAGGCTGACGGTCGGCCGGAAGAGGCCCTGCTGCAGCGAGACGAAGGCGACGAGGGTGCCGACCGAGACGATCGGGGCGCCGCCGGCGGAGGTCAGCCCGGCGGCCCAGTAGATCAGTGCGGGCATCGCGGCCATCACGACCTGGATGGTGGACATCCGCCAGCGCCCGGCCATGTTGACCCGGACCTCCAGGTCGGCGAGCTCGTCCGACTGGCGGGTGAAGTCCCGGGAGAGCGAGTCGGCGCGGCCCATGGTGCGGCCGAGCAGGATGCCGCTGACCGAGAGCGACTCCTGGACGGCGGAGCTCATCGCGGCGAGCTTGTGCTGCCGCTCGGTGGTGATCTTCTTCCGCTCGTTGCCGACCCGGCGGCTGATCCAGACGAAGACCGGGAGGAGCAGCAGCGAGACGACGGTCAGCCGCCAGTCGAGGGCGACCATGGCGACGACCGTGGCGACGACGCCGGTGAGGTTGGAGACCAGCGAGGTGGCGGTCATGGTGACGGTGGACTGCATGCCGCCGATGTCGTTGGCGATCCGGGACTGCACCTCGCCGGTGCGGGTGCGGGTGAAGAAGGCCAGTGACATCCGCTGCAGGTGGGCGTAGACGGCGGTGCGCAGGTCGTGCATGACGCGCTGGCCGACCACGGTGGATATCAGGGTCTGCAGCACGTTGAAGATGCTGTTGACGACCGCGGCGGCGATCATGCCGAGGCAGAGCAGGGTGAGCAGCCCGGTGCGGCCCTGCGGGATCGCGGTGTCCAGGGTGGCCCGCAGCAGGAACGGGGTGACCACCGAGACGACCGCGGAGGCCGCGACCAGCAGGCCGACCACGGCGAGCCGCCCGCGGTAGGGCCGGAACAGCGCGAGGATGCGGCGGAGCTGGGCGGGCGGGGGCTGCTCCGCCCGGTCCCGTTCGGGCGGGGTCCAGTCGATCCGGTCGAGCTTCAAGGGCGACCTCCGGGGGTGGGGCGGGCGGGACCGCCGGGCAAGGGCTGCATCATCATTAGCTTAACTAATAATGAGGCTGGCCCTATTCCTGGCGGTCCGGCCGCGCCACCCCGGTCCGGCGCTCAGTTCGGCCCGTAGCTGCGCCCGGCCTTGGAGGAGATCGCACCCGCCCGGCCGCTCGGCACCAGTCTGGCCAGCGCCACCGCCAGCTTGTAGCGCTTGCCGGGCACCGAAACGGTCTTGCCCAGCACCAGGTCGCGCAGCGAGTCGTCGACCACGCGGTCGGCGTCCAGCCAGCCCCAGGAGGGGATGTTCGAGGTGCCCATGCCGGCCCGCTGGTGGAACTCGGTCCGGGTGAAGCCGGGGCAGAGCGCCTGCAGCCGGACCCCGCTGCCGGCGATGTCGCGGGCGACGCCCTGGGTGAAGCTGACCACCCACGCCTTGCTGGCCCCGTAGGTGCCGCGCGGGAAGAAGGCGGCGACCGAGGCGACGTTGACCACCGCGCCGCGGCCCCGCTCGCGCATCCCGGGCACGGCCGCGCTCGTGATCCGCAGGACGGCCTCGACGTGCACCTTGAGCATGTCCAGCTCGGCCCCGAGCGGGACCTGGAGGAAGGCCCCCTTGTTCCCGAAGCCGGCGTTGTTGACCAGGATGTCGACCGGGTGCTCGGCGTCCCGCAGCCGTTCCTCGACCGCGGCGATGCCCGCGTCGGTGGCGAGGTCGGCGGTGAGCGTCTCGACCCGGACGCCGAAGCGCTTGCCGAGGTCCGCAGCGGCCGCCTCCAGCCGCTCGGTGTCGCGGGCGACCAGGACGAGGTCGCGGCCGTCCCTGGCGAGGCGTCGGGCGAAGGCGGCACCGATCCCCGCGGTGGCGCCGGTGATGAGAGCAGTGGTCATGCGCCGACCGTACTGGGTCGAACCGCCGGGGCGCACGGGCGCCGCCCGCCCCGGGACGGACCCGGGACGGGCGGCGCGGTCGGGCTGCGCCGGGTCAGGCCCGGTAGGCGGCCCAGGAGTTGGTCATCCGGGTCACCTGGCCCGGGGTGAACTGGTACATGCAGGAGTCGTACGTGTAGTCCATGAAGTTGTGGATCGGGTCGACACCGGTCTTGGTGGTGCAGGTGTCGCGGCCGGTCGGGCAGGCGTACGCGGCGCTCTTCTCGGCCGGGGTGTCGGCCACGTAGTCGCCGTTGCCGTTGCAGCCGCCCTGGAAGGTGTGGTAGAGCCCGAGCCAGTGGCCGACCTCGTGGGTGGCGGTGTCGCCCTCGTTGTAGTTGGTCGCCGAGCCGCCGGGCACGGAGGTGTCCAGCATCACCACCCCGTCGTCGGTCGGGTTGGAGGCGTACGAGCTCGGGAAGGTCGCCCAGCCCAGCAGGCTCTGACCGAGGCTCGCGGTGTAGAGGTTGAGCGCGTTGGCGCCGCCCTTGCGCAGGGTGGACTTCATCTGCTTCTCGGCGCTGGAGCCGGGGGTGATGCCGTTGTACCAGGCGGCCTTGTCCGTGTAGTCGGTGCCGGCCAGGGTGAAGGTGAAGGGCGTCGCGGTGTTGCCGGTGCCCTGGCCGCCGTACGCGGCGTTGAGCACGGCGATCTGGCTCGCGATCGTCGCGGCCGACAGCTTGCCGGTCGTACCGGAGTGGATGACGTGGACGTAGACCGGGATGCTCGTCGCCGCCAGGGCCGAGTCGGCAAGCAGCTGGGAGCCCTGGGAGGTCTTGGCCAGCTTGGCGACCCGGGCCTTGAGCTCGGCGTCCATCGCCTGGGCCTGCACGTCGGTGACGGCGTTCGGCTCGTGCGCGGTGGAGCCGGCGGCGCGGCGGGCGGCCGCGTCCTCGCCCCCGGTACAGGCCGAGGCGCTCGGCGCGGCCAGCACCGTGGAGGAGGCCGGCAGCACGAGCTGACCCACCGACAGGACGCCGGCGAGGGCGGTCGCGGCGAGCAGCCGGTTGCCGCGGAGGGCCGCGAGGGCAGGACGGATGACACGGGCAGAACGGCGCATCTGCTCTCCCGAGGAGGGTGTGGGGGAATGGCGGCGTTGGGGGCCGCCGAGCAGAGGCTACGCATTCCCGCCGTGCACGTGTCAGATGCGTTCCGGCCGCGAAATAGTGCGGACAAATCACTCAAATGCCGGAGGTTTACCGGCCTTTGGGCTGTTCATGGGGAGCTTTTACGCCAACGTAACCGCACCCGGTTGGCCGAAAGCCGTCAGGGCCGGGGCGCCGGATTCCGCCACCCCGGCCCGAGACTGACGATCAGTCCGCCGTGCCGTCCACTCGACCCGCCGCCGGTTCACCCGGAAGCGTGCCGGCGCTCCGGGCCGCGGTGTCGGCCTCGCCGCCCGCGCCGACCGGCCGCAACCGCTGGTCCGCGGTCGCCTTCAGCTCCGGCTCCAGCCGGGCCATGTCGCGGCGGCCGCCGAGCGCCACCACCGAAGGCACCAGCCAGCGGACCGGCTGCATGCCGCGCAGCCAGGCCTGCGCGTACACGTGCACCGAGCGACGGGCGATGCCGGCGATCAGCCGGTCCACCGCCGGTCCGAGCGGGTACGTCTTGTTGGCGGGCCAGGGCAGCCGGGCCCGCATCTGCTTCAGCACGGTGTCCTGGTCGGCGCCGCGCACCATGTCGGTGTCGGTCCAGCTGAGGTAGCCGACACCGACCCTGACGCCCTGGTGCGCCACCTCGGCGCGCAGCGCATGGGCGAACGCCTCGACGCCCGCCTTGCTGGCGCAGTACGCGGACATCAGCGGAGCCGGGGTCAGCGCGGCCAGCGAGGCGATCTGCAGCAGGTAGCCGCGGCTCTCGGTCAGCGCGGGCAGGAAGGCCCGGGCGGTGGCCACGCTGCCGAGCAGGTTGACCTCGATCACCCGGGTGAAGGCCCGGTGGTCGCTGTCCAGCAGCGGGCCGCCGATGGCGATGCCGGCGTTGGCCACCACGGTGTCGATCCGGCCGTAGCGGTCCTGGATCTGCCGGGCGACGGCGCTCAGCGCCTCCAGGTCGGTGACGTCGGCCTCCCAGGCGGAGGCGTGCGGACCGCACTCGGCGGCGACCGCCTTCAGCTCGGCCGGCTCCAGGCCGACCAGCGCCACCTTGGCACCCTGCGCGGAGAGCCGACGGGCCATCAGGGCACCGATGCCGCGGGCGGCACCGGTCACCACCACGACCTGGGAGGACAGGGGCGGGTTCATGCGGTGGCGCTCCTCTGCTTGTCGGCGGGGGTGTCGGCACGGGTGTCGGCGGTGAGGGTGACGATCCGGCGGATCTCGGCGGCCACCTCGGCGGGCCGCTCCATCGGGGACATGTGCCCGACGCCCGGCAGCTCCAGCAGGCCCTGCGGGTCGGGCAGTGCGGCGGCCATCCGGCGGGCGTGCACCGGCGGGGTCAACCGGTCCCTGCTGCCCACCACCACGGCGGTCGGCGCGGTCAGCCTCGCCAGGCCCGCGGTGACGTCCAGCTCGCCGAGCACCTTCGCCCAGCCGTGCCGGACGGAGGTCGGGCAGGCGTGCACGATCCGGGCGCAGGCGTCCACCCGGGCCGCGGGCGTGCCCGGGCCCATCGTGGCGTACTTCAGCAGGGCGCGGCTGACGCCGTTGACCGGGCCGAGCGGCAGCTTCGACTCCAGCACCGCGCGGTGCAGCGCCCGGCGCAGCCCGGCGCCGCGGACGGCCGCCGGGACGACCAGCAGTTCGGCGACCAGGTCGGCCGGGCCGGTGTTGATCAGCAGCGCGCCCGCCGTCCGGGCGGCGACCCCGCCGCGGTCGGCCGCGGCCATGATCGTCATGCCGCCCATGCTGTGGCCGGCCAGCACCGCGCGGCCGCCGTCCGGCAGGACGTCGGTGAGCACGGCCTCCAGGTCGTCGGCCAGCCGGGCCGTGCCGTACCCGGCGGAGCCGGACGGCACGTCGCTGCGACCGTGGCCGCGCTGGTCGTAGGCGACCACCCGGTGGTCGGCGGCGAGCCGGTTGACCACCGGCGCCCAGAACGGGGTGGAGCAGGTCCAGCCGTGGGCGAGGACGACCACCGGGGCGCCGGTCGGCCCGTACAGCTCCACGTTGAGCCCGGTGCCGTCGGCGGAGCGGACCCGCCTGATCGCGGCCGGGTCGGGCAGCACGCAGTCCGCGTCGATCACGCCGGCACCTCCTCGGCGGGCGCCGCGGCGGTGACGGCCGCGGGGCGCTTGATCAGCTCGTACTCGGCGAGGTCCACCCGGCGGGTGGCACGGCGGAAGGCGGTCGTCGACGCGGGCCACAGCACGGTGTTCTTCCCGCTGTCGTCGAGGTACCAGCTGACGCAGCCTCCGGTCGTCCAGACCGTGCGGTCCATCCGGTGCTGCAGTTCGAGGTTCCAGTGCCTCTGGGCGACGGCGGTGGGCTGCATGGCCGTCGCGCCGACCGCGTCCAGGGTGGTGAGCGCGTCCACCAGGTAGTTCAGCTGCGACTCGATCATCAGGATCATCGAGCTGTTGCCGAGGCCGGTGTTCGGGCCGATCACGAAGAACAGGTTGGGGAAGCCGCGCACGGTGGAGCCGCGCAGCGCCTCCATGCCGCCCTTCCACTCCTCGGCCAGGCTGCGCCCGCCGATGCCGAAGACCCGCTGGGCGATCGGCATGTCGGTGACGTGGAAGCCGGTGCCGAAGACGATCGCGTCCACCTCGTGCTCGCTGCCGTCCCCGGCCACCAGGGTCGAGCCGCGGACCTCGGCGAGCCGGGAGGAGACCACGTCGGTGTTGGCCGCGGCCAGCGCCGGGTAGTAGGTGTTGCTCAGCAGGATGCGCTTGCAGCCGATCCGGTAGTCCGGGGTCAGCCGGGCCCGCAGCGCCGGGTCCGCGACACCGCGGGCGATGTGCTTCTCGGCGATCCTCTGGACGAGCTTCAGCAGGCCGGGGCGGCGGACGAAGGCGTCCACCTGGAGCTCGCGCAGCGCGAAGAGCGTGCCGCGGCGCAGCGCGCCGGTCGGCGGCAGGGCGCCGTGCAGCCACTTCTCCAGGCCGGTGATCTCGCGGTCGCGGCGCGGCAGCACCCAGGCCGGGGTGCGCTGGAAGACCGTGAGCCGGCCGACCTGCGGCTGGATCGCCGGGATGATCTGGGCCGCGGAGGCACCGGTGCCGACGATCGCGACCCGCTTGCCCGCCAGGTCGTAGTCGTGGTCCCAGCGGGAGGAGTGGAACACCGTGCCGGGGAAGCCGGCGAGGCCGGGGACGTCCGGGATCTGCGGGTCGGCGAGCGGCCCGGCGGCGGAGACCACGGCGTCGGCCGTCCAGGTGCCGGCGGAGGTGGTGAGCCGCCAGCGGGCCGGGCCCTCCTCCCAGCGCGCCTCGGTGACCTCGGCGTTGAACCGCAGGTGCGGGCGGAGCCCGAAGGTGTCGGTGACCTTCTCCAGGTAGGCGCGGATGTCGGGCTGGCCGGAGAAGCTGCGCGGCCACTCCGGGTTCGGCGCGAAGGAGAAGGAGTACAGGTGCGAGGGGACGTCGCAGGCGCAGCCCGGGTAGCTGTTGTCGCGCCAGGTGCCGCCGACGGCCGCGGCCCGCTCCAGGATGACGAAGTCGGTGATGCCCGCCCGGCGGAGCCGGACGCCGGCGCCGAGGCCGCCGAAGCCGGAGCCGATCACGGCGACCCGCACGTGCGGATGGTCGGTCGCGCCCGCGGCGGGTGCGGCGGGCTGCTTGCTGCGCGATGCCATGCGGCGGCTCCAGGGCAGGTGGCGAGGGTGGGGGGTGTGAGGTGCGGGGTGCGGGTGGATCCGGGCGGAGCTGGTGGAACGGCGGGGACTGTCGAGCCTAACCGTGCCAGTAATCACTGGCACGATTGGCAGAGTAGCCGCTGCCGCCCCCGTGCGGAAGGAGCCGGACACGACGTCTCACGGCACGACCGCCCTATGCTGAGCGGCGTGGCGGAGATCACCAGCAGCAGCGGGCAGCCCCGCGAGTACCGCGTCGAGGAGCTCGCCGCGGCCGCCGGCATCACCACCCGGACCCTGCGCTTCTACCGCGAACGCAAGCTCCTGCAGCCGCCCCGCAAGGAGGGCCGGATCGCCTGGTACGGCGAGCAGCACCTCGCCCGGCTGAAGATGATCGGCGAACTGCTGGACCGCGGCCACACCCTCGGCGGCATCACCGAACTCATCGGCGCCGGCGAGAGCGGCCGCGACGTCGCCGACCTGATCGGCCTGCGCGACGAGATCGCCGCCCCCTGGTCCGACGAGACCCCCGTCCGGCTCGGCTGGGACGAACTCCTCGCCGCCTTCGGCGACCAGCTCACCCCCGAGAACACCGCCGAGTCCATCGCCCAGGGCTACATCACCGTCGAGGACGACGGCATCACCCACATCAGCCGCCGCCTGATGGACGCCACCCTCGCCCTGGTCGCCGAGGGCGTCCCGCTCGCCGCCGTCCTCGACGTCAGCCGCAGGACCCAGGAACACCTCGACGCCGTCGCCGAGGCCTTCACCGAACTCGCCCGCGACCACCTGCTCGGCAAGCTCGCCCACGTCGACGACCTCACCCCCGAGGAGGCCGCCGGACTGACCGAGCGGATCCGCCGGGTCCGCCCGCTCGCCCGGGCCACCGCCGACGCCCAGTTCATGCTCGCCATGGACCGCACCGTCCGGGCCGCGTACGACAAGCTGCTCTCCGAGGGCTGCTGACCGGCGGCCCGCGCCGTTTCGGCCCGCGATATTTCGGCCCGCGATATTTCGGCCCGCGATATTTCGGTGGCGATATTTCGGTCGGCGACGAACCCTCCGGCCGGTACCGTGCGCGGCATGGAGCAGACACTCACCGACGCCGCCGCGCCGCTCGACGGACGCGCCCTCGGCGCGGCCGCCACCACCGTCGTGCTGTGGGCCTCCGCCTTCGTCGTCATCCGCGACGCCGGCACCTCCTTCGGCCCCGGGGCACTCGCCCTCGGCCGGCTCGCCGTCGGCGCGATCGCCCTGATCGTCCTGCTGGCCGCCCGCGGCGAGGGGCTGCCGCCGCGGGCCGCCTGGCCCGGCATCGCCGCCTCCGGAGTGCTCTGGTTCGGGTTCTACATGGTGGCGCTCAACTGGGGCGAGCAGCAGGTCGACGCGGGCACCGCCGCGATGGTGGTCAACATCGGCCCGCTGCTCATCGCCCTGCTCGGCGGCTGGCTGCTCAAGGAGGGCTTCCCGCGCGGACTGGTCGCCGGGATCGCGGTCTCCTTCACGGGCGCCGTGGTGACCGGGCTGTCGATGTCCGGCGACGGCGGGCACGGCTCGCTGCTCGGCATCGTGCTCTGCCTGCTGTCCGCCGCGGCGTACGCGGCGGGCGTGGTGCTCCAGAAGCCCGCGCTGCGGCACGCCACTCCCCTGCAGACCACCGCCTTCGGCTGCCTGATCGGCGCGGTCGCCTGCCTGCCGTTCGCGCCCGGTCTGGTGCACGACCTCGGCCGGGCCCCGGCCTCCGCCGTCCTCGGCCTGGTCTACCTCGGCCTCTTCCCGACCGCCCTCGCCTTCACCACCTGGGCCTACGCCCTCTCCCGCACCACCGCCGGCCGGATGGGCGCCACCACGTACGCCGTCCCCGCCCTGGTGGTGCTGATGGCCTGGCTCCTCCTCGGCGAACTCCCCGCCCCCCTCGCCCTCGCCGGCGGCGCCCTCTGCCTCACCGGCGTGGCCGTCTCCCGCAGGGCCTGAACCTCGCAGGACCGGGGGAGCTTGATCAGGGGCGCGGGGAACTGCGCGCAGCGGAAGGCAACCCGCCCGGCCCTTCGACGTACCGTCGATCCGGCCGTGCTGAACATGCAATGACCGGGCGCACCGCCCCCACTGGTGCCGCCACTCCCGAGCTGCGCGGTTCCCCGCGCCCTGGGGTACCCATTCGGGTGCGATGCGCCGCGTTCGTCACTGCTCCAGGCGGCGGACGCGTTCGTCGTCGGGGGTGCGGGGGCAGGTGGTGCAGGCCTCGTCCGGGCGGACGGCGTAGTAGAGGCAGCAGCCCTGGCGGGTGCGGGTCCAGTGGCGGCGGCCCTCCGTGCCGGGGAGGCGGCGGAAGGCGGCGGCGCCGCTGAAGGGCGGGGTGCCGCCGGGCAGCAGGACGGAGGCGGCGGTGACCGCCCGGTCCTCCTCGCCGAGGGTCCGGCCGAGGTACCAGAGGGCGGAGACCAGGTCGTCGGTGACCATGCCCCAGAGGGCGCGGGGTCCGCGCCGGACGTACGGCTGGAAGGCGCCGAGCACCGGCCCCGCGTGGGCGGCGACCGCCGTCCGCAGGCCGTCCGGTCCGTGCGGCCCGTCGTCGGGGAGGTCGGCGAGCAGGGCGAGGTCTCCGGTGGACTCCTCGATCCAGAGGGCGCCGGGGGCGATCCGGGCGGCCCGTCCGTCGAGGTACCAGGGCCCGGCGGTGAGCAGGCAGAGCGACCACAGGTAGTGGTGGAGGAGCCGGGACGCGGCGACGTGCGGCCGCGGGGCGGTGCCGTGCGCGGCCTCGATGCGGGCGGCCTCGGCGGCGACGAGGGATTCGGCGCGGGCGGCCAGGGCGTCTCCGGGGCACCAGCGTTCGCGGTCGGCCGGCGGTCCGTCGAACAGGGTGACCGGCAGCGCCGGACAGATGTCGACAAGACGCCGAATCGACGTGGGTGGCCCGGCGGCGGAGGCGCGCGCGGCCGTCAGCTGGAGCATCGGAGGACTCCCGTGATCAACTAAGGTATGCCTCACCTTACATGGACCTGACGGGCCGTCGACACGCCGACACCCCGACGGATCGGCCGATTTGACGTGATTAGGTACGCCTAACCTAAGGTTCCGTTCCGTGTCCACCGCAGAGCGTCCCGTGGCCGAAGCCCGCACCGCCGCCACCGTCCCCGGCCGGACCGCGGTTTCCGGGCGCCGCCCCCGGGCACGATCGACCGCACCGGACCGGCCGCCTGACCGCCCGTCGGGCGGCCGACCCCGCCGCCCGACGCCGACACGTGCCCGCCCCCGCGCCCCGCGGGCCCCTGCCACCACCCCCGGAACACGCCCATGCGGCTGTACCAGCTTGCCCAGTACCCCTC